>DATEPM010000047.1:0-22579 GCA_035273185.1 Gemmatimonadaceae bacterium
CTCCGGGCTGGCCAGCACCACGTCCGGGTCGCGGCGCACGACGTCCTCCAGCGCGACCGCGGGCGAGGGCGCCGCGAGATCGTCGTACAGGTTACGCCCGCCGGCGATGGTTATGAGCTCGCTCATGAAGCTCCCGCGGCCGATGGTCAGCAGCGGGTCGTCCCAGGTGTGCACGAACACACTGGGATGCGGCAGGGACGCGGTGGCCGCCGCCACCCGCCGCAGGGTGGCATCCACGCTGTCCACCACGCGCTCGGCGCGTGCCGGCTCGCCCAGCAGCCGGCCGAGCGCGCGCGTCACGCGGCGGAACCCGGCGATGTCGTCCACCTTGAACGCCACCGTGGGAATGCCGAGGGCGCGCAGCTGTTCCGCGGCTGCGCGATTGTCGCCGCTGGCGTACAGCACCACCAGATCGGGACGCGCCGCCAGCACGGCCTCGACGTTCGGCCGGATGCCGGGCCCCAGCGACGGCACGCGGCGCGCGGCCGCGGGATAGAGGTCGTAGGCGGTGCGGCCCACCACCCGTGCACCCGCGCCGATGGTGAAGAGGATCTCCGTGGTGGTGGGGTTGAGCGAGACGATGCGCGCGGGTGAGGCGCCCGCGCCGGACGCCGCCGCGAGGGGTGCCCCGAAATCATCGCGGCGCAGCGCGGAGTCGGCGGCCGCCGGCGTACGGGCAGCGTCGCGCGCGCGGTCGCCGCCATGACACGCGACGACGACGGCGACGACGAGACCGGCCGGTGCAATCCAGTGGCGAGAACGCAAGACGGGCATCCCTGCGCGAGGAAGGATGCCCGGAAACGGAGGAGCGCCTGACGAACCTGCGGGCGCGCCGTCGCCACCAGTCCTCCCCCGAGGAGCTAGAGTGTGGCGCGGACGCGAGTCGTCTCCTGGCTCCGGGCCGCGTCGCTCGCCTTCCCGGCCGGTCTCCATCCGGCCAGTGGCATCGTGAGCGCGCGCGTACTGCCGCCCGTTACAGTGGCGGGGCCGCACCGGTGTCGCACCGGTTTCCGTGTCCCGCATCCGCCTTCGATTGTGCGCGAATCTTACGCGGGCTGGCGCTCCGCTGCAAGCGTCTCGGCCAATCGCGCCTTGAGCTCGGCGCGCTCCCGCTCGTACCGCGCGCGCTCGTCGGGCGTGGGCGCGGCGAGCGCCTCGAAGCGCACGTCGAGCGCCGCCAGCTCGCGCACCAGCGCCTGGGCCTGTGTTTCGGCGCCCTCGGGCGGCACCGGCGCGATCGCGCCGGCCACGGGAGCGACTCGCGCGCGCCCGCGGCGCAGCCCGGCGAACACCAGCGCTCCGATCATGGCCGCGCCGAACAGCGCCGCGACGGCCCAGAGCACGCGGATGCGCGCGTCCTCGGCGGTGAACGGCACGTCCACGCCCACCACGACGCCGGGCGGCACGTCCTGCGCGAGGAACCGCCGAAAGGTGCGCCCCTCGTTCTGCACGGGCGCCGTCTCCACCAGCCGCGCGCCGCTGACCCGCGTGCGCGGCTCCTCGGCCAGGACCTCCAGCACGCCGATGGGGCGCGTGACCGGGATGGCCAGGGGGAGCGCATCGCGCGGCAGCAGGTACGAGAATGAGAGTTGGCGAATACCCGGGCTGAGGGGTGCCAGGAGCATCACGCTGTCGCCGGCGAAGCGCACCGCGGCGGGGGCGATGTCGCCCGCGGGGTTCGCGGTCGCGCTCTCCGCGCGCTCCGGCAGATGCGTGCTCCACACCGGATGCGCATCGTCGGCGCTCACGAGCGTGACGCTGGAGTCGTTCTGCAGATCGTAGACCTCCACCACCTCGCGCCGCCCCCTGGGGTCCGGGCTCCCGAACACCAGATGCCGGCCCGCGACGTGAATCTCGAAGGGCGTGCGCGTGGTGTCGAACACCGTAATGGCGGCGGCGTCGCCGCTCACCCGCGGCTGCTGCAGCGGCGAGGAGAAGTACGCGATGCCGTCATAGGAGGCCGAGACGAAGTAGATGGCGTCCGCGCTGCCGGAGGTGCGATACCGAAACGCGTATCGTCCGCGCGCGTCGGTGACGGCCGAATCGAGCGGGCCGGCCCGGTCCGAGCCGACCCGGTGGAGCACCACCGTCACCCCGGGCGCGGGCGCCGGTCCCTCGGGCGTGCCGCGCAGCACGCGGCCGTCCACCCGGCGCGGCTCGCCGCTACTCTCGAGCGCGGCCTGGGCACGCGCACGCCGCGCCCCGCCGGGAAGGACGGCCGCGAGGGAGAGCACGATCAGGGCGCGCAGAACGCCGGGCGAGCCGGCCGCACGCCGCACCACCGCCGCGAGTGCGCTCAGAGGTTGAACTTGCCGAAGTCTTCGGGACGGAGATTCTCGAGGTATTCCTTGAGCTGCTGCGCGTTCAGCTCCGCGCTCTCGTCCACCGCCTGGAAGGTGGCCGTGCCCTCGTCTCCCTGCTCCTCCAGCTCCATGACGCTGAGCAGCGACTCCGAGGCGAAGATCGGTGCCGAGAGGCGCAGCGCGATCGCGATGCTGTCGGAGGGCCGGGCGTCCACCTGGACGACGGAATCGCCGCGGCTGATGTGCAGCTCCGCGAAGTACGTGTTCTTCTCCACGCGGGTGATCTGCACCCGGCGGAGCGTGCCGCCGAGCCCCAGGATGAGACTCTTGCAGAGATCATGGGTGAGCGGACGGACGCGCTTGATGCTGTGCATCTGCATCACGATGGACTCGGCCTCCGGCTGGCCAATCCAGATCGGCAGCAGGCGCGCCCCGGACTTCTCCTTGAGCACCAGCACGTACGAGTGCGAGGAGCTGTCCAGGCCGAGCTTGGCGACGATGACTTCGATCATAGGGCGAGTCCGGTGCTACGGGTGATTCGGCGCCGGCGAGACACCGGCGCGGCGATCCGGACGCTGATACCCCGCACCGGCGCGGATGGCGCGCGCCTCTTCACAACCTAGCACGCCGCACGGCCCGCGAGCTATCCGCGGAGCGCCCGCGCGAGCGCCCCGGCCCGGTCCGTCCGCTCCCACGTGAAGGTGGTCGGTCCACGACGCCCGCCGATGCGCTCGGGCGTGCGGCCGAAGTGGCCGTACGCGGCGGTGGCCCGGTAGATGGGTTGGCGCAGATTCAGCGCCCGGATGATGCCCCCCGGCGTGAGGTCGAACACCTCGCGCACCGCCTGCATGATGGCCGACTCCGGCACCGCCGACGTGCCGAAGGTATCCACCATCACCGACACCGGCTCGGCGACGCCGATGGCGTAGGCGAGCTGCACCTCGCAGCGCCGGGCCAGGCCGGCCGCGACGATGTTCTTGGCCACCCAGCGCGCGGCGTAGGAGCCGGAGCGATCCACCTTGCTGGGGTCCTTGCCGCTGAACGCGCCACCGCCGTGTCGGCCCATGCCACCGTAGCTGTCCACGATGATCTTCCGGCCCGTGAGCCCCGCATCACCCTGTGGGCCGCCGACGACGAACCGGCCGGTGGGATTGACGTGGTACTTCACATGCCGGCCCAGCAGCTCGGCGGGAATCGCGGGCGCGATCACCTCGTCGAGCACCGTCCGCTTGATGGTGCGTGCCGACGCCTGCGGCGCGTGCTGCGTGGAGACGACCACCGTGTCCACGGCCACGGGTTGGTGATCCTCGTACACCACCGTCACCTGGGCCTTGCCGTCCGGGCGCAGCCACGGGATCTCGCCGGTCTTGCGCGCCTCCGCCAGCCGGCGGGTGATCCGGTGGGCCAGCACGATGGGCATCGGCATCCGCTCCGGCGTCTCGTCGCTGGCGTAGCCGAACATCATCCCCTGGTCGCCCGCGCCGCCCGTGTCCACGCCCATCGCGATGTCGGGAGACTGCCGGTCGATCGTGCTGAGGACGGCGCAGGTCTTCGCATCGAAGCCGTAGGCGGCATCGGTGTATCCGATCTCCTCGATGGTGGCGCGCACGATGTCGGGGATGTGCACGTACGTCGACGTGGTGATCTCCCCGGCGACGCACGCGAGCCCGGTGGTCACCAGGGTCTCGCAGGCGACGCGCGCGTCGGGATCGTCGGCGAGGATTGCGTCGAGCACGGCGTCGGAGATCGCGTCGGCCACCTTGTCGGGATGGCCCTCGGTGACGGACTCGGAGGTGAAGAGATGGCGATCGTACACGAGGAGATGCTGAAGGGGAGGCGACGGCGCGAACGCGTCTGGCGGTCAGGCCGCGGTGCCATCCGTGAAGAAGGTCATCTCGCCGAGCGCCATCTGCAGCCGCGCATACAGCTCGCGCTTCGCCGCGGCCGCGGTGGACACCTGTAGCGCGGCCGCGGCGGCCTCCTCGGCGAGCCCCACCGAGATGCCGCGCACGATGCGCTTGACGAGCGGGACGGAGCGGGGCGCCACACTGAGCTGGCGCACGCCCAGGCCGATGAGCGCGAAGGCCATGAGCGGCTGGGAGGCCATCTCGCCGCAGACGGCCACCTCGAGGCCGGCCGCGCGCCCCGAGCTCACGGTGCGGTGGATGAGCCGCAGCACCGAGGGGTGCAGCGGGGTGAAGCGCGACGCGAGGTTCGCGTTGCCGCGATCCACCGCGAGGGTGTACTGCACGAGATCGTTGGTGCCGATGCTGAAGAACGCCACCTCGTGCGCCAGCGCGTCCGCGCCGATGGCGGCCGCGGGGGTCTCGATCATAACGCCTAACGGCACGTCGCGGCGCACCGTGAGACCGCGGGCCTCGAGCTCCCGCGCCGCCTCCTCCAGCAGCGCCTTGGCGTCGCGCACCTCGTCCAGCGTGACGATGAGCGGAAGCATGATGCGCACGTCGCCGTGCGCCGCGGCGCGCAGCAGCGCCCGCAGCTGGGTCTTGAAGAGCTCCGGCTGGTCGAGGCACATCCGGATCGCGCGCCAGCCCAGGAAGGGATTCGGCTCCGTGGGATAGCCGCCCACGGGAAGCTTGTCGCCGCCGATGTCGAAGGTGCGGATGATGACGGGCTTGTCGCCGAAGGCCTGGATCACCCGCCGGTATGCGCGATACTGCTCCTCCTCGTCAGGCATCGCGGGGCGCCCCACCACGAGAAACTCCGTCCGCATGAGCCCCACGCCCTCCGCGCCGCTGGTGGCCGCGAGCTCGGCCTCCTCGGGCAGATCCACGTTGGCGCGCAGCGTGATGCGCACGCCGTCGTTCGTCACCGCCTCGAGCGACGCGAGGCTGCGCAGCTCCTCCTGCGCGACCGCCTCCTGGCGCGCGCGCTCCCGATATGCCTCGATCTCCTCGCGGGTGGGATTGACGGCGATCACGCCACTGGATCCGTCGAGGATCGCCTGCTCGCCGCCTTGCAGCTGCGACGTGGCCGTGCGCAGCCCCACCACTGCCGGCAGATTGAGCGATCGCGCGAGGATGGCCACGTGGGAGGTGCGCGTGCCCGCATCGGTGGCGATGGCCACGATGGCCTGCCGGTCGAGCTGCACGGTGAGGCTCGGCGTCAGGTCGTGGGTGACGAGGATGGCGTTGGCACCGGCGGAGACCTCCACGGGATCGTGGTCGGGCAGCCCGAGCAGTGCCGTGAGCACGCGAATGTGCACATCGGTGAGGTCGCCGATGCGCTCGCGGAGCATGGGACTGCTGGAGCGCGCGAAGCGCTGCTTCCACTCGAGCATCACGAGGTCGAATGCCTTCTCCGCGCCGAGATTCTGGCGGATCAGCTCCTCGACGGCGCCGGTGAGGTCGGCGTCGCTCAGGATGGAGAGCTGCACGTCGAAGATGGCAGCCTCCTCGCTGCCCGCGGAGGCCTCCACACGGGTGCGCACCTGGCGCAGGCGGTCCTTCGCGCGCTCCACGGCAGCCGTGAAGCGGCGAATCTCCTCGGGTACGGCCTCGGTCGCGATCACGCGGTGGCGCACGTCCGGAACCTCCCAGCGCAGGAGGTGCACCGTGCCCACGGCGATGCCGGGTGAGGCGGAAATGCCCTGCAGTTGACGCTCCACCCGTGGCTCTCCGGTCAGGACTCGTTGAACTTGCTCGCGATCAGTGCCGCGAGCGCCTCGAGCGCCTCGTCGGCATCCGGCCCTTCCGCCCGCAGCTGCAGCGTGGCGCCGCACTCGGCGGCGAGCATCATCACGCCCATGATGCTCTTGCCGTTCACCTCGAGCTCGTCGCGACACACGGTGATGTCGCTGCGATATCGCGCGGCGAGCTTCACGATCTCGGCGGCGGGGCGGGCGTGCAAGCCCGCCCGGTTGACGATTTGAACGATCCGCTCAGGCATCAAGACGCTACCGAGATGAGGGCGAAGACGACGAGGAGCAGGAGCGCCACACGCCAGCTGTCGATGCGCCGCTGCACGCGCAGGAGCACGAACGCGAAGATGATCACCGCGACCAGCACCACGCCGAGCAGCCGGTGGCCCGGCCCGATGATCCGCTGCAGCGCCAGCGGGAGGGCGATGCCGGTGGCCAGCGCCGCGAGGCGTGCGATCTCCCGCGGTCCGCGGCGCAGTACGGGATTGCCCAGGGCCGACGCCACGCGCAGCCCGTGCATCCACCCCGTGCGGAGCCCCCAGGCCCGGAGCCCGAGGTGGCCGGCGTTGTAGAGCACCAGAAACACGCCGAGGGTGAGTACCGCGTTGCCGCCGAGGCCGAAGACGGCCAGCGCGAGCAGAGAGCAGAAGGGCAGCCACCCCGCCCACACCAGGCGATCGCCGACCGAGCCGAGCGGGCCGCACAGCGCCGTGCGAAAGCGCTCGATGCGTTCCGGGGGCTCACCGTCCAGCTCCGCGCGGGCGAGCGCTCCCACCGCCACCGCGGCGAGGTAGGGATGTGCGTTGAAGTAGCGGCTCTCGCGGGCGAGCGCGTGCTTGAACTCGGGCGTGTGCACGCCTCCAGGAAGCAGCCGCAGCGCCGGCTCCACGCAGAAGCCCACGCCGTTCCCCAGCAGCGTTTCGTAATTCCAGGAGCCCTGGATGGCGAGCAGCCGCAGAAACATCGCGGCCTGGGTGCGCAGCGGGAGCGAGGGTCGCGGCCCACGGGCCGGCTGCATCGCAGGCGCGGTCATCCGCCGAGGCCCACGATGACGAGGCCCACCACGAGGCCCCCGACGAAGAACCAGCGCACGCCGTGGACGGTGTGAAAGATCTTCCACGCGGCGGCGCCTGCCACGCTGGCAGCGAGCGCCACCACCACGGCGCGCGAGATCTGGGCGTCCGTGCGCCAGAGCTGGAGCGTCACCGCCGTGATCGGTGCGAACACCGCATACGCCACCGCCGACAGCACGGCGCCGCGGAGCAGGTCCGCGGTGAGCCCCACCAGCTGCAGGCCGACCACCGCACCGCGCGCACCGGCATCCAGGGCCTGCTGGCGGCGCGCGGCGTAGCGTGCGTTCCACTGGCGCAGCTCGAACATGCTCCAGCCGCCCACCCAGGTCGTGGCGAGGGCGGCGATCACGGCGACGGTCATCGCGCCGGCCGGGTGCTGCGCGTGCGCGGCGAAGATCGCCCCGCCCACCACCGACGCGGAGCCCCACTCGGGATAGCGCGAGGCCCCGAAGGGGAGGGTGTCGAGCGCGATGAGCTCGAGCGCGGCGCCCACCAGGAGCCCGCTGGCCGCGTCGCCGAGCAGCGCGCCCGCCAGCGTGGCCGCCACCAGCGGCCGCGAGATCATCGCCTGGGGGAAGCTGACGACGTCCAGCCCGAGCAGTCCGCCCAGCAGCGCGATCGGCAGCAGGTCGGTCCACCACATCAGCGGCTGTCTCCCGCCAGCAGATCGTCGAGCCCCACCGGCCGCGCGTTGGGCACGTCCTGCGCGGAGACTCCGATGCCCCGGGCCGCCAGCGCGCGCAGGGCGCGCTCCTCGTCCGGGCTGAGGAAGACGTAGCGCAGCCGCTGCGTGCGGCCCGCGCGATGGTGCAGGCCACCCACGTTCACCGCCGCGATCTCGCCGCGCTCGGCCAGGCGGCGCATCGTATCGATGTCGCCGGTGAGCAGGATGCCGCGGCGCGGATCGGCGCGATAGTGCGCCAGCGCCTCCGCGGCCTGGTCGGTGGTGACGAAGTGCACCTGCATCTCGGGGGGCACGCCCATGCGGTAGAGCTCCTGCTCCCATTCGCTCGCCGCGACCTCGTCGTCCACGAGCACGATGAAATCGATGTCGAGCGGTTGGCCCCAGCCGACCACCACCTGGCCGTGAATCAGGCGGTCGTCCACGCGATAGAGAACGAGGGTCACGCCGGGATACCCGCCGCCACGCTGAT
The DNA here is from genome assembly GCA_035273185.1 of Gemmatimonadaceae bacterium. Classification (GTDB taxonomy): domain Bacteria; phylum Gemmatimonadota; class Gemmatimonadetes; order Gemmatimonadales; family Gemmatimonadaceae; genus AG2. Next base: position 8,192 of record DATEPM010000047.1, read on the forward strand.
GGCCGCGCGGCCGCGCTCGGCCGCGTGGCGCGCCGCCTCGACGGGCGGCAGATCGTCGGCGAAGGCGAAGTCCAGCAGCGTCGGCAGATTGGTGCCGGCGATGAGCACGGCGTCAGTCATGCCGCGGAGAATGCGCCGCGCCGCCATGGTGCAGCTGCCCGCCTGCAGGTCGGTGAAGATCACGCGCAGACCGAGCGCGCGCATGCGGTCGCGAATCAGCTCCTCGATGTCCTCCGCACAGAGCCCCTGCACGGCGATGGGGATGAACTGGGCCCCGCGCCCCGTGATCACCTCGACGGCGGAGACCAGGCCGGCCGCGAACTCGCCGTGGCCGGCGACGATGGCCCGCGGGGTCGCGCCGTCCGGCGGCGTGCCGGGACCGCCCGCCGTTGATGAGCTACTCATAATCCTCCTGAAGATACCGCCGGACGTCGCTGGCGGCGCGCATCGTGCGCATCAGCCGTTCGTTGAAGCGCTCCGCGGGGTCGATCCCGCTGTATTTCAGCAGATGCTGCAGCGCGATCACCTCGGCGATCACCGTGATGTTCTTGCCGGCGTTGAGGGGCACGGTGATCCGGGGCAGGGAGACGTCGAGAATGGTGGTGCGCTCATGGTCGAGGCCCGTGCGGTCGACGGCCAGCTCCGGATTCCAGTCCACCAGCTCGACCACCACCTCGATGCGCTTCTGCTGCCGGACGGCGCGCACGCCGAAGATCCCGGGAATGTCCACCAGCCCGACGCCACGGATCTCCATGTAGTGGCGCTGCAGCTCGTGGCCGCGGCCGATGAGCACCTCGTTGCCCCGGCGCGTGGCGATCACGACGTCGTCGGCCACCAGCCGGTGGCCGCGCTCCACGAGATCCAGCACGCATTCGGATTTGCCAATGCCACTGCGCCCCAGGAAGAGCACCCCCACGCCGAAGATGTCGGAGAGCGAGCCGTGCAGCGAGGTGGAGGGCGCGAACTCCTCCTCCAGCCACGGCTTGAGGCGGGTGTAGAACTCGTTGGTCTTGAGCCGCGAGCAGATGATCGGCACGCCGGCGGCGCCGGCCAGGTCGCGCATGGCGGCGAGCGGCTGCTGCCCCTTGGTGATGAAGACGCAGGGGAGCGGAAAGGAGAAGAAGACGCCGAGAATGCGCCGCCGGTCCTCGTCCGTGAGCGAGGCCAGATAGGACATCTCGGTCTCGCCGAACACCTGCATCCGGTGCGCCGGAAAGCGCTCCACATATCCTGCCAGCACGAGACCGGGGCTGGACACGTTCGGACTCGTGATCTCGCGCTCGAGCCCATCGATACCCGGGATCGGCTCGAGCATGAGGACCTCACGAAGCCGCTCCAGCAGGCGGCCGACGGTGAGCTTGGGCTTCACGCGGGCGCGAGATCCGGCCGCGCTCGCGGCACGCCGCGTCGGCGCGCGGTGGACTTGCGGGCGGTGCTCTTGCGCGTGCGCTTGAGCCGCGTCACCTGCGCGCTCAGGCGCTCCAGCGCCGCCGTGAGAGCGGTGCCGAGCTGGCGTCCCTCGCCACGCGCCACCAACCGGGGCGCGCGCGGGGCGTGCAGGATGACCTCGACCCGCCGCATCGGCCCGTCGCCCTCGAAGCGAACGACCGCGTCGACAGCGCGCCCCAGGCGCTGCACGAGCTTGCGGAGCGCCTGCTCCGCCCGATGCCGCAGGCGCGGTGAAATCTCAGCGTGGTGCGCGTGAAAGATGATCTCCATGTGCTCCTCGACCTGCTGACGACGTTCCGCCGCGTTGGCTACGCGGCGCCTCCCTGGCTCACCCGACTCAGATGCTGTTCGGTCTCCTCCGCGGCGCGCTCCCAGGTGAAGGTTTCGGAGAACCGGCGCGCGGCCACGCCGAGGCGCTGGACGAGGTCACGCGAGCCCGCCAGACGGTCGAGCGCCACGGCCATGGCCGCGGTGTCGCCGTGGGGAACGAGAAAGCCGGTTTCTCCATCGCGAACGGACTCCCGGATACCCGGCGAGTTCGAGGCCACCACCGGCGTCGCGCAGGCCGCGGCCTCCAGATTGGTGATACCCCAGCCTTCCTTGGGCGATGCGAACACCAGCGCCCAAGCACGGCGCAGCATCGCGAGCTTCTCCGCCTCGCTGATACGCCCAAGAAATCTCACTCGATCACCGAGGTCAAGCGAGCGCGCGAGCGCCTCGAGCCGGGGGCGATAGTCCCCCGCCCCGGCGATCTCGAGGGTGGCCGTTCGATCGCGCATCCGGGCGAAGGAGCGGATGACGAGCTGAACGCCCTTATACTTCTTCAGCCGGCCGAGGTAGGCGAACAGGGGCGCCGGCGACCGCGCGCTCGCACGCGGATCCCCGGACTGCGGAACTGGTGTGTAGAACGCCGTATCGATACCGGGATAGATCACCTGGACGTGGTCACGCGGGATGCCGCGAGCCGCGAGGTCTTCGGCCGTGCTGATGCTGATCGCCTCGAACGGTGTGTGTCGATACACGCGCCCCAGGGGACGCTCCGCCAGCCAGACGGCGCCGGCGAGGGGCGCCGCCAGCTCCTGGAAGGCGGTGCCCCCGAAAAGGTGTGGGACGAGGGCCACCACGCACGGCACGCCACCCCAGCGCGGCGTGTACAGCGGCACCTTGTTGATGTCCTCCACGAGAACATCAAGCGACGGCGCGACGTCGCCGAAGCATTGCTGGAAGTAGCGGCGCGCCAGAAAGGGGAAGCTGTGGCGCGTGCCCACGCGGTGCACCTCGATGCCATCGAGCCGTGCGCGCGGCGGCGCGCCCGTCCAGCCGCCGCAGAGCAGGGTGACGTCGTGGCCGCGCGCGGCGAGTCGTCCGAAGATCTCGTGCAGGTGAATCTCGGCCCCGCCGGCCTGGGGGTTCTCGCGGTCCTGCCAGTTGACGAGCAGAATGCGCACTAGATGCGCCCCATCCGGCGCGCCAGGGCATCGAGGATGCCGTTCACGAAACGGGCGCTCTGCACGGTGCCGTAACGCTCGGCCAGCTTCACCGCCTCCTGGATGACCACGCGGGGCGGGGTTTCGCCCGCATCCAGCTCGGCCGCCCCCAGACGCAGCACGCTGCGCTCGATGACACCCAGCCGCTCGAGGCGCCAGTTGGTCGTGACCTCCGCGAGCTCTGCGTCGAGGATGCGTCCGTGCCGGACGAGCTGCTGCACAAGGGCGCTGGCCACCCGGCGCTCGTCGGCCGAGACGGCCAGATCATCCCACGTCTGCGCGGCCACGCGCTCCAGCCCGCCGCCATTCGGCTGGCCGCGCAGGTCCCAGGCGTACAGCGCCTGGAGGACACGAGCCCGGGCGCGCGTCTCAACCCTCGTCCGCGGCATCCAATCGTTCGAACAGGTCGGCCATCTCGAGTGCGGCGAGCGCCGCGTCCCAGCCCTTGTTGCCGTGCTCCCCGCCCGCGCGGGCTTCCGCCTGGGCCATCGTATCACAGGTGAGCACGCCAAAGGCCACCGGCACGTCGAACTCCGCGCCCGCTCCGGAAAGGCCGCGCGCCGCCTCGCCCGCCACATAGTCGAAGTGCGGCGTATCGCCGCGCACGACGGCCCCGAGTGCTACCAGGGCGTGATACCGCTCTGTCGCGAGAAGCCGCCGGGCGGCGAGGGGCAGCTCCCACGCGCCCGGCACCCAGACCAGGTCCACGTCGTCGGCCGCGGCGCCGTGGCGCACCAGCGCGTCCAGCGCGCCGTCCACCAGCCGCTGGGTGATGGACTCGTTGAAGCGACTGGCCACCACCGCGAAGCGTCGGCCGCGCCCCGACGGCTCGCCTGTGAACTCGGCCATCTACGACGCCAGGAGGTGGCCCAGCTTGTCGCGCTTGGTGCGCATGTAGCCCGCGCTCTCCGTGTGCTCCGGCTGCACGATGGGCACGCGCTCGCTGATCTGGAGGCCATAGCCCTCGAGGCCAACCATCTTGCGCGGGTTGTTGGTGATGGGGCGGATGGAACGCACGCCGAGATCGAGCAGGATCTGAGCGCCGATGCCGTAGTTGCGCAGGTCGGGCTTGAAGCCGAGCTGCTCGTTGGCCTCGACGGTGTCGGCGCCACGATCCTGCAGCTCGTACGCCTTGAGCTTATTGAGCAGACCGATGCCCCGCCCTTCCTGATCCAGATAGACGATGATCCCGCGCCCCGCTGCCGCGATCATGTCCATCGCGGTCTCCAGCTGCCAGCCGCAATCGCAGCGCAGCGAGTGGAAGACGTCGCCCGTCAGGCACTTCGAGTGCATGCGGACCAGGAGATCCTCCCCGTCGCCGATGTCGCCGAAGACCAGCGCGACGTGCTCGTGCGCATCGACGTCGTTGTGGTACCCCACGATCTGCCAGCTGCCGTGCTCCGTGGGGAGCCGTGCCTCGGCCACCCGGTGCACCAGCCGTTCGGTCTTGAGCCGGTGCGCCACCAGCTGCGCGACCGTGATGAACGTGATGCCGTGCTCCGCGGCGAAGGCCTCGAGCTGCGGCCGGCGCGCGGCGCTGCCGTCGTCGTTCAGGATCTCGCAGATCACGCCGGCGGGGTACAGCCCCGCCAGGCGAGCCAGATCGATGGCGGCCTCGGTGTGTCCCACCCGCTGGAGCACGCCGCCATCCCTGGCGCGCAGCGGGAAGACGTGGCCGCCGTGGCGCAGATCGCCGGGGATGGTGGCCGGATCGACGGCCACCTGCAGCGTGGTCGCGCGGTCCTGGGCGCTGATGCCAGTGGTGACGCCAAAGCGGGGCGCGGCATCGATGCTCACCGTGTAGGCCGTGCGGTAGGCGTCGAGGTTGGTCTCGGCCATGGGCGAGAGCCCCAGCTGATCCACGCGCTCGCCGGTGAGCGCGAGGCAGATGAGCCCTCCCGCCTTCTTGATCATGAAGTTGACCATCTCCGGCGTCACGCGCTGCGCGGCGCAGATCAGGTCTCCCTCGTTCTCGCGATCCTCGTCGTCCGCGACGATGACGAACCTGCCGTCGTGGATGTCCCGGACCGCCTCCTCCACCGTGCTGAAAGTCATAACCTCGTCGTGTACGCAGCGAGCAGCCGCTGCACGTATTTTCCGATCATGTCCGCCTCCACGTGCACCTCGGCGCCCTCGGGCAGGGTGCCGAGGGTGGTGTGGCGGAGCGTGTACTCGATGAGCGAGAGTTGTACAACCTCGGGCGCCGGCAGATCGTTCACGGTGAGACTCACGCCGTCCACAGCAACGGAGCCGTGCTGCACCATAAGCTCGGCGAGGCCTGGCGGGAGGGCAAGATCGACGAGCCGCGCATCGTCCGCGGGCCGGGCCCGCAGCACGCGCGCGACCCCGTCGACGTGCCCCTGCACCAGATGTCCGCCCAGACGCGTATCCAGGCGGAGCGCGCGTTCCAGGTTCACGTGCCGGCCGGCGGTCCAGCCGCCGATGGTGGTGCGCGCCAGCGTGGTGGCCACCGCAGCCGTGGTGAACCAGCCGGCGCCCTGTTCGCGCACCGTGAGGCAGGCGCCGTTCACGGCGATGCTCTCGCCCCCGGCCAGGTCGTCGTAGCGACAGCGCACGCGTAGCTCGCGCCCGGCAGGCGTCCGCTCCACTGCTTCGATGGTTCCCACGTCGTCGACGAGACCGGTGAACATCACGCAGCTCCGAACGCGTACGTCGTCATGAGGTCGTCGCCCACGGGCCGGCGGTCCACGATGCGCAGGCGGCCGAGCATCGCCGCGGCATCCTCCGGCACGTAAGCGAACGCGTTCAGGGCACCCGCGCCGAGGAGCACCGGCGCCTGAAAGATAATCAGGCGGTCGACCAGCGCGCCCGCGAGCAGAGCGCCGGCGAGCCTCGCGCCCCCCTCCACGAGAAGACTGTGCACGCCATCGGCGGCAAGCGCTCCGAGGGCGTGCGCGAGGGAGGGAGACCGGCGCACCTCCACGCGCGCAGCACACAGCGCGGCCTGGCGCGCCGGGTCCGGGTCGCGCGCCACCACAGTGGTGGGGACCTCTCGCGCGGTGCGCACCAGGGCGCTGTCCAGTGGTATGCGCAACTGTGAATCGAAGACGATGCGGCGGGGCGGTACGCGTGGCGGAGAAGCATCCCGCACCGTGAGCCGCGGATCGTCGGCGAGGACGGTGCCGATGCCCACGGCGATGGCATCGCTCCCCGCCCGCAGGCGGTGCACCTCCGCGCGGGCCTCGTTGCCTGTGAGCCAGCGGCGCGCGCTGCCGCGCTCGCCCCGTGCGTCGGCCAGGGCGCCGTCGAGCGAGAGCGCGAGCTTGAGGACCACCCAGGGACGCGTACTGGCGAACGCGTGGAAGAAGGGGGCGTTCAGCTCGCGCGACGCGGGCTCCTCGACGCCGGCCTCCACCCGCACCCCGGCAGCGCGCAGCCGGGCGACGCCGCCGTACGCGTCGGGATTCGGGTCCGGCGACGCGACGACCACGCGTGCCACGCCGGCGGCCAGCACGGCTTCGGTGCACGGCGGCGTCTTGCCATAGTGGTTGCAGGGCTCCAGGGTGACGTACAGCGTGCCGCCGCGCGCCCGGTCGCCGGCGGCACGCAGCGCGACGACCTCGGCGTGGTCGGCGCCGAAGCGCGCGTGCCAGCCCTCGCCCACGATCTCGCCGTCGCGAACGACGACGGCGCCGACCATCGGGTTCGGCGCCGTCTGTCCCCACCCTCGTCGGGCGAGATCGAGCGCCCGGCGCATGTACGCGTGGTCCTGCTCACGCGCCCGCTCCGGGCCACTCGCATCGTCAGGCATGCATCATCAGAAGCCGGCGCGGAGTCCCAGGGAGCCGTAGAGGCGCGAGTTGTCCGCCGGCTTGTCGAAGGTGTTGTACGTCGGGATCTTGCCGCCCTGCACCATGCCCACCTCGCCCACCACCTTGAACAGGATGAAGTTCATGGAGAGATCGGCGAAGTAGTTGGTGCGGGTGAGCGACTGCTTCATGTTCACCGTCCGCGGCGCATACCCGTTCACGCTCGCGGTCACCTCGGCACCTGAATCATACTTGTCCTGCCCGACGCCCGCCGCGACGTTGAGCAGGATCAGGCTCTTGCTCGCCATCAGGCGCCACGCGGTGGTCTTCTCGGTCAGGTTGTTGATCGCCATGTCGATGGTGGTGCCCGCCTGGCCGGGCGCGCTCGCCGCGAGATCGGTGGTCGGCAGATCGCGCTTCATCACGGTGGCCGAGATGCCGGGCGTGAGGAGCCCCTCCTCGAGGAGGCCGATGCGCGCGCCATACCCGAACTTGAGGCTGCCGCTGTTGGCGGCGACGCTCACCTGGCTGGCGTTCACATTCGGGATGTAGATCGCGCTCACCAGGGCGTCGACGCTGCCCACGTGCGTGATACCGAGCGGCAGGCCCCGGAAGAGGCCGAGCTCCGCGTTGGCGGCGGGCAACCCGAGCACCTGGTTACTGGTGGCGTATGCGCTCGACTGCGCGCCCGAGTAGCTGGGCGCCACATCGTTCAGCTTCGGCACGCTGCCCATGAGGGCGTTCACGCGCAGATCGACGCGGAAGTGCCCCAGCCCACCCACGGTGCCGCCCTGGCCGAGCATCGGGTTGCCGCTGGTGAGGGAGATGCCGAGCTGCGGCGCCATGTACTGGTAGAGATCGACGGCTTTCTGGCAGGCGTCGCTCGTGGAGGTGGACTGCAGCGAACCATCCGAGGCGCACTGCGGATCGATGCCCTGCGCCAGCGCCGGCGACGACGCGAGCACCATTGCCACGAAGGCAGTCGACACACGCTTCATCATTGGGGCTCTCCTAGTTGATGATGACCCGGCCGGCCCCGCGCACGACGCGCCCGAGCCGCCAGGCATTTACTCCTACTGACTGCGCAGCCCCCATGATCGTTTCAACATCCCGGGGGTCCGCCACGATCACCATTCCTACCCCCATGTTGAACGTTCGGAACATCTCGATGCGATCCACGTCACCAGCGCCCTGCAGCTGTGTAAACAAATTAGGCACCGCCCAGCTCGTACTCTCCACGAGTGCATCGAGAGTCGGCGGAAGTGCCCGGTTGAGGTTTCCAGGGAGGCCGCCGCCCGTGATGTGCGCCATCGCGTGAACCATGCCGAGCACCGGTCGCAGCGCGGGAAGATACGATCGGTGCCCGCGAAGCAGGACGTCCGCGACGGAGTCCGATTCGCCCGGAAACACGTCCGCCGGACCGAGCTGCATGCGCTCCCGCACGATCCGGCGCGCGAGCGAGTAGCCATTGGTGTGCAGACCGCTGCTCCCGAGCGCGACGAGGGCGTCGCCCTCGCGCACGCGCTCCGGCCCCAGGACGGCGTCCTCCTCCACCCAGCCGACGATGAACCCGGCGAGGTCATAGTCCGGGGGAGTGTAGAGGCCGGGCATCTCCGCGGTCTCGCCGCCCACCAGCGCGCAGCCGTTCTCCCGGCATCCACTCGCGACTCCCGCAACGATGGCTTCGGCGACGGCGGGATCGAGCACGCCGAAGGCGACATAATCGAGGAAGAAGAGCGGAAGCGCCCCCTGAACGAGGATGTCGTTGACACAGTGGTTCACGAGATCGTGGCCCACCGTGTCGTGCCGGCCCGCCTCGATCGCGACCCTGATCTTGGTGCCGACGCCGTCAGCGCTGGCCACGAGCACGGGCCGGCGTGCCTCCGGCGGCACGCGGAACATGCCGCCGAACCCGCCGAAGCGCCCGCGCGCGCCAGCGGTGAGGGTGGATTCCACCAACTGTCTGATGCGCGCCTTCGCCGCGTCGGCCGCGTCGATGTCGACGCCCGCGCCGCGATAGTCGAGCCCCGGTTCCGGCACGATCAGTCCAGCTCCTGCTCGAAGGCCACCAGCCGGTGGAAGTCGCGCACGCGCGCGGCAATGTCGGCGGGCCCGATCTCCAGCAGCCGGCCGATCGAGAACTGCTCCACCGCGAACGATCCCATGGCGGAGCCGTACACGACCGCGCGGCGCAGGGTGCCGTCGGAGACGTCGTTGGCGCGGGCGATGTAGCCCATGAAGCCGCCGGCGAAGGAATCGCCGGCGCCGGTCGGGTCGAAGACGGTCTCCAGCGGGTACGCGGGCGCGAAGAAGACGTCGTGCGCGGTGAACATGAACGCGCCGTGCTCGCCCTTCTTGATGATCACCATCCGCGGACCGCGCGCCATGATCCAGCGCGCCGCCTGGACGAGATTGTACTTCTCGGATAGCTGCCGCGCCTCGCCGTCGTTGAGCGTGATGAGGTCCACGCGCGCGAGCAGCTCCAGCAGCTCGGGGCGCCGGCTCTCGATCCAGAAGTTCATCGTATCGCAGGCCACCAGCCGCGGCTTCTCCACCTGGGTGAGGACATCGAGCTGCAACCGGGGATCGATGTTGCCCAGGAACACGAACGGCGCGTGGCGAAACTGCGCGGGAATCTTCGGCCGGAAGTTGGAGAAGACGCCCAGGTGCGTCTCGAGGGTCTCGGCGACGTTCAGATCGTGCCGGTAGCGGCCGCGCCAGCGGAAGGAGCGCCCCTCGGCGTGCTCCAGCCCCGAGAGATCGACGTGACGCTCCACCAGTGGCTGCAGCTTCTCGGTGGGATAGTCGTCGCCGACCACGCCGACGAGCTGCACGGGCGCCAGATGGCTAGCGGCGGCCGAGAAGAAGGTCGCGGAGCCGCCGATGACGTCGTCGGCGCGGCCGAAGGGTGTTTCCACGGAGTCGAGCGCGACGGAGCCGACGACGAGCAGAGGCATAGGGGGGCAAGAGGGCGGAGCTGCGAAAGGAGCGGAAAACTGCGAATAGAGCGGGAACTGCGAATAGAGCGGGAACTGCGAATAGAGCGGGAAACCGATAAGGAATGGGGCTGCGGGCCGAGCTACATGCGTTCGGGGGCGGTGATGCCGAGGATGGTGAGGCCGTTGCGGAGCACGATCTGGGAGGCACGCGCCAGCACGAGGCGTGCGCGCATGATCGGCTCCGGCTCGTTGAGGACGTGCGCCTTGTGATACCAGAGGTGCACCTTGCCGGCGAGGTCGAGCAGGTACGTCGTGAGGCGGTGCGGCTCGAGCGCCTGGGCGGCCCCGGCGACCACGCCGGGAAAGTCCAGGAGCGCACGGAGCAGCTCCTGCTCTTCCGGGAGCGCGAGGCGATCGAAATCCGCCGCGCCGGCGCGAATGGAGGCGGGGTCGATGACCCCGACGCGGAAGATGCCACACATCCGCGCATGCGCCATCTGCACGTAGTACACCGGGTTCTCCTCGGACTGCGAGCGCGCGAGATCCACGTCGAAGACGAGCTGCGAGTCGCCCTTGCGCATCAGAAAGAAATACCGCACGGCGTCGCGCCCCACCTCGTCCACCAGATCACGCACGGTGACGTAGCTGCCCGCGCGCTTAGAGATCTTCACCTCCTCCCCTCCGCGCATCACCGTCACCATCTGGTGCAGGACGTAATCGGGATAGCCAGGCGGAATGCCGAGCTCCAGCGCCTGCAGCCCGGCGCGGACGCGCGTGACCGTGCTGTGATGATCGGCGCCCTGCACGTTGACGGCGCGCGTGAAGCCGCGCTCCCACTTCGTCACGTGATAGGCGACGTCCGGCACGAAATAGGTGTACTCCCCTCCTCGCGCCGCGCTCCGGCGCATCACGCGATCCTTGTCGTCGCCGAAGTCGGTGGTGCGCAGCCAGAGCGCGCCATCGTCCTCGAAGGTGTGGCCGGCCGCGACGAGCCGGCGGACGGTGTCGTCGACGCGACCAGTCGTGTACAGCGAGGATTCGAGAAAGTACATGTCGAAGCGGACGCCGAACGCCTGAAGATCGCGATCCTGCTCGCGGCGCAGCTCCTGGACGGCGAAGCGGCGCACGGCCTCGGTGTCCGCGCCTTCCGGATCGGCCGGGTGTTCAGCCAGGTAACGCTCGGCAATCTCGCGGATGTATTCCCCGTGGTAGCCGTCGGGGGGAATCTCCACCGAGTGGCCGCGGAGCTGGGCGATGCGCGCCTGCACGCTGCGCCCGAGATTGGCGATCTGCGCGCCCGCGTCGTTGTAGTAGAACTCGCGGGTCACACGCCAGCCGGTCCACTCCAGCAGCGCCGCGATCGCATCGCCGAGCGCCGCCTGGCGGCCGTGGCCCACGTGCAACGGACCGGTGGGATTCGCCGAGACGAACTCCACGTTCACGGGACACTGTCGGCCGAAATCGGCGCGCCCGAAATCGTCGCCCGCCGTGAGGAGTGCCTCCACGCTCCGGGCGACGGTATCCACCGCGACGCGGAAGTTGATGAACCCGGGTCCCGCGATTTCGGCGCCGGTGATGCCCGCGCGCGCGAAGTCCATGGCGTCGATCAGCGCCTGGGCGAGATCCCGCGGCCGGCGCCCCATCGGCTTCGCGAGCACGAGGGCGCTGTTGCTGGCCCAGTCACCGAAGGCGGGATCGCGCGGACGCTCCACCACGGGCTCGAACGACTCGGGCGCGCCCAGCGTGCGCGCTGCGCGCGCGAGCTCGGCGCGCAGCGTGTCGACGGCTGCCATCAACTGTCCGACTTACCGGAGCCGGACGATGGCTTGCTGGCCGGCGGCTTGGCGGCCGCCGGCTTCTCGGCGACCGGCTTGGATTCGGCTGCACCGCCAGCCGACGTGCCTGCATCCGCGGGTTTGGCCTCGCCCTGCTTCCCATTCGATTTGGCCGTGCTCTCGCCGGCCGGTGCGGCCTTGCGATGCGCGTTCTTGCCGTAATCGGTGAGGTAGAAGCCGGATCCCTTGAACAGCAGGCCGGCGCCCGCGGAAAGCTGCCGCGCGGCGATTCTGCCGCACTCCGGGCACGGCAGTTCCGCCTGGGCGTCGCTGATCTTGCGATAAAACTTCTCGAATTCGTGTCCCTGGGGACACCGATACTCGTAAGTTGGCATTCGGCTGATACTTAGGCAACGCGCGGTGATGTCGAAAGCTACTCGCGCTCGGCGGGCGCTACAAGTATCCACCTATGTGCAGGTCCCGCGCGAATGCCGACCGTACGGCGGCAAGTGCACCAACGACGAACGGCGCCTTGCGGCGCCGTTCTCTGAAGGTACGGGATGGTTCAGCGCCAGGTAAAACCGAGCCCGAACTGGACGACGTTCCCGTTCGCCTGTGTGCCATCGCTGAACTTTCCACCGACGGTGGAGAAGTAGCCGACGTACGGGGTGAGGGCGAAGGTCGGCGCAAGGCGCCAGTCGTAGCCGGCGCCGAGCTGATACCCGAGGCCGTTTGCCCGGTCGGACGCGGTGAAGCCACCGCCGAGGTCGGCCTTCGCCTCCATCGTGCCGAAGCCCAGGCCTCCCAGGAGATAGAAGCCGTTCGAGGCGGCAGGGTAGTATTGCGCGACGGCATTCACGGTGCCGATGGTGAAGGTGCCGCCATTCTCGCTCTTGCTCCAGCCGTTGATCTCGCCCGCGAGCACGAGGTTGGGCCGGACGGCGCCACCCAGGCGGAGGTACATGGAGGGGCTGGTCTCCCGATCGCTGGTGCACGAATCGCCGCAGGAGACGCCGGCGGAACCGCCGCCCACGCCGAGGCTGAGGGTGAAGCCGGTACGAGCCGCGGACTGTGCGGAGAGGGGCGCCGCGGCGGCCAGCGCCAGCGCGAGCGCAAGTCTGGTGGGACGCATGAGGTCCATCTCGGTTGATTGTGGATGCGGATTCCGGACGATGAGCAGATGCTGAACATCCCCGGTGCCGGACACGAACGAGAGAGAACGACGCCGGACCGCGCGCCGTTCTCTCTCGTTCCCTGCCGGATGGCTCAGCGCCAGGTCAGGCCGAGGCCGAACTGGAAGACGTTGCCACTGGCCTTCACGCCGCTGGTGGAGAACTTCGCGCTGGTGGTGGCGAAGTAGCCGACGTACGGCGTCAGCGCGAAGCTGGGGGTGAAGCGCCAGTCGTAGCCGGCGCCCACCTGATAGCCGAGGGCGTTGGCGTTGTCGCTCGTGCCGCCGGCGCTGGAATGCAGCAGACCGAGGCCCGCGCCGCCGAGGACGTACAGCCCGCGCATCATCGTCGGGTAGTACTGCGCCACGGCGTTGATCGTGCCGATGGTCATGGAGGCACCGCTCTCGCTCTTGCTCCAGCCATTCAGCTCGCCGGCGATGACCAGGTTCGGGCTCATGGCCGTTCCCAGGCGGAGATAGCCCGAGGGGCTGCTCTCGCGCGAGTCGGCGGACGCGCCGTCGATCGTCATGCCGGCCGAGCCGCTGCCGACGCCGGCGCTGAGGGTGAAGCCGTTACGTCCCTGCGACTGCGCGGAAAGGGGCGCTGCGGCGGCGAAGGCCAGCACGAGCGCGAGTTTCGAGATACGCATGGAGCTCCGTCTCGGTTGGAGGTGGTACGGCTAGTCCGGTCGCCGCGCCCGCGGAGCAATCGTCTCCCCGGCGCGCAGTGGACCCGTGATCAGACGCATGGCGTCCAAAGGGCGCAACATCAGCGAAAACGAAAATGCTGTGATCCGGGTCGCCCATTCGGGTAAACGACTGGCGCCCGGGGACGTGAAAAGGGACGGCGCGGACCTTCCGCGCCGTCCCGGCCACACACGACTTCGAGCGCGTGTTGTGGTCCGTTCCCGTTTAGCGGGTGTAGAACGACAGTCCCGCGCCGAGGCCGATGTACGTCTGCGATGGCAGGGTGTTGGTGTCGAAGTTGTGCGTGAGGTTCGCCTCGAAGCGCCACGCCATGCGATTGCCGAAGGGCATCTTCACGCCGATGCCGGCACCGAGGCCGAACTGGCTGGCGCTCTGGCTGACGCTGCCGCCCTGTCCGTCGGACGTGCTGCCGGAGATGCGGTTCAGATCGACGAAGGGCCGGGCGTAGAACTGGCGGGCCGAGCGGCTGGGGCTGAAGTGCCAGAGCGCGCCCACGCCCAGGTTCATGGCCGTGCCGCTGAGCGACTGGCCGCCCCCCAGGTCCGTCTTCGAGTACGACACCGCAGCGTGCGGCTCGATGGCGACGGTGGGGTTCATGTAGAAGGCCGCGCGGATGCTCTGCACGGGCAGTCCGAGGCTGGTCGTCTTCGGATCGTCGAGCCCGAAGCTCAGGCCCGCGTCCATGCCGAGCTCCAACAGACGCGGCTCGCTCATGGACGCATTGCGCGCGCCGCGCGCCTGGGCGTTCGCCGTGGCAGCCGCGGCGACGAGCGTCGCGATCGCCAATGCACCGATCTTCATCTGAACTCGCATTGTCACAGCTCCTGTTGGGCGGAACATTTCATACGCTCATGGGCTTCGGTATCACGAAGCTGTGATGAGGACGACCTCCGGCCATCCGCGCAACAGGGATGCGCGCCCTCCGGAGCGGCCCCGGGGCGTAACCTTCGGCAGCGCCGGTCGTCAGGCCGGCCGGTAGCGCCCCCACACCCTGGCCAGGGTGCCGGCGATCTCGCCCACGGTGGCGCGCGCGCGCACGGCCCGCAGCAGGACCGGCATGAGCGGCACCCGCGCGCCAGCGGCGGCATC
>DATEPM010000048.1:0-5132 GCA_035273185.1 Gemmatimonadaceae bacterium
CAGCTGCCGCACGATGGCGTCGAGTCGCGTGGCGGTCAGCTCCGCCTGGGGCAGAGCGATGGCCGCTCCCGCTGCCTGCAGCGCCCGCGCGTTGATCGTCTGATGGTCGGCCGCCGCCGTGGGCAGCGGCACCAGCACCGCCGGGATGCCCCAGGCACACAGCTCGGCGGTGCTCATCGCGCCCGCGCGCGCCAGCGCGAGATCCGAGGCCGCGTAGGCATCGCGCAGCGGGGCGATGTACGGCCGGACGCGGACGCGGGCGCTCTCGAGCCGGACGAAGCGGTCGTAGGCGCGCTTGCCCGTCGCCCAGATCACGTGCAGCGCTTCGGGCAACCGGTCGCTCTCGATCCACGCCGCCACCGATTCGTTGATCGCGCGCGCGCCCTGGCTGCCCCCGAACACGAGCAGCACCGGACCGCCGGCGTGCGCGGGAAAGCCCCATGCGCCGCGCGCCTGCTCGCGGTTCGGGCGAGGCACGGGCGGCGGCTCGATGGGATTTCCCGTGTCGATGATGGCCGTGTGCGCACCCCGCCTGAGATCGCGCGCGGCTTCCGGAAAGCCGAGATACACCTCCCGCGCCCACCGCGCGAACAGGCGCATCGTGAGGCCGGGAAATCCGTTCTGCTCCTGCAGCACGTAGGCGATGCCATGCCGCCGCGCGAAGGCGAGCGCGAGCCCCGACGCGTAGCCGCCGGTGCCGACGACGAGCCGTGGAGGGTCCTGGGCCGCGAGGTTCGCCAGGCGCCCCCAGGCTTGCAGCGCACCGCGCAGCGTCTTCCAGTTCTCCCAGACGCGCGGCCGGTACAGCGGATGCAGATCGAGCAGCACGTGGGCGAACTCGGTCGTGGGGAGCACGTCGCGCTCCACCCCGCGGCGGGCGCCGACAAAGAGGGGCTCCACGTCGGCGCGCACGCGCACGAGGGCGCGCGCGATGGCGAGCCCGGGATACAGGTGTCCTCCCGTGCCGCCGCCGGCGAAGATCACGCGCATGTCCGCTCCACGCGTGGGATCAGCGCGACTCGGCGACCGCGAGCGGATCCGTGGCGCCGCTGCCGATCACGCGCTCCTTCTGGCTGCCGATGTTGACGAGGATGCCCGTGAAGAGCAGCGTGAGCACCAGATTCGAACGGCCATATGATACGAACGGCAGGGTCAGTCCCGTCGTCGGCAGCAGTCCCACCACCACGCCGATGTGGAGATAGGCCGTGAGCACGGTGGTGAACGTCAGGCCCACCGCGACGAGCTGGAGAAAAGGCGACCGCGCCCGACGCGCGATGCGGAAGCCGAGCAGCGCGTACGCCGCGAACGCCAGCGTGACCGCGGTGAGGCCGAGGAATCCCCACTCCTCCCCGATGTTGCTCGCGATGAAGTCGCTGTAGGGAAAGGGCAGGAATCCGTACTGCTGGCGCCCCTGGCCGAAGCCCACGCCCCAGGCGCCGCCCGATCCCACCGCCACCAGGGATTGATGCAGCTGGTAGCTCACGGCCGACGGCGCCGCGCCGGGATCGAGAAACGCCGAGAGCCGCAGCAGCGCGTACTGCACGCGCTCGATCTTGTGCCAGAGCAGCGGGATGGCCATCGCGGCCAGCGCGACGAAATGACTCATCCGCGCGCCGCCCACGAAGAGCAGCAGCGCCATGAGCAGGGTGTACAGCATGGCGACCGAGAGATCCGGCTCGAGCGCCGCCAGGAGGTCGAGCACGCCGACCACCACCAGGAACGGGATCAGGCCCTTCGTCAGGCGCCGCAGCGTGTCGCCCTTCTTCACCACGAGCATCGAGATCCACACGATCACGCCGAGCTTGCCGAACTCGGAAGGCTGGAACGAGCTGCCGAAGAGAAAGCGCTTGGACCCGTTGATCCGCGGAGCGATGGCGTCGGGAAGGACGAGCGTCAGCAGCATCGTCACGAGGGTGAACCACATGAGCGGCCACGCCCACTCGCGCCACTTCTCCGCGTCCAGCTTGGCCGCGACCGCGAATGCCACGATGCCGATGCCGGCGCCCGAGAGCTGCCGCAGCAGATAGAACGCACTCGCGTGGCCCGCATTCATCGCGACGATGGCACTCGCGCTGTACAGCACGGCGAGGCCGAAGGCGAGCAGCACGGCGCTCACGAGCACCAGTCCCTGCGCCTCGGACCCCATGCGCCAGCGCTCGCGCACCTCGGAGGCCGCGACCCGCTCGGATGCGCGTCCAGGATCCGAGGTCATCGTTCCCTCGCCACGTGTGCCGCATGCGGACCGCCGTCCGGCTCCGCGCCCCGCGTCGTGTTCTCGCGCGATGCGGCAGTGCTCCCGCGCGCGCCCTCCAGGGCCAGCCGCTTGAACTCCCGGCCGCGCTGCTCGTAGTTGTCGAACATGTCGTAGCTGGAACAGGCGGGCGACAGCAGCACCGCCTGGCCAGGCCGGGCGGCCGCGCGCGCGGCATCCACCACTGTCTGGAAGGAGCTGCCGAGCCGCTGGACCGGAATCACTCCCCGAAGATCCTGCTCGATGAGCGGGGCGGCCTCACCGTACGCGATGACCAGGGTGCAGGTGCGCCGCAGCTCGCCGGCCAGCGTGGTGTACGGCTCGCCCTTGTGCTTGCCCCCGAGCAGCAGGACGGTGGGCCGCGTCATCCCGCGCAGCGCCACCGCGGTGGACGCGACGTTCGTGGACTTCGAATCGTTGATCCACAGCACTCCCTCCTGCTCGCCCACGATCTCGATACGGTGCTCGAGCGCGTGGAAGGCGCGCAGGGCGCGCGCGATGGTGCCGAGCGCCGCCGGGGTGCGGTGCGCCTCGCTGGCGAGCATCACCGCGAGCGAGGCGGCGAGGGCGTTCGCGACGTTGTGATCGCCCATCAGCGCGAGGTCCGCGCGCGCGAGCAGCGGTTCCCCGAACACCTCCAGCAGCCCGCGTCCGCGATCGTAGCACGCATCGGCGTCGCCGCGGGTACTGAACCGACAGTGCAGCCCGGCGGCTCCGGCGGCCAGCGCCTCGACGGCCGGATCATCTGCGTTCGTCACCCACTGCGACGCAGCCGTCGCGTTCCGGAACAGGAGCGCCTTGTCGCCGAAGTACTCGTCCACGCTGGCATACCGGTCCAGGTGGTTGGCGGAGAGGTTCGTGAGCACGCCCACGCACGGAGCGATGCTGGGCGTATCATGAAGTTGGAATGACGAGATCTCGAGCGCCACCCAGTCGGGGGCGACCGGCTCCAGGGCCAGTTCGGCCAGCGGCGTGCCGATGTTCCCCGCGGCGGTCGCCCGATGGCCGAGGGCCGAGAAGAGGGTCGCGACGAGCGCGGTGGTCGTGGTCTTTCCGTTGGTGCCGGTGACCGCGACGTAGCGCAGATCCGGCATCAGCCGCAGGGCGATCTCCACCTCGCTCACGACCTCGACGCCATTCCCGATCGCCCTCGCGAGCGGCGGCGCGTCGGGCGGGACTCCCGGACTGGTGACGACCAGCGACGCGCGGGCGATGCGCGCGAGATCGTGCCCGCCCAGGGCCACGTCCACGCCCTCGCGGCGCAGCGCGACCGCGGTGCCGTGCAGCGCTCCGGAGTCACCGCTGTCCGATGCGTACACGTCGGCGCCGGTGCGCGCCAGCAGCGTGGCCACGGCGCGGCCACTGCGGGCGAGCCCGACGACGGCGACCTCCCCGTTCAGCCAGCCGGCCGGCAGCGCGGGGTCGGAAGTGCGCCGCGATCGCGCGGCCACGGTGCGGGAATCCGGCGGACGCGGCATCAGCGCAGCTTGATCGTGGTGAGCGCAAAGAACGCGCACAGAATGCCGATGATCCAGAAGCGCACCACCACCTGCGCCTCGTCCCATCCCAGCAGCTCGAAGTGGTGATGCAGTGGCGCGCGGCGGAAGACCCGATGCAGCTGCGCATACTCCAAGCCGTGGCGGCGCCGCCGGTACTTGAAGACGAAGCGCTGCAGGATCACCGACAGCATCTCGGCCACGAACACCAGCCCCACGAAGGCGAGCAGGAACTCCGATTTGAGCAGCACCGCCACCGCGCCCAGCGCTCCGCCCAGGGCGAGCGACCCGGTGTCACCCATGAAGACCTGCGCGGGATGCGCGTTGTACCACAGAAAGCCGATGAGCGCACCGACCAGCGCGAGACAGAACACGGTGAGCTCGCCGCTGTCGGCCAGATAGAACATCTGCAGATACCGGCTCGCGTCCACGCGACCCATGATGTAGCTGAAGATCGCGAAGGTGGCGAAGGCGATCGCGGACAGGCCGGCACAGAGGCCGTCCAGCCCGTCGGCGATGTTCACCGCGTTGCTCGTCCCCGTGATGATGAACGTGGTGAACACCACGTACAGCCACGCGACGGCAGCGCTCGTGGGCACGACGACGACGTATTTGAAGAACGGCACCGTCGTGGACGCGCCGGGCAGATACGAGATGGGATGCTGCCAGAGATACCAGCCCAGCACGATGCCAATGCTGATCTGGCCCGTCAGCTTGTACCGTTCCACCAGGCCCCGATTCTTCTTGCCTTCCCGCTTCTGCTTGAGCTTCAGGTAATCGTCGAGCAGGCCGATGACGCCCATCCAGAGCATCACGACGAGCGCCACGAGCACGTATGGACGGCGCAGGCTGAAGCGTGCCCACAGCAGCGTCGGAATGATGGTGCACGCGAGGATGATCAGCCCGCCCATCGTCGGCGTGCTGGACTTGGCCTGGTGGCTGTCGGGCGTGCCCTCGCGCACCACCTGGTGGACGGCCTGGCGCTTCAGCGCCCGCAGGATCATCGGCCCGATGATGAACGACAGGATCAGCCCCGTGACCGCCGCCATCACCGCTCGAAACGAGATGTAGGTGATGACGTTCAAGAGGCGGTACTCTTTGCTGAGCGGAACGAACAGATAATAGAGCACGTGAGTCGAGCAGCGGGCGGGCGGCCGGTGGTGGGCGAAGCGGCGGAGGGAGGGGCGCGGACGATCAGTGAGCCGGTGGGTACGTCGACGTCTCGGCGCCGGCCCAGCGATGGAGCATCGGCACCAGACGCTCGAGTCGAACGCCGCGCGAACCCTTGAGGAGGATAACGGCATCGGGAGCCACACGCGACGCGAGCCGTTCCCACAGACGGTCCACGTCCTCGGCGGTCACGATCCGCGCGGCCGCAGCGCCAG
>DATEPM010000049.1:0-2946 GCA_035273185.1 Gemmatimonadaceae bacterium
TCACCGCGGTCACGATCGTGCCACGACGCAGAGTCCCACGTGGGCATCGATGTTTGCTCGTTACCGACCTGGTACCGGAGTGCGGGACGCGCGTGACGGGGCGGAGCGATGCTACATGCGACCATTCCACCCGAGTTCCGAGTCCCCGTAGTCAGGAGTCACGAGTCCCGAGATGCGTACACACGAGCTCTTCGCGCGGCTGGATGCCGGCGACCGGGCGCTCTTCGCCCGATGCCTGCTCGACGCCGGTGTGGCGCGCTATCGGCGCGCGGTGTGGGTGGCGCTCACCCACCTGGGCGGCACGACGTGCAGCATTCTCGCGGGGCTTGCCGCGTTGACGCTGCCGGGCCTTGGCGTGCGCCCGATTGCGACGCTCGTCATCTCGCACCTGCTGGTGCAGCTCGTCAAGCGCACCGTCGCGCGGCCCCGGCCCTCACGCGCCGAGCAGTGCCGAACGCTGGTCGTCGATCCGGACCGCTTTTCCTTTCCGTCCGGCCACTCCGCCGCGGCGATGTCGATCGCCTTCATGTACGCGCTCGCATATCCGGCGTTCGCCGCCCCGCTGATCGTGATGGCACTGCTCGTCGGGATGTCGCGGGTGTTCCTCGGCGCGCACTATCCAGGCGATGTCCTCGTCGGGCAGCTCTTCGCCATCCTCACCGGCCTGGTGGTCCGCGGCGTCTGAGCGCCGCGCCCGGTCCCGGCCGCTGCGGGACTTTGTTACACGGTTGTTACACGGTGATGCCGCGCGCGTGACCGGTTCCGGCGAGAGTTCAGCATCGCCAGATCACTCGCAACTCGGGAGACCTCTTGTGAGAGCACTGCCTGTCGTCATCGCGACTTCCGTCCTTCTGCTCGCCTGTGGCGGCGGTTCGGAGAAGAGCTCCGCAGGCACCGGCGGCACGGCGGCCGTTGCTGCCAGCCAGTCGGGTACGGGCGCGGATCTGACCGGCGCCGGCGGGACCTTTCCAGCCCCGATCTACGCCAAGTGGTTCACGGAGTACGCGCAGAAGAGCGGCGTGAAGATCAACTACCAGCCGATCGGCTCCGGCGGCGGCATCCGGCAGCTCTCCGACATGACCGTCGACTTCGGCGCCAGCGACGCGCCGATGACCGACGACCAGCTGTCGAAGGCGAAGGGTGGGCCGATCCTCCACATCCCGACCGTGCTCGGCGCGGTCGCAGTCACGTACAACATCCCGGGTGTCACTCAGTCGATCAGGCTCACGGGCCCGCTCGTCGCCGACATCTTCTCGGGGAAGATCAAGCAGTGGAACGACTCCCGCATCACGGCGCTCAACGGCAGTCCGAAGCTGCCGGCCACCGACATTCTCGTGGTGCACCGCTCCGATGCCAGCGGCACCACCTTCATCTTCTCGGATTATCTGTCGAGTGTCAGCCCGGACTGGAAGAGCGCGCCGGGCAAGGGGACGCAGCTGAGCTGGCCGGTGGGCCTCGGCGGAAAGGGCAATGAAGGCGTCTCCGGACAGGTGAAGCAGACGCCAGGCGCGATCGGGTACGTCGAGCTGGCGTACGCCAAGCAGAACAATCTTCCCGTCGCTGCGCTGCAGAACGCCGCGGGCGAGTGGGTCACGCCATCGATCGAGGGCGCCACGGCGGCCGCGGCGGGCGCGGCGGCGAAGCTTCCGCCCAACACCGACTATCGCATCTCGATCGTCAACGCTCCCGGAAAGGGCGCGTACCCGATCTCGTCCTTCACCTGGCTGCTGGTCTACAAGCACATGCCGGACGCCGCCAAGGCGAAGAAGCTCGCCGACTACATCCACTGGATGCTCGACGACGGAGAGAAGGAAGCCGGCTCGCTCGACTACGCGCCGCTGCCGCAGAGCATGATCCCGCGTCTCGACTCGCTCGCCAGAACGGTGACCGGGGGCGCGCCCTCGGCGTGACGCCGGTGGCCGACGCAACGGTCCGCACCACGCCCGCCCCGGCGCCGCACGCGGGACGCACGGCGCGGCACTGGGTGCTCGGCGGTGTCGGTGCGGGGGACCGGATCTACGACTGGGCGATCGCGGGCTCGGCGCTCGTCGTTCCGCTGCTCCTGCTCCTCATCCTGTTCGCCGTCGGCATCGCGGGATGGCCGGCACTGCGGACCTTCGGGCTCGGGTTCATCACCTCGAGCGAGTGGGACCCGGTCAAGCTGCAGTTCGGGGCGGGTCCGGCGATCTACGGGACGCTCGTCTCCTCGGCCCTCGCCCTGCTCATCGCCACCCCGCTCGCGTTAGGCTCGGCGATCTTCCTCTCGGAGTTCTCGCCGGCCTGGCTCCGCCAGCCGGTGGCGTTCACCGTCGATCTGCTGGCCGCGATCCCGAGCGTCGTCTACGGCCTCTGGGGGATCTTCGTGCTGATCCCGCTGCTGCGCGATCACGTCGCGCCCTTCTTCAAGGAGACGCTCCACCTCGGCAGCCTGCCGCTCTTCGCCGGGCCCGACTACGGACCGAGCATGTTGGCGGCCGGAGTGATCCTGGCGATCATGGTGCTGCCGTACATCGCCGCCGTCACGCGCGAGGTGGTGACGGCAGTGCCGCGGTCGCAGCGCGAGGCGGCGCTGGCCCTCGGCGCCACCCGCTGGGAGACGATCCGCGACGCGGTGATCCCGTATGCGCGTTCCGGGATCATCGGCGGGATCATGCTCGGGCTGGGCCGCGCGCTGGGCGAGACGATGGCGGTGACGATGCTCATCGGCAACAACCATCAGATCTCGGCGTCGCTGCTTGCCCCCGGCTACACGATGGCCTCGCTCATCGCGAACGAGTTCAGCGAGGCGACGAACGATCTGCATCTCTCGGCGTTGATGGCGGTGGGCTTCGTCCTGCTGCTCCTCACCTTTCTCATCAACGCGATCGCGCGCTGGCTGGTGTGGCGCACGGCGCGCGCGGCGGGCGCGGTATGAGCGCGGCCGCGATCGCGGAGACGGGCAACCGG
>DATEPM010000050.1:0-4272 GCA_035273185.1 Gemmatimonadaceae bacterium
TGGCCCGCCTGGCCCGCCTGGCCCACCCGGCGTCTCGCCGTGCCCCGCCGTGGGCGTCACGCGGCGCTCCGTGCCGTGCCGCAGCAGCGTCAACGAATGTGCCGCCACCGTCGCCACGGTGGTCTCCGGACCGGGCCGATCCTCGTGCGCGCTATCGATCAGCTCCAACCAGAACCCCTTCGCCTCCAGCCGCGGCAGACAGAACTTCGTATCCGTGTCGCCGCCGTTCAGGATCAGCAGCAGCGTATCGCCCCGCACCGGGCGCCCGCGATCGTCCACCTCGTCCGTGGTCTCGCCGCTGATGAGCATGCCCAGGACGCGGTTGTCCGCCTTCTGCCAGTCGCCCTGCTGCATCTCCTGGCCGTCGGGACGGATCCACACCACGTCCTTGCCCAGCTCCGCGTTGGGATCCTTCCCGCGAAAGAAGTGCCGCCGCCGCAGCACGGCGTGCGACGCGCGCACCGCGAACACGCGCCGCGTGAACTCCAGCAGCTCCCGCTGCCGGTCGGAGAGGTTCCAGTCCACCCAGGTGATCTCGTTGTCCTGGCAGTAGGCGTTGTTGTTCCCCTTCTGGGTGCGCCCGATCTCGTCGCCGTGCGAGAGCATCGGGACGCCCTGGGAGAAGACCAGCGACGCCAGGAAGCTGCGCATCACCCGGTAGCGGGTGTCGAGTATCTGCTGATCATCCGTCGGCCCCTCCACGCCCCAGTTCCGGCTGAGATTGTCGTTGTTGCCGTCGCGGTTCTCCTCGCCGTTCGCCTCGTTATGCTTCTGCTCGTAGCTCACCAGGTCGCGCAGCGTGAAGCCGTCGTGCGCCACCACGAAGTTGATGCTCGCGTACGCGTCGCGCCCGTTCCACTGGTAGATGTCGCTCGAGCCGGACAGCCGCGAGGCGAGCTCCGGCACCTGCCCCGGATCGCCCCGCCAGAAGCGCCGCAGCGCATCGCGGTACTTCCCGTTCCACTCCGCCCAGCGGATGGGAAAGTTGCCCACCTGATAACCGCCCGGCCCCACGTCCCATGGCTCCGCGATCAGCTTCACCGTCGCCAGCACCGGATCCTGGTGGATGATGTCGAAGAACGCGGACAGCCGGTCCACCTCGTACAGCTCGCGCGCCAGCACCGGCGCCAGGTCGAAGCGGAAGCCGTCCACGTGCATCTGCGTCACCCAGTAGCGCAGCGAATCCATGATGAGCTGGATGGTGCGCGGGTGCCGCATGTTCAGGCTGTTCCCGGTGCCGGTGAAGTCCGTGTAGAAGCGCGGGTTCTGCTCCAGCCGGTAGTACGCGACGTTGTCGATGCCCTTGAGCGAGAGCGTCGGCCCCAGGTGGTTCCCCTCGCCCGTGTGGTTGTACACCACGTCCAGGATCACCTCGATCCCGGCGGAGTGCAGCGTCTTCACCATCGACTTGAACTCGTATACCTGGTTGCCGAGCCCGCGCGTGGCGTAGCGCACGTCCGGCGCGAAGAAGCCGATGGAGTTGTACCCCCAGTAGTTGGTGAGCCCGCGCTCCGGCAGGTGCCGGTCCACGACGAACTGGTGCACCGGCAGCAGCTCCAGCGCCGTGATACCTAACGAGGTGAAATAGTCCACCAGCGGGTCGGAGCAGAGCCCGAGGTAGGTGCCGCGGAGGTGCTCCGGCACGTCCGGGTGCCTCACCGTCATCCCCTTCACGTGGCACTCGTAGATCACGGTGCGGTTCCACGGGGTGCGCGGGTTGCGGTCGCCGTCCCAGGTGAACGCGTTGTCGATCACCACGCTCTTGGGCACGCCGCCCGCGCTGTTGCCCGGATCGGGCTCCAGATCCTCCTTCGGTCCGCCCACCTTGTACGCGAACAGCGCGTTGCTCCACCTGATCCCGCCGGTGATGGCCTTCGCGTACGGATCGATGAGCAGCTTCGCCGGATTGAAGCGCAGGCCCTCCTCGGGTTTGTACGGCCCGTGCACGCGATAGCCGTAGTACTGCCCGGGGCGCACGTCCGGGAGATAGCAGTGCCACACCTGGTCGGTCTGCTCGCGCACCTGGATCTTGGCGCTCTCCTCGGCGTCCCCCTCGTTCTCGAAAAAGCACAGCTCCACCGCCGTGGCCGACTCGGCGAAGAGCGCGAAGTTCACTCCCTCGCCGTCCCAGGTGGCGCCGAGCGGGTACGGCTGTCCAGGCCAGATGCGCATGCAGGGTCAGTCCTCGCGAACGTACAGCGCCGCGCTCCAGGGCGGCATCGTTATGGTGGGCCCATCATCATCGCACAGCTCCCGCGCCATCCGCCCCTCGCCGCCGTAGGTGGGCGCGTCGGTGGAGAGCCGCAGCGTCCACCGCCCCGCAGTTCCCGCAGTTCGCGCAGTTCCCGCAGTTCGCGCAGTTCCCGCAGTTCCCGCAGTTCCCGCTCTATTCGCAGCTCCCGCTCTATTCGCAGCTCCCGCTCCTCTCGCAGTTCCCGCCCCCTTCGCAGTTCCCGCCGTTCTGAAATCTCCCGAACAGTTGAAGACCGCGAGCAGAGCGTAGTTCTCGCGGCCGACGCTGTCGAGGGACGTCTGGACGGGCGCATCGCGCGGCGTCCGCAGCAGCGTGATCCACCCGCCGGAGCTGCGCCCCTCCTGCCGCAGCTCCGCGGTATCGTATGCCACTTCCACGCGCGCGCCGTCCGGGCGAAGCATCGGCTCCGCCGCGCGCAGGGCGAGCAGGTCGCGGTACAGCGTGAAGAGCGCCGTGTGGCCGGGCGCGCGCACGCGCGTGCGGTCCAGCTTCGACTGGATGAAGGTGTCCTCCGCCTGCGGATCGGGCACCGCATCGCCCCAGCCGAAGGAGGCGAACTCCTCACGCCGGCCCGCGCGCACCGCCTGCACCAGCTCGGGGTCGCCGTGGTGCACGAAGTACTGGAAGGGATTCGTCTCTCCGTATTCCTGGCCCATGAACAGCAGGGGCACGTAGGGCGAGAGCAGCAGCAGCGCCGCCGCCACGCGCATCTGAGGCGGCGTGAGCACCGTCGAGAGCCGGTCGCCGCTGGCGCGATTCCCCACCTGGTCGTGGTTCTGCACCGCCACCACGAAGCGCTCCCGCGGGATGCCCGTGGACGGCGCGCCGTGCCGGCGCCGGCGGAAGGGGGAGTAGCGGCCGTCGTACACGAAGGGCTCGGCGATGGCCGCGCCGATCATCTCCGTGGAGCCGAAATCGGCGTAGTAGCCCACCGTCTCCCCGGTGAGCGCCGCGTGCACCGCGTGATGGAAGTCGTCGGCCCACTGGCCGTCCAGGCCATAGCCGTACTCTGATACCGGGCGCACCAGCCGCGGGTCGTTCAGATCGCTCTCGGCGATCACCAGCGTGCGGCGGCCCAGCCGCTCTCCCTCCGCGTGCACCGCCTCGGCGATCTCCTGCAGCAGGTGCTTCGCGCTGAAGTCCCAGATCCCGTGCACCGCGTCCAGCCGCAGCCCGTCCACGTGGTATTCGGAGATCCAGTAGCGCGCGTTGTCCACCACGAAGCGGCGTACCTCGTCGCTGTCCGCGTCGTCGTAGTTGAGCGCGGGGCCCCACGGGGTACGGTACTTCTCGGTGAAGTACGGCCCGTAGCAGGGGAGATAGTTCCCCTCGGGGCCCACGTGGTTGTACACCACGTCCAGCAGGACGGCGAGGTCCTCGTTATGCGCCGCGTCCACCAGCGCCGCGAGCCCCGCGGGGCCGCCGTAGCTGTTCTGCGGCGCGTACAGGTCCACGCCGTCGTACCCCCAGTTCCGCGTGCCCGGAAACTGCGCCACCGGCATGATCTCGATGGCCGTGACGCCGAGGTCGCGCCGCAGCTCCCGCAGCCAGGGGATGGCGGCGGTGAAGGTGCCCTCCGGGGTGAAGGTGCCGGCGTGCAGCTCGTAGATCACCAGGTCGCGCATCGCGCGCCCCGTCCACCCCGCGTCGGTCCAGCGGAAGGCGCGCGGATCCACCACCCGGGACGGCCCGTGCACTCCCTCCGGCTGCCAGCGGCTCACCGGATCGGGGAGCACGCGATCGTCGTCGCCGAGCACGAACCCGTAGTCCACCCCCGCCCTGGCCCCGCGCACGGTCGCGGTATACACCCCCGCCGCCGCGCTGCTCGGCACCATCGGATAGTCCCCCACATCCGCGCCGCCGCCCAGAATGCGCACCCTCACCCGGTCGGCAAAGGGGGCCCACACGGAGAACTGGACCGCGCCGACTGGGAGCACGGTTGCGCCGCGATCGAGTGTCCAGGTATCCGCCATTCGACGTACATCCCAGCGCAACAAACAGGCCCCGAAAAGGGGCGG
>DATEPM010000051.1:0-4227 GCA_035273185.1 Gemmatimonadaceae bacterium
ACGGGACGCGTGACCGACGCGCGCTCGGGCGAGCCGGTCGTCTCCGCCACCATCGCCGTGCAGGGCACCCAGCTCGGCGCCGCCACGGGGCCCGATGGCCGCTACCGCATCGCCCAGGTGCCGCCCGGCGGGTACACGCTCACCGCGCGGCGCATCGGCTACGGCCCGGGCACCCAGACCGTGGCGGTGCCCGACGGCGGCACCGTCACCGCCGACTTCAGGCTGGAGACCTCGGCGATCAATCTGCAGCAGGTGGTGGTGACCGGCACCGCGGGCAACCAGACGCGCGCGGCCCAGGGCGCGGTGGTGGCCACGATCGATGCAGCCGATGTCACGGCCAAGGCGCCGGTGGCCACGATCACCGACGTGCTACAGGGGCGCGTGGCCGGGGTGAACGTGAGCAACGCCTCCGGCACGGTGGGCACCGCGCCGCGCATCAACATCCGCGGCGCCACCTCGATCTCGCTGTCCAATGCGCCGCTGGTCTTCATCGACGGCATTCGCGTGTCCAGCGGTGGACGGAACGACGTCGGCAACTACCACGACCTGGAGGGACTGGGCGGACAATCGGTCACCGCGCTCAACGATCTCAATCCGGACGACATCGAGAGTGTCGAAGTGGTGAAGGGGCCCGCGGCCTCGACGCTGTACGGCGCCGACGCCTCCGCGGGCGTCATCCAGATCATCACCAAGAAAGGACGGCTGGGCGCCAACCACTTCACCCAGGACATCGCCACCGAGTGGAATCAGGTGCAGCCGAACTTCACGCCGCTCCCGCTGTACGGCACCTGCACCGCTTCCGATGTCGCACCGGGCGGCGCGGATCTCTGTCAGGGGTTGGCGGCCGGTGACGTGATCTCGGACAATCCGCTCGTACGCGGCAACGTGTTTCACAACGGCAGCCTGGCGTCGCTCGATTACAGTGGCCGTGGCGGCGGCCAGAACTTCGGCTACTTCGTGTCGGCAAGCGCGGACAACGAGATCGGGACGCAGCCCAACAACTATTATTTGCGCCGCACCGGGCGCGCGAGCTTCAACTGGGTGATCAGCCCCAAGTTGAGCGTGGATGCCACGGTGGGCCTCAGCCGCAACGACTACAAGGTGCCGCAAGGCGACGACGCCAACTATGGCTATCTCGCCCAGGGCGAGTTCCTGGCGAATCCCTTCACCGTGAAGGTGGGGCCGGACGGCACGCGCAGTGGCGGCCTGAGCACACCGATCGCCGGTCTCGAGGCGATCACCGACGAGCTGACCACCCTGCGCGAGACGCCCTCGACGACCATCCATTACACCCCGCTCTCCTGGTTCTCCAACCGGCTGACGGTCGGCGCCGACCTGTCGCAGACGCACGGGTTCACCTTCTTCCCGCGCAACGACCAGAACTGGTACCACGGCGACCAGGCGAACGGCTACGTGGAGGACGTGCAGAATCCGATCGATATCTACACGGTGGATTATCTGGGCGACATCCGCACCACCTTCGGGCACGCCGGCGGGATATCCTCGGATCTCTCCTTCGGCAGTCAGTACATCAACAGCACCAGCAACTACCTCGCGGGCGTGGGCCTCGGTCTCGCGGCCAACTCGTCCAACCTGGTGTCGTCCGCCTCCACCACGGAATCGCACCAGACGTACAGCCAGGCCAAGTCGCTGGGCTTCCTGGCGCAGGAGCAGGTGGGCTTCGGCCAGACCCTCTTCCTCCAGGTAGGCGCCCGCGTCGACCGCAACTCCGCATTCGGAAAGGCGTATGGATCGCTCTTCCTCCCCAAGGTGAGCGCGTCCTACGTCGTGTCGCAGCAGGGCTTCTGGGAACGGTACGCGCCGATCGTCTCCACCCTGCGGCTCCGCGCCGCGTACGGCACCACGGGCCGCTCGCCCGCGCCCGGCGCCTCGCTGCGCACCTATCGGCCCTTCCCCTTCGTGACGTCCACGGGCGGCGTGGGACCGGGGGTCGTGCAGGCCAGTCCCGGCAACCCCAACCTCAAGCCGGAGCGCGGCACCGAGTTCGAGGGCGGCTTCGATGCCGGCTTCTTCCACGAGCGCGCGGGCCTGGAGCTGACCTACTTCGACAAGCGCACGTCGGACCTGCTGCTGCTGCAGCCGCTGCCGCCGTCGCTCGCCTTCACCTCGAACCCCTACGTGAACGTCGGCAAGGTGGCCAATCGTGGCCTGGAGTTCACGCTGCGCGCCACGCCGGTGGACCGCCGCAACTTCACCTGGGATGTCTCGTTCACCGGCAGCACCCTGAAGAACAAGCTGGTGAGCCTGGGCGACATCACTATCCCAAATGTGACGCTCATCAGCCCCGACCTGTCGCTGCGCTACGTCGTGGGCAAACCGCTCTCCGCGTTCTACTCCAGCAAGGTGCTCAAGGTGGACACGGTGGCCGGGGTCGCGACGGTCACCGACACGCCGGTGTACGACGGCCCGCAGCTCCCCACGTTCACCGGGAACCTGGGCAGCACCATCACGCTGTTCCGCAACCTGCGCCTGTACGGGCTGTTCACCAGCCAGCGGGGCGCCAAGATCCTGAGCGTCACGCCGCTCATCCAGGACCTCTACGGCACGAGTGCCGGAGTGAACCTGCCCGCAGGCAAGGGCGGCTACAGCAAGACCGAGCAGGTCAAGCGCTTCGGGCCATTCAAGACGGCTTCCGGGAAAGCGGTCCCCCTGGTGCTCGATCGATACGTGCAGTCCACCGATTTCGTACGGCTGCAGGAGCTCTCGGCCACGTACACGCTGCCCGACCGGTTTGCCTCTCGCCTGCGCGCGTCGGGTGCCTCGCTCACGGTCGGCGGACGCAATCTGCATCTGTGGAAGAACAAGGACTTTCAGGGCTACGACCCCGAGGTCACGTACAACACGACGCTGTCCGGCTCCAGGCAGTACTTCACCTCCGAGGAGTTCACGGTGCCCCCGTCGCGCCGATGGCTCGTCCGGCTCAACCTCCAGTTCTGAGAATGACGACCATGACCGATCTCCTTCGACTGATGCGCCGGCCGATCCTGGTGGGCGTGGCGTTGCTCGGCGCGGCCGGCTGCAACATGGACGTCGTGAACCCCTCGGTGATCGACGCCTCCACGTTCAACCCGAACGCCGATGGCCAGACGCTGGCGCTCTCGGCGCAGACCAACTTCTTCATCGCCTTCCAGAGCGTGTCGTTGTACGGCGGACTGATCTCCGAGGAGCTGTGGACGGGCCAGGTGCGGCTGCAGGTGGACCGCCTCTCCAGCCGGACCTTTCTGGCGTCGGACGACATCAACGCCCGCTTCTTTTCGCCGCTCAGTCTCGCGATCGCGTCCAACGAGAACGCGATCACCGCTCTGCATGGCGGCCCCTCCGCCGGCACGGATCTCAATCTCGCGCGCGCCTCGATGAACCTGGGCTTCTCGCTGGATCTCATGGCGGAAACGATGTGCAGCGGCGTCATTCAGGGCGGCCCGGAGCTCACCGACGCGCAGCTGCTCGACTCCGCCGCCACCCGATTCACCAGCGCCATCACCATCGCCAACGCGGCGGGGGCCAGTGGCGCCGCGATCGTGAACGCGTCCAACGTGGGGCTGGCCCGGGTGCACCTGCAGCAGGGGGACTGGGCGGGCGCGGAAGCAACGGCAGCACTGGTGCCCGCCTCCTTCACCGCGAACGTGATCACCAGCGCCAACCCGAGCACTCAGGGCACGCTGGGCAACGCGGTCTACGGATATGCACTCGAGAATGACGCGATCGCGCCCGCACTGTACCGCAATGGCGACCCGCGGCTGCCCGCCGACAGCAGCCGCGCGGGGAACACGGAGAACGGCACCAAGCTGGTGACGCCCGCCAAGTTCACGAGCTACGGCGATCCGATCCGGCTGGCCTCGGGGCTCGAGGCGCAGTACATCTCCGCCGAGGCCACGCTGCACAGCACCGGCAACACCCAGTCGGCCATCACCCTCATCAACACGCGGCGTAACGCCGGCGGCCTTGGTCCGTACACCGGCGGCACCGACAGCACCTCGGTGATCGCCGAGCTGCTCAACGAGCGCGCGCGCGACTTCTGGCTCGAGGCAAAGAAGCTGGGTGATCTGCGCCGCAATCCGAGCGTGCCCCTCTCGGATGTGCTGATGGATCCGGCCGGGGCCGTCTTCTATGCGCCCAGTCGGCAGAAGACCTTCGGCAGCACCCTCTGCGCGCCGATTCCCCCGGAGGAGACCAACACCAACCCCAACTTCAAGCCATGATGCCGCA
>DATEPM010000052.1:0-39241 GCA_035273185.1 Gemmatimonadaceae bacterium
TCGGTTGAGCGCGTAGTCTGGCTGGGAGCCCGCCGGGCCACAGCCATCGAACTCCGAATCCACCGGTGCCGGCTTGGGAGCGGCCGCCAGCACCTGAGTGCCTGCCAGCGATGTGGGTCCTGTGCGAAACACACAGCCAGCCATCATCAGCGCGGCAGCGGGGAGTGCTGATCTGCCGCGCGGCAGTCGCGGCGCGCCACTCATCCCACGGCCTGCTCCCCGGGCTCGCGCGGGCTACTCCGCCGGTCGGCCCCTACGGACCACGAATCCAGCCCGCGCTGTCGTAAGGCGATCTCGACGCCCGTGATGCACGCAGCCAGCCAGACCAGCCCCGCGGCATATCCTGCAATCACATCGCTCAGATAATGGACCACCAGGTATAACCGCGAAAGCCCGATCGCCAGCACGAGCAGGTCGGCGGTTGCGGCCACCAGGAATCGATGCCGTCGCGCCGGGGACCAGAAGCCGGCGAGCAGGTATGCGAGCATTCCGAAGCCGATGACTGACCCCAGCGCGTGTCCGCTCGGAAAGCTGAAGGACGCGCCGTGCAGGAAGCGTGCGGCTCCGGGCGGGCGCGGGCGCTGAAAGCCCCAGGCATCCAGATGCCGCTCGTTGGGCACCGGCCTTCGTGGAGAGTGGCCCCCGTGGCGACTCCGGCGAGTCCGCGCTATCATCGGCCGTAACCGGACTGCGCAGTACCTGCCCGCCCGTCGGGAGCCGGCTCGTGCCGGCCTGCGCCCGGTCCGGCCTCGCCTCGCAGCAGGTCAAGTGCTTTCCGCACAGTTAGATACCGCACGTTGCAGCTGCTCGACGGCCTCCTTCAATCACTATGGTTCCCGCCTCGCGGAGCTGCCTGACGCGTCCGAAGAGGTGCTGGCGTGGGCTCACAGTGGGTATGCGGTGGGCTCGCAGTGCGTATGCGGTCGCCGGACAACGGGTGGAGGTCACTGGACAAAAGGTCATGCAGGCCTGGCAACGCCGACAGCTCGGGTGGCGTGAGTGAGCGACCACCGGCCACCACGCACACGCCGAGTGGACGGTCCGGGTGACACTGTCTGGTCATTACGATGATGTGATCTTGCCGCGGTGCGCATTCGCCGACAAGAACCATTGGCGCGAGCGGAAACAGGGTATCGCACCGGCTGACGAGACCAATGGCAACGGCTGACGAGGCCGATTCCGGCGCCTCACGCCGCGTTTCAGTGGTCTGCACACCCCTCGCCGCCGGGGTGACCACGCCGACACGTCGGGTGCCAGGCCTGAATCGACATCTGAACAGAGATTTCGACTCCGGGACACAGGTGTTCGCGCGTGTTGCAACAGATTTCGGTCGGGTGCCCGCTCCGAGTCGGCCGTCTGGACCTGCTTCAGCAGGTCCGGGACACGCGCGTTGCGCTCGCCGTGCAGGTGGTCCGCCGTTCCCTCGTGACACAGCAGCCGAGAGGTGGCCAGAGCGAATCCATCACCTGACCACGCCGAGTCGGCGGGTGACAACGCCAGTGGAGTGTGGTGCAACGCCTACAACTCGCCTGACCCATGCAGAGCATTCATCTCGCAGCGCATTCACGCGGGTGGCCAGACCAGAGCACAGGGGTGGCCGCACTGAGCGCTCCGGGTGGCAAAATAGAGCTCTTGCCGGACGGGGGCGCGCCTGCACCGCACCGAGCGCAAGCTGCGGTTGTCAGCATCGGAGCTTGTGGCTGAGGCAATGAAGCAGTGGTTGTGCAGATCAGGAGCTGCCAGCGCGCGAACCGTTAGCTGTGGTTTCGCAGGCTGATCGGCCTTCAGCGCGCTTCGATCCAGAGGTCAGCCGCGCCTGGCGCGTGCACGACGACCTCGTGCCCTACCGCCATAAGCACGGCCCGCTCTTCGCCGGGCTCGAACACCTGCACGTACAGGTACTCGGCGCTATCCAGGCCAGCCAGGACCACCTCACCCTGGTCGCTCACGCTCGCATGGATCTCACCAGGCAAGGCCAGGGTGTCACCGTGGAGCTTGGGTGCCGCAGCCGGGAATAACAACTCGATCCCGTGGCTGCTCACCCGCGCACCCGAGGCGCGCCCCTCGCACCGCGCACTCGTCGAGGAAACGGCAGTGGCACATACGCGTACCCGAAACTCCCTCGGCTGGACAGGCGCGCGTTCCCAGGCGGCGGCCACCGGGCCACCGAGGATCATCACACAGAGGAATCCGAAGGTAGGTGAGTGGGCGCGCATGCGACGTGGAGTGAAAGGCCAGCCTCACATGAGGCGAACGAGTATTGAGGCCACGAGCGGAAGAGCGACACCTGCAAGGCCCTAGCGCCGAGCCCCGAGCAGGTGGCCCCCGCGAATTGCGTACCTCGCGACGCGCCGAAGGGGCCCTCGCCGTGCCGAGCGACCTCCGGACCAGCACCACGGCCCGGCAGGCCGGCAGCCATCTGACCCGAAACCGTCACCTACCTTCCGGCGCGAGGTGCCGCGGCAGGTGGACGCCCTTCCACAAACGTTCGCGCATGGCGCGGGTGTCGGCCAGCGCCTGCGCGCCGGCCGCGCTGAGCTCGAACAGCCGCCGCGACGCGCCCGCGTCGTGCACGCGCGAGGACACCAGCAGCCCTTTGGCCTCCAGCCGATCGAGGGTCGCGTAGACCGCGCCGATGGCCAGCTCGCGACCGGTGACGTGCTCGATCTCCCGGCGCACCTGCATGCCGAAGGCGTCGCCCGCCGTCCGCAGCACGGCCAACAGCACCTGCTCCTCGAGCACGCCTAACGGCGCAGCGCCGCCACTCATTGCTCGCGGAGTACCAGGGCCGGGTCCACCGTGCCGGCGCGGCGCGCAGGGATGAACGCCGCGACCACACCGACGAGCAGCAGCAGCGCGCTCGCCGCGGCGAAGGCCAGCGGGTCGACGGTGGTGACGCCGAAGAGAAAGGACGCCAGCAATCGGGCGAGCAGCGCCGCGCCCACGGCGCCGAGTGCGATGCCTCCGATGGCGAGCGCCGCACCCTGCCCCACGATGTGCGACACCACGCGCGATCCAGGCAGGCCGAGCGCGACGCGAATGGCCCAGTCGCGCTGGCGGCGCGAGGCGAAGTGCGAGATCACGCCGTAGATCCCCACCGCGCCGAGGATCAGCGCGAGCGCGGAGAGCATGACGAGCAGCGACATCACCTGGCGGGCCGGACCGACCGCGGCATCCATCACCCGCTGCATCGTGGTGGTACCCTGCACCGCGAGCGAGGGCGCCACGCGCTGCACGGTGCGGCGCGCGGCGTCCAGCACCGCGGCGGCATCCTGCGGCCGCGCGGCGCGGAGCACGAAGGTCTCCCGGTTGCCGAACCAGGGTGCCTGCCCGCCCAGGTAGTAGCGCACGGGCTGCGGATCGTCGGTGAGATTGGCCTCGGCGACGTTCGCGACGATGCCGATGATGCGCTGCCGCGCGCCGAAGCCGCCGCCGATCACCCGCCCGATGGGCTGCTCGCCGGGGAAATACTTCTTCGCGAATGCCTCGTTGATGATGATGGACATCTCGGGATTGATGCTGTCGGCCCTGGTGAGCGGGCGGTCCGAGCTGTCGAAGACACGTCCCTCGTGCAGCTTGATGCCCATGGTCGCGAAGTAGTCTCGCGACACCACCCGGAAGTACGTGAACGTGCGCTCGGCGTCCGGCTTTCCAGGGATGCTGATGCCGAAGCTGTCGCCCCCGCCGCGCAGCGGGATCTTCATGGCGACGGCCGCTGAGCGAACGCCCGGCAGCGCGGCGAGCGCCGCCTGCACCGTGTTGAGCGTGCCGCCCCGCTGCGGGCTGGGCGTGTCCGGACTCCCGAGCACATCCACCACGGCGATGCCGCGCGCCTCCACCCCCGGATCGATGCGATACAGGTTCGCGACGCTGCGCACCAACAGCGCCGCGCCCGAGGCGATGAGCATCGCGAGGGCCACCTCGGCGACGACGAGCCCGCGCTCCAGGCGTCCGCCCCTGCCCTGCAGCCCGCCCGTGCGCGCACGATGCAGCGCGCCCCGGAGATCGCCGCGCGAGAGCGAAAACGCGGGGACGAGCACCACCAGGAGCACCGCGCCCAGGGCAACCGCCAGCGCCGCGACGAAGACGGTCCAGTCGAAGCTGACGGCCTCGCCCCACGCGCCGATGGGCAGTGCGCCCGCGAGCGTATGGAACCCCGCTCCGGCGAGCAGCGCGCCCGCGAGCCCCGCCGCGAGCCCCACGAGCAGCGCCTCGACGACGAGCTGCTGGAGAATGCGCCCGTGCGTGGCGCCCAGCGCGGAGCGCACCGCCAGCTCCGACGAGCGTCCCTCCACCTGTCCCAGCATGAGCGCCGCGACGTTGGTGCACGCGATGAGCAGGATGAGCCCCATGCCGACGAACATCGCCACCAGCGCGGGCCGCATGGAGCCGAGCAGCGCCTGGCGCAGCGGCTGCACCGTGGCATTGCGCGTCTTGTCTGCGCCGATCTCGTACTGGAAGCGCGCGCCCAGGGTCTTCGTTATGCGCTCGACGTACGGATCGAGATGCGAGAGCTGCACGCCCGGCGCCACGCGGCCCACGAGCGCGTAGCTGCCGTTGCGCCCCTCGGGGTCCAGCGGCTTCGCCAGCCAGATGCGCACCGCGGGATCCGGGAACCAGAAGCCGCGCGGCATGACGCCGACGATGGTGCGCGGAGTGCCGCTGAGGGTGAGCCGCGAACCGAGCACCGATGGCGTGCCGCCCAGCCCCTGCCAGAGGCCGTAGCTGATCACGGCGACCGGCTCCGCGCCCTGAGCATCGTCGCCCGGACGGAAGCCGCGCCCGATGAGCGGGCGCGCGCCCAGCACGTCCAGCAGCTCGGCGGAGGTGCTGATGCCCGGGATCAGGCGGGTGGGGGCGTTGTTCTCGCGCAGCGTGACGTCGCCGGGCCGGTACGCGGCCATCGACTGGAACCCCGCGAACTTGCCGCGCATGTAGAGGAACTCCTCCTCCGTCCACCAGCCCGGCATCCAGAGCATGCCCACCTCGTTCGCGTTCGCGTACGGCAGCGGATCGAAGAGCACGGGCCGCGCGATGCCGAAGATGGCCGCCGTGCCGCCGATGCCGAGCGCCAGGGTGAGTATTGCGATTGTCGTATAGCCGGGCCGCGCGCGGAGGCGGCGTGCGGCGTAGCGGGCGTCGGTGAGCCACTGGTTGAGCATGGGGATTCCGGGTCGGAAGGCATTCGCGCGGGGCTCGAACCCGCTCCAGCCGCGCCACCAGGACCAGCCAAGGAGGGCCGGCGCGGACCGCAGCGTCTGACGCCAGAGCCAGCGCCGGGCCGCGGGCACGCCCGCGTCGGCGGCGCAGCGCGCGTACTCCGTCGCCAGGTCCGCGAGCACCTCGTCGCGTTCCGCGCGCGGGAGCAGCACGCGGAGCAGCGCGGCGGGCAACCGTGGCAGCAACGGGTGGGGTGGGTGGCGCAGGGGTGTGCGCATGCGAGAGGCGGTGCGAGGCTCGTCTGTTCTACATTGTAGAAACTATGGGTGGTGCGGGACAGCGCAAGGTGCGGGAGGTTGGATGCGACCCTGCGCCAGCGTGCGGAGCGTCTCCCTACAGCTCCGGCCGGGTCACCTCGTGGCACAAATGCACCAGCTCGGCCCGCGTTTCCCGAATCCACGCGACCCGCTCCGCGATAGCGGTCATTCTGCCAATCTCGGCTACACTGTAGACGCGCACGCTATCCGCTCAGTTCCTCACCCCCAACCCCGCGGTTACGAGGGAGGAAGCTGCTGTCCTCCCGCGGCGCCTCGGCTTGTCCTCGACGACGCCTGCCGAGCATGTTCAGGTGAGTCCAGAGCGGAGGGTGCATGGGTCTTCACCTGAACTTCGAGCTTCACCTGCCCGCGACGACCTCTCGCGAGGAGATCGCTCAGAAGCTGGAGCTGCTGCGCGAGCACGCGTTGGGAACGCCGGTGTACCGGGTCACCGATCTGTACTCGGCGGACCATGTCCTGGCAAAGGACGATCCGAGCGCCGACCGGCTGGAGCACTTCTTCCGGATGTGGGCCTCCATCATCGCGCATCCCACCACCGATCATCCCGAACGTGACATGATCGGAGATGAGCGCACGGCGCTGGGATTCGTCGTCGCGCCGGGCCAGGGATGCGAGCCCGCTCCGTTCGGCTTCTATCGGCGGCGGCACGAGACCGGCTTGCGCGAGGAGTGGCACTGGCACACCTGCTGCAAGACGCAGTACGCCTCGGTGGTGAGCGACGAACACCTGGTCACCTGCCACACGGCGCTCGTCTCCATCCTCGATCGCGCGCTGGCGCTCGGCATCGCCGTGATCGTGCGCGACGAGACCGGCTACTGGCTCGCGCGCGACGTGACGGTCCTGATCGAATCCGTACACCAGATGAACCGCATCGTCGCCACGTTCGCGGGCGCGCTGAGCGACCAGATCGCGGAACAGTCGTCCTCCGTCGCCGTGCAGGCACCGATCTTCGAGCACCACCGCTTCGAGCGATTGGAGATGGGCGAATAGGAGCGCTGCGCGCCAATGGATCTCGCGCCAGCGTGATGCGCCGCTGCGCTACTCCTGGCGTAACGCGCGCACGAGATCCATCCGCGTCGCCCGCCTCGCCGGCAGCCAGCACGCCACCGCGGCCACGGCGCCGAGCACCAGCGCGACGCTGGCCAGGGTCGCCGGGTTGGTGGGGCTGACCTCGTACAGCAGCGCGCGCACGCTGCCGCCGAGCAGCAGCGAGATGCCGAGCCCCACCGCGAGGCCGGTCACCACGGGCAACATCCCCTGGCGCAGCACGAGCCGCTGCACGTCCGCGGGGCGCGCGCCGAGCGCCATGCGTACGCCCAGCTCCGTGGTGCGCCGCGTCAGGGAGTGCGCCACGACGCCGTAGATCCCCACGCTCGCGGTGACGAGCGCCGTGGCGGCGAACAGTGCGAGGATGAGAAGCTGGAACCGGCGCTGCGCGATGGCCGCGGACATCACGTCGCTCATGGTGCGAACGCGCGAGACGGACGCCGTCCGCGCGACGGTGCGGAGCACGGCGCGCGCACTACCGGCGACGGTTGCCGGGTCCACGGCGGTACGGAGGACGAGGGTGGCGCTGACGGGCGGGCGCTGCCAGTAGGGAACATAGGCGATGAGCGTTCCCTCTTTCTCCAGGCTCGCCGTGCGGATGTCGTCCACCACGCCCACCACGTCGGAGAGCGTGTCGTTGCTCCCGGGCCACATGCGCCTGCCAATCGGATTCTCGCCCGGCCAGAGGGCATCGGCCGCGCGCGCGGAGAGAACGACGACGGGGTGCCCGCGGTCCGCGTCGCTGAAGATGCGGCCGCGCCGCAGCGGCGTGCCCACGGCGCCGAAATAGCTGGGGCTCACGTAGCGGATGCTCGCGATGGGACGCGCACTCTCCGGATGCTGGTCGTTCTCGAGCGACAGCTGGTCCAGCTGCAGGTCGCCCTCCAGGGGCAGCGCTGTGGTCACGGCGGCTGCGGTGACACCAGGAATCGTGCGCAACCGCGCGAGGGCAGCGTCGAGCAACTGTCCGCGCGCCGCGGCGGTGCGATAATCGTTGTACGGCAGGCTGAGATCGAGGGCGAGCGCGCGATCCACGTCGAAGCCCCTGTCCACGTGCAGCACGCGCACGAAGCTCGCGAGCAGGAGACCGGTGGCGACGAGCAGCAGCGCGCTCAGCCCCACCTGGGCGGAGACGAGCACGTCGCGGAGATGCAGCGCGCGCCGGCCGGCGGTCGCGCCGCGCGTGCCCTGGGCCCTGAGCACGTCGCTCGGATCGCCGTGGCCGAAGCGGAACGCCGGCAGCACCCCGAAGGCGATTCCCGCCGCAAGGGTGGCGAGGAGCGACACCGCGAGCACCCGCCCGTCCAGGGTGATCTCGGCGAGGCGCGGGAGCGTCGCGGGCGCGAAGTGCAGCAGCGCCGCCAGCCCCCAGCGCGAGAGCAGCATGCCGACGGCGCCGCCCAGGAACGCGAGCACCAGGCTCTCGGTGAGCGCCTGCCTCACGAGCCGACCGCGGCCGGCACCGATGGCCAGGCGCACCGCCGACTCGTGCGCGCGGGCCGCATTTCGCGCGAGCAGCAGGTTGGCCAGGTTCACGCAGACGATGAGCAGCAGCGCGCCCACGGCAGCGAGGAGCAGCACGAGCGCGCGCGCGGCCGAGCCGAGCATGTGCTCGCGCAGGGGCTCCACCAGCGCATGGAAGGTGATGCCCCCCTGGCTCCGCGCCGAGAGCTCGCGCTCGATGGCGTCGAGCTCCGACTGCACGCGTTGCGGCGTGGCACCGGCATCCAGCCGCGCGATGACGGCGTAATTGAACTCGCCGGGCGTGCTGCGCTCGCGCTGCGTGAGCGCCAGCGGGACCAGAAGGCCGACTTCGCCCTCGAGCGGCATCGGCAAACCGAGCTCGCGGCTGCTGGGAAGACGGAAGCCCGGCGCCAGCACGCCGACCACGGTGTACGGCAGACCGCCGAGATCCAGCTTCTCGCCGACGATGTCGGGTCGCGCGCCGAACTGCCGCCGCCAGAAGCCGTCGGTGAGCACGACCACGCGCTCGGCGCCCTGGGTATCCTCCGCGTCGCTGAAGAGGCGGCCGCGCTGTGCATGCGCGCCCAGCATCGGCAGCAGGTTGGCGGATGCCCGCGCGGCAGGCACGCGCTGCGGGTCGCCCTCGCCGCGCAGCGTCAGCTGGATGGGCGTGAGCGCGGCCACGTCGACGCAATCGGCGCAGCGGCGCCGCCACTCGAGAAAGTGGCTGGCGTTCGCGGGCCCGCTCGGAATCTGATCGCGGATCTGATCGATCACCTCGCGCACCAGCACGAGGCGCCCTGCGCTCGGGTAGGCGAGCGGCCGCAGCACGACGTGATCGGTGAGCGAGTAGATCACCGTCGTCGCCCCGATGCCGAGGGCGAGCGTGACGATGGCCGCGACGGCGAACGCCGGATTGCGCCGCAGCGCACGCAGGCTGTAGCGCACGTCGCGTCCGATCTCCTCCAGCAGCGGGCTGCGCACCTGGTCGCCGGCCTCCTCGGCGAAGCGCGCGGCGCCGCCGAAAGCGACGAGTGCGGCGCGGCGGGCCTCGTCAGGCGGCATGCCCGCGGCGCGGTTGCGCTCCGCCGCGAGGTCCACGTGCAGCCGCATCTCCTCGTCGTAGCGGCGCTTCATCTCCTGCTGCCGGCGAAAGCCCGTGAGCCGGGCGATCGCGCTGCGCGCGCGGCGGGCGAGATCGGTGATCATCGTCAGGTCCTAGCCCTGGTCCATGGCGAGCACGAGGTCCACCGCGCGGGACATCCGCTGCCAGGCCGCGCGCTCGGCGGCCAGACGCTTCCGCCCCGCGGGGGTGAGCGCGTAGTAGCGGGCGCGCCGGTTGTTCTCGGTAACCCGCCACTCGGACCGGACGAGCTCCTGCCGCTCCAGACGATAGAGCGCCGGATACAGCGAGCCCTGGCCAATCTGGAGCACCGCCCTCGAGCCCTGCGCCAGACGCTCGGTGATCCCCCACCCATGCATCGGCCCGAGCTGCAGGGCCTTGAGCACGAGCATGTCGAGCGTCCCCTGGAGGAGCTCGTCCCTGGACGGCGCCACGCATCTCTCCTTTCGACCTTCAGAGGAAGATGCGACCTTTCCTTTCGAGCGTCAAGGGAAGTGAGCGGGGCCGGCGCAGGTCAGCGCTTCGCGTCCGTGACGGGCACTCGGTCCCCCACCCAGAAGCGCGGGCCCGGCCCCGATCGGCCGGCGCGATCGCCCGGGTTGGAGAGCTGACAGCGGTCCAGCGAAAGGCAGCCGCAGCCGATGCACTGCGTGAGCCCCGCGCGCAGCCGCTGCAGCTCGGCCATGCGCTCGTCGATCCGCGCGGTCCAGGTCTTCGACAGGCGCTGCCAGTCGCGTCCCGTGGGCACGCGCCCCTCGGGGAGCTTCGCGAGCTCCGTGGCGATCTCCTCCAGGGTGAAGCCCACCCGCTGCGCGAAGACGACGAATGCGATGCGCCGCAGCACGGCGCGCGGGTAGCGCCGCTGCCCGCCGCCGGTACGCTCGGACCGGATGAGGCCGCGCTCCTCGTAAAAGCGCAGCGCCGACGCGGCCACGCCGCTCCGCCGCGCCACCTCGCTGATGGCCAGCATGCTCATGCCGGGTAGCATAATCGCCGGGGGACTTGACCTCAAGTTCACTTGAACTTGTAGGATTCGCTCCGGACCTCTCACCC
The DNA here is from genome assembly GCA_035273185.1 of Gemmatimonadaceae bacterium. Taxonomy (GTDB): domain Bacteria; phylum Gemmatimonadota; class Gemmatimonadetes; order Gemmatimonadales; family Gemmatimonadaceae; genus AG2. The sequence continues at coordinate 10,186 of DATEPM010000052.1, forward strand.
AGGAGCGACACCAATGTCAGCCAATCAGCAGCACACCATCCTCATCACCGGCGCTTCGCGGGGGCTCGGCCGCGCGCTCGCAGGCGGGCTGGCCGCGCGCGGCTGGAATCTCATCCTCACCGCGCGCGACGCAGGCCGCCTGCACCAGCTGCGCGACGAGCTGGCGCAGGTGACGCGCGTGTCGGCGATCGCCGGCGACATCACCGACGCGGCCCACCGCAGCGCCCTCGCCGTGCTGGCGCGCGGACAGGCAGGGCTCGATGCGGTGGTCAACAACGCCGGCACCCTCGGACCGACGCCGCGCCCCACCCTGCTGGAGCATCCCCTCGCGACCTTCAAGGAGCTGTTCAGCATCAACGCGGTGGGCCCGCTCGCGGTGCTGCAGGCTGTGCGCGCGGAGCTCAAGCCGGGGGCGCGCATCGTGAACGTGACCACCGATGCCGCCGTGAACGCCTATCCCGGATGGGGCGGGTACGGTGCCAGCAAGGCGGCGCTGGAGCAGCTCTCGGCGGTGCTCGCCGCGGAGAACCCGCATCTGAAAGTGTACTGGATGGACCCCGGCGACCTGCGCACGGACATGCACCAGGACGCGTTCCCGGGCGAGGACATCAGCGATCGGCCGCTCCCCGAGGCGCGGGTGCCGGCCTTCGTGTCGCTGCTCGAGGGCAGCCTGCCGAGCGGACGCTATGTAGCCGAGGAGCTGCTGGCGAACGCCGAGCAGAGGCCGGCGCTGGAGGTGGCATGACGGGCATCGCGACCCTGGACTGGACGCTGCCCGACGAGCTGGCCGCGCGCGAGCCGCCGGAGGCGCGCGGCATGGAGCGGGACGACGTGCGGCTGCTCGTCTCCCGCGTCGCCGCCGGCGAGCTCGCGCACGCGCGTTTCGTGGATCTCCCGGAGCAGCTCGCGCCGGGAGACCTGATCGTCGTGAACACGAGCGCGACGATCAACGCGGCGTTCGACGCGGGGCTCGTCTCGTCGCGGGGTGGCGAACGCCCGATCGTGCTGCATCTCTCGGCTCCTCTCGCCGATGACAGGTGGGTGGTGGAGCTGCGGCACTCGTCAGGCAAAGGCACGGCTCCGCTGCTCGATGCCGCACCCGGCGACCAGGTTCGGCTGCCGGGTGGCGCCCGCGCGTGGCTGATGGAGCCGTACACCGGCGACACGCGCGCTGCGAGTCGCCGCGGGGTGCGGCTCTGGCTGGCGCGCGTCGCGCTCCCTACGGATACGCTGGCGTACTGCGCCGCGTTCGGCCGTCCGATTCGCTACGACTACGTGCCCGCGGTGTGGCCGCTGTCGGCCTATCAGACGATGTTCTCCAGCGAGCCGGGGAGCGCCGAAATGCCCTCGGCGGGACGGGCGTTCACCGGTCGCACGCTCGACGCGCTCGTGCGAAGGGGCGTGCGCCTGGCGACGATCACGCTGCACACGGGCGTCTCGAGCCTTGATGCGGACGAGCGGCCCTACCCGGAGCGGTATCGCGTGTCGTCACGCACCGCCAATGCGGTGAACCATGCGCGGGCCGCCGGCGCGCGTGTGATCGCGGTGGGCACGACCGTGGTGCGCGCGCTGGAGACCGCGGCGGCAGGTGACGAGGAGGGCAGCGTGCACGCGAGCGCGGGCTGGACGGACCTCGTCGTCACGCCGCAGAGCGGCGTGCGCGTGGCAGATGGGCTCCTCACCGGGTTCCACGCGCCGCACGCGTCACACCTGGCGATGCTGGAGGCCTTTGCGGGGCGCGAGCAGCTGGAGCGGGCGTACGAGGCCGCGCTGGAGCAGCGGTATCTCTGGCACGAGTTCGGGGACCTGCATCTCATCCTGCGGTGAAGCGCGGGAGAGCGCCCGCTGATCGTGAGCGGCGCCGCGTGGAGCCGCGCCGGTCAGCGCAGTACCTCGTCGCCCTCGCGCGCCGCGGTTTCCATCTGTCGCAGCACCATCTTGTGATAGGTGCCGCGGCGGTCCATGAGCTCCGCGTGCGTGCCGCGCTCGATGATGCGGCCCTCCTCCATGAGCAGGATGACGTCGGCACGGCGGATGGTGGACAGCCGGTGCGCGATCACGAAGGTGGTGCGGCCGGCGAGCAGCGACGCCATCGACGCCTGGATGAGCTGTTCACTTTCCGTGTCGAGATTGCTGGTCGCCTCGTCGAGAATGAGAATTTGCGGAGCGGCGAGAATCGCGCGCGCGATCGCCAGCCGCTGGCACTGGCCGCCGGAGAGCTTCACGCCGCGTTCGCCGATGAAGGTGTCGTAGCCGTCCGGCAGCCGCTCAATGAACTCGTGCGCGTTGGCGCGGCGGGCGGCGTCCTCCACCGCGGCGTCGCCGGCGCCGTGGCGCGCGTACGCGATGTTGTCGCGCACCGACCCGTCGAACAGGAACACCTCCTGCTGCACGATCCCCAGCAGGTCGCGATACGAGCCGAGGCGGAGATCGCGAAGGTCCTCGCCATTGAGGAGGATGCGTCCGCGCGTGGGGTCGTGGAAGCGGGCGACGAGATCGGTGACGGTGGTTTTCCCCGCCCCGCTGCGCCCGACGAGCGCCACCACGGAGCCGCCGCGCACGGTGACGTCGAAGTCGCGCACCACCGGCCGCCCCTCGCGATACTCGAACTCCACGTGCTCGAAGCGGATCTCCCGCACCGCGCGCGGCGCCTCGCGCGCGTTCGGGCGATCAGGTTTGTCGTTGGGCATCTCGAGCACGTCGAACACGCGCTCCATCGCCGCCAGCGACCGCTGCAGCTCGGAGAACGAGTTGACGATCGTCCAGACGGGATTGAGCAGGAGGAAGGTGTACCACTGGAAGGCCATGATGTCGCCGATGGACGCGCCGCCCTCGACGTACAGGTAGCCGCCGTACCAGACAATGGCGACGTTGACGACACTGAGCAGCAGCCCCCACGAGGTCCAGAGGAAGAGCTCGCGGCGGTGGGCGAACAGCTCCTTCCGCAGCACCGTGTGCCGGCCGCGCATGTACTCCAGCAGCTCGGCCGACTCCTGGCGGAAGGCGCGGACGACGCGGATGCCCGAGAAGGTCTCGCCAACGCGTCCATCGATCACCTCGGCGTCCTTGCGGACGGAGCGATAGATCGGCCGCACGCGGCGCGCGAAGATGAAGCTCACCACCATCACCCCGGGGACGAGCGCGAGCGCCGCGAGGGCCAACCGCCAGTTCAACGCCAACAGCACCCCGATGGCGGCGCCGAGCCGGATCACCGCGATCGCGGGCGAGACCACGGCCAGTTGCAGCAGCCCGGTCGTCGTTTCGACGTCGCCCGTGAGGCGCGAGAGGATCCCGCCGGTCTTCATGTCCCACAGCTTCGGGAGCGGCAGGCGCAGCAACCGCTCATAAAGCGCGCGCCGCAGCGTCAGCGTGACCTTCACGTTCAGGATGCGCTGGCGGTAGTCCTTGGCGACGCCGATGAGGCTGGAGATGATGACGACGGCGAGGAACACCCCGCCCACGAGCTGCAGCCGGGTGAGGCGGGCGGCAGCATCCAGCGCGCGATTCAGCAGGATGTGGTCGATGATGTAGCGCGAGAAGAGCGGCTGGATGACGTCGATGCCGGCGCCGCCCAGCGCCAGCAGAAACACGCCCAGGATCGCCAGGCGGTACGGGCGCAGCCAGCGCACATAGTCGCGCATGTAGCGGTGTCGCGTGGCGCGGCCCTGTTGCGTCTGGGGCGCGCCCGCAGGCGGCTGCTTCGTCGGGGGGCGCGTGCTGCCCCCCGCGCCGTCGCCGCTGTCGTCGAGGCGGCGGTGCTTGTAGTCCTCAACGAAGACATGGTAGCGGGAGCGCGAGGAGCGCGGGTGTCCCTGGCTCATGCCGTGGTCTCCACGCCGTGCGGCGGTGGACGTCCTCCTGAACGACGCGATCTATCCTCTTTCGCCCTACATTCCCGTCGAGAACATGATGTGCGCCTTCGGCGTGCCCGGAAACATCAACCAGGGCGCCTTGTCGGACGGCGTTGCCGAAAGACCGGTCGTCCGCTCGGTGGCGAACGGGATGTACGTCACGTACAACCGGCGTCCCCCGACCACCGTCCCGCTCGCCTCGTCGAAGGTGCCGCCGAAGATCTGATACAGCATCGTCGGCTGTGCCGGCATCTTCAGCTTCCCGCTGCGGACCTCGGCAAAGCGCACGGTGTCCACCTGGCCCCCCTTCACTCCCCGGGCGCGGAGCTCGCGTCCGCGCGCCATGAACGGCTCCATAGCCCGGTGGTAGCAGGCCGCGTGGAAGCCCCTCTGGGCCGGGTCCGGAGCCAGGCAGATCATCTCGTTCTTTCCGTCGCGCAGCGTCACGAGCTTGCCACTCGCGTCGTAGCCGAGCACCGCGGCGCCGGCCTTCTGCTGGTCGGGCAGCGGCATCACGGCCGCCGCGATCTGCCACGCGGCAGGTCGCACGTCCAGCTGCTGCGCGCGGACCGATACGGCGATCGTGGCGGTGAGGGCGAGAGCGACGGCGGCAGCGCGTGTGGGCATGGACGGACTCCGTCTGGGGTGGCGAAAGAACGTCTCCCCTCGTCGGCCGCTGCGCAAGTGAGCAGACGCCGGATGAAATGCCGAGCCATGGACAGCGTGTGCCAGCGCCGTGAACTTTGAGCAATGGATCGCGGGTCCGAGCCCTCGCGCGGTACAGTGGTCGCGTCCTCCCGCTCGGAGGCCGCCCGCGCCGGCGCCTCAGCCGCGTTCGCCTTCGTCGTCACGATGGGCATCGTCAACCTGTTCGGCGACACGACGTACGAGGGCGGCGCGAGCATCAATGGCCAGTTCCTGGGGACGCTGGGGGCGAGCGCTGCCGCGATCAGCATCGTCGCCGGTGCGGGCGAGTTTCTCGGTTACAGTCTGCGGTCGGTCGCCGGCTGGACGGCCGACAGGACCGGGAAGTACTGGCCCGTCACGTTCGTCGGCTTCGCGATCAATCTATTCGCGGTTCCGGCGATGGCGCTCGCGGGCAGCTGGCAGGTGGCCGGCTTGCTCATTCTCGCGGAACGCACCGGCCGCGCGATCCGGAAGCCGACCGTCGAGGCGATGCTCTCCTACTCGACCGGCCAGCTCGGTACGGGATGGGTCTACGCGCTCAACACCGCGCTCGACGAGACCGGCGCGACGATCGGCCCGTTGCTCATGGCGTTCGCCATCTACCGGCACGCGAGCTATCGTGCCGGGTACTCACTCCTTCTGATCTCGGCATCGCTCGCCTTCGTCGGGCTCGTCGTGGCGCGGGTCCTCTTTCCCGTTCCATCGAAGTTGGCGCAGGGCGAACGCACGGCCAGAGCCGCGCGGTTCACGCCGGCCTTCTGGCTGTACATGGTGGCCGCCGGGTGCTTCGGTGCCGGTCTGATGAGCTTCGAGTTCATCTCCTTCCACCTCGCGAGCCACGGCACCGTCGGCGTGCAGTGGATCCCCATCTTCCTCGGCATCTCGACGGGCTTCGGTGTACTCGCGAACCTGGTCCTCGGCCGTCTGTACGACCGCGCTGGAATCGGAATCGTCGTCGGCGCGGTGTTCGTAAGCGCCCTGTTCTCGCCGCTCGTCTTTCTGGGTGGCTTCGGCGTGGCGCTCGTCGGGATGCTGTTGTGGGGCGTGGGCTACGCCGTGCAGGATACTCTCTTCAAGGCGGTCGTCGCCGACCGGCTTCCCGAGGGGCGCCGGAACTTCGCGTTCGGCATCTTCTACACGGGCTACGGCGGCGGATGGCTCGTCGGGAGCATCGCCACCGGCTTGCTTTATCAATTTTCCGTGGCGGCGGTCATCGCGTTCTCGATGGCGGTGCAACTCGGCTCCATCCCCCTCTTCCTCTTCGCGCGGCACCGCGAGTCTGCGGTCTGACTTTCGTTCCTCTGCGCGTCGCCGGCGCTGGTCTGTCTGCCACCCTCGTGGCGAGCGCCTGCGCGCGCACCACAACGGTGGCGTCGTCGCGCTATCACCCGCGGCTGCCGGCGGTAGCCACCTCCACCGGCTCGGGGGGGCGCACGTCCGGCAGGAACGCCGCCAGCAATCCCAGTAGCGGCAGGAACGCGCACACCCTGTACACGAAGTCGATCCCGAAGTGATCGGCGAGGAGGCCAAGCACCGCGGCACCGAGGCCGCCCAGGCCGAAGCTGAAACCGTAGAACAGGCCCGACACCATGCCGATCCGGTGCGTCAGCATGTCCTGCGCGTACACGATGATCGCCGGAAACGCGGAGGCGAGCACGAGGCCGATCACGACGCTCAGCGCCACGGTCCAGCCGAGGCCGACGTAGGGCAGCAGCAGCGTGAAGGGCGCGCAGCCGAGGATCGAGACCCAGATCACCCGCCGGCGGCCGATGCGATCTCCGAGCGGACCACCGATGAGCGTGCCCGCGGCGACCGCGAACAGGAACACCGCCAGCAGATTCGCCGCGGCGTGCGCCGACAACCCGAAGCGGTGGATCAGATAGAACTCGTAATAGCTGCTGATGCTGGCGAGATAGAAGAACTTGGAGAACATCAGCACCAGCAAAATACCGATCGTGTGCCGCACCACGGACGCGGGAAAGCGCGGCGCCTCGCCTGCCGCGTGATTTCGCACGCGCTCGTCGATGTGATGATGATACCAGCGGCTCACCTGCAGCAGGACGACGATCGACAGCAGGGCCGCGAGACCGAACCAGCTCGCGCGTGAGCGTCCCAGCTTCAGGATGATCGCGGCCGCGAACACCGGCCCCAGCGCCTGGCCTGTGTTGCCGCCGATCTGGAAGAGCGACTGCGCGAGGCCGTAGCGCCCGCCCGACGCCATGCGCGCCACGCGCGAGGACTCCGGATGGAACACCGACGAGCCGCATCCGATCAGCGCCACCGATATGAGCAGGACGGTATAGGACGGCGCCAGCGCCAGCAGCAGCAGGCCACTCAGGGTGAAGCACATCCCGACGGGTAGGGAGTACGGCAACGGGCGGCGGTCGGTCACCGCCCCCACCACCGGCTGGAGCAGCGACGCCGTCATCTGGAAGGTGAGGGTGATCAGGCCGATCTGGACGAAGCTGAGATGGAACTCGTCCTTGAGCAGCGGGTAGATCGTGACGATCACCGACTGCATCATGTCGTTCAGCAGGTGAACGAAGCTGACCGCGCCGATGACGCTGAAGCGGGTCGGGGCGTGTGCAGGGGTGGGGGTGGCGCGCGTGTCGGCCGGGGTGGCCGCGGCAATGTGGGGTTGGACTGGAACTGCGCTCACAGGCGTGGGGCGGAGGGTGCGAAGGGCGGAGGGGCGGCTACGGGCGCCCGTGGCCGGCTCCGTGAAAGTAGCGCAGCGGGCGAGATGGGATCTGGCTCGTCCGAAGGGCCTCGCACCGCATTGCTGCTCAAGCGCGGGCGGGCCGAGAAGCAGATTGGACTAGCGGCCCGCGGACGTGTTCAACGCGACGGCCTCGCGGATGAGCGCCTGGAACGCCGCCTCATCGATCTCTTCGCTCTCGTGCAGGTCGATGGCACGCCGGGCATTGCCTTCGAGACTGGAGTTGAACAGCCGCTGGGGATCCTTCAGCTGCGCCCCCCTGAAGAAGGTCAGCTTGACGATGTTCTTGTAGGTCTCGCCGGTGCAGATCATCCCGGCATGCGACCAGACGGGGACGCCGGGGTTCGTGGCCTTCCGCCACTTCCACTCCTCGACGACAGCGGGGTCCGCCTGCTTGATGAGCTTGCGCATCTTCGCGAGGGTCTTGCCGCGCCAATCGCCCAGCTCCTTGATCTTCGCGTCGATGAGCTGGGACGGAGACTCAGTGGGATTCGCGTTGGTGGTCTTCTTCATCTCGCAGGCTTTGTTGCTTGATGTGAGTTTGTAATCCGGTGTACCAAGGGAACTCGAGTCTCACCTCACCTTCACAGACTCCATGAGGTCGCCCCGCGTCTCGAACGCGCGGCAGTCAGGCGGCTCGCCGGCGACGAGGGCACTCATCGCACGAATGCCTGGTAATAGCGCTCCATCTCCTGGGGCGTTGCGCTCCCGTCCAGGATCAGGATGCGATAGCGGAACGTGGTGGACTGCCCCGGCGGCAGCCGGAGATCGAGCGAGTCCTTTCCCTTGCTGAAGACCCGTGCTCCCAGGGGATTCGCGGCGAACAGGCCATAGCCGCGGGCGTGCCAGTAGGTGGGGAACCCTGGATTGCCAGGATGATCGAGCATCGCGATCGTCACGGGACGGCCGTCCACGCGCCCCTCGAGCGTCACCCAGCGGCCGCGCGTCGCCCAGACGGAGTCCCCCTCGAGGCCCTCCGAGCTGCGGTACCTCCCCGTCACCCCGGTATTGTCGAGCTTCGGGACCGCCGTCGCCTTGCCGCTCGCATCGGTGAACACCTCCGCCTTGTCGGCGGGCTGCTCGAGCGAGCGCGCGACGCGCATCCCGAGCATGCCGTCCTTCGCGTCGTTGAACCGCACCGTGTCCGCGAGCGCGGTGAGCGTCGTTATGCGGTCGATCGTCCGCCGCCCGGGACCGGCCCCGAAGTCGAAGCGCGTGTCCTCGCGCAGCAGCGCCTTGCCGTGGGAGTCCACCCAATCCGTGGTGACGTCCAGCGTGCCCTCCCCCGCTCCGCTGTGCACCCCACGGATGGCACGCTGCACGATCGTGCCCATCCTCGGTGCGCGCGCGGCGGGGATCGCGGTGGAGTTGTTCCAGAAATCCAGACCGTTCACATCTTCGTGGGTGAACCAGAGCCCCACCTGGTGCGGGTGGTCCACCCGCTCCCCCGGCCGGGGCTCGAGAGGCCAGCCGCGCGTCACCACCAGCCCCGACGCCGTGCGGATCGGGTACAGCACCGGCTTCTTGATCGTCGTCGGCCAGATGTAGGACGTGAATGGTTTGCCGTCCACGAGCACGTCCACCCGCCGGTCGGCATCGTGGCGCACGATCTCGACGCGCGGTGCGGACGCGCCCTGCGCCCGAATCGTTCGACTGGAGGCGGCGCTCAGCGCACCGGTGAGCAGCACCGCGATGCAGCGCGAAGGGATTGTGCACGTGATCGACGTCTTGAGCATGTGGTCCAGTAGCCTCGCGGTGGTGGATGAAAAGCGGCGCGGCGCGTGCTGGTCCGGCTGCGGTGCCCCGCCGCCGCGCGCCGCGCGGTGCTCACGAGCGAACGGCGGGCGTGTGCTCGCCCGCGAGCACACCACGCATGTAGGCGAACGACTGCTTCATTCCCGGCAGCGGATCGTCGGCGTCGATCTCGTATTCGAGATTCACGTATCCGGCATACCGCATCGCCTCGAGCTGCCGGAAGAGCGCCGGGATCGGCAGCACCCCCTCGCCGACGATACACTGGCTCTCCTTCACCTTCGCGTCGCGCAGGTCCTTCGCGTGAATGTCGAGCAGGCGCGGACCGGCATCGGCCGCCGCCTGGACGATGTCGGCGCCGGCCCGCGAGGAGTGGCCGATGTCCATGCACAGGCCGACGCGTGGATCCAGCGCACGCACGTGCTTCAGCACGTCGTATGGCGACGGGAAATGCCTGTCCTCCGGACCGTGATTGTGGATGGCCACCTTGATATCGTAGCGCCGGACGAAGCGCTCGATGCGTGGCAGGACCTCCGGGGCGCAGGTACCGACGATGAGCGGCATCCCCGCGGCCTTCGCGTACTCGAAGTACCGCTGCACGTCCTCGTCGGTATCCTTGCCGAAGGTGATCGTGCCCCCGCCGACGATCTGGAATCCGGCGGCCTCGATCTCGCGCCGCGCCTCCGCAAGCTGCTGCGGCGAGAGCTCGTACGGGAGGTGGACGGACTTGAAGTTCACGAAGGGCGTGCGGAGCTGCTTCATCATCTCGAGCGCCTGGGCGCGCGGGAACTTGCGGAGCGAGTAGCTCGCGATCCCAAGACGGACGGCGCCGTCCGCCGCCGCGTCTCGAGGGCGCCGGGACCTCGCAGGGCCGACGAGCCCACGCGCCGCGCGCGGGGCGAGGGCGGCGCCGACGACGCCCGCCGCGATCGTGACGAAGGTGCGACGCGGCAGCTCTCGCTCGGACATGGTTCGCTCTCCTGTGACTCGGCCGTTGTGTGACGTAGGGTGCCCGCTTCTTGCCATACCGTCCGATCATCCATAGCGTTGCCGGATGGCGCGCAACGTGGGCGCGCGCCTTACGCCCTTTCCACCACGCTGGAGTCGGCCATGTCCAGCTTCATCAGCGGTTCTCGGCAAGCGATGGTTCCGCTCGTCGTTGTCCTCTTCAGTAGCGGCTGTCATCGCCAGCCGCCCACGGGGCGTTCGGCGACGGCCCCGGCGGATTCCGTGCAGGTCGGGTATGGCAAGCAGGCCAAGCGCGACGTGACCGGCGCCATCAGCGAGGTGAGCGGGAAGGATGGCCGCCACGTCACCGCCACGAGTCTGGCCGATCTGCTCGAGGGTCGTGTCCCCGGCCTCGAGGTGAAACGCCTCGCGGACGGCAGCGTCTCGCTCCGCATTCGCGGCGACCGTTCCTTCACCAGCTCGGGGGAGCCGCTCATCGTGCTCGACGGGATACCGGTGCAGACGGCGAACGGCATCCTGCAGGACCTGGATCCACGCGAGGTCGCATCGATCTCCGTGCTGAAGGACGCCGGCTCGCTGGCCGCATACGGCTCCCGGGGCGCGAACGGAGTGATCATCATCACGACGAGGAAGCGCTGATGCGCGGCCGGCCGACGCACGATCGGCCGGCCGCGCTGCTCTCCGAGACTAGTATCCGGGATTCTGGGCGAAGGTGTTGCTCGTGAGCGTGATCTGCTCGTTCGGGATCGGGCGGAGCACGTGGTACGACTTGATGTTCGCCGCCGCCGCCGGATTGTACTTCCCCACGCGCTCCAGCAGCTTGCCGGTGCGGACGAGATCGAACCAGCGCATTCCCTCCCCACCGAGCTCGCGCGACCGCTCGTCGAGGATGAAGTCGATGTTCAGGTCGGCCGCGGTCACGTCCATCGCCGACTTCGGCACGCCGGGCTTCGCTGCGCGCTCGCGCACCGCGTTGACGTAGGTGACCGCCTCGTCCGGCTTGCCGTCGCGCATCAGCGCCTCGGCGGCGATGAGATAGGTCTCCGCCAGTCGCATCACGTCCCAGTCGCGCGACCCGCGGACATCGTTCACCGTGAGCCGGAAGGGATCGATGAACTTCTTGTTGAACGACGGGAACGCGGCATCCGTGTACTGGGACGGGGTGAGGATCGTGTACGGGTGGCTCGCGCGCTCGGCAGCCGAGATCTCATAGCCGGGCATCCAGATCGCGGTGTCGCCGACCTGGAACTTGGGCGTGCCGTCCGAGTTCTTGGGAATCGAAGACGCTTTGTTGGCGTAGTACACGTTGGTGAAGCTGTCGTCGTAGCGCGAGTCCTTCGTGCGATCCCACAGGTTGAGCAGGTAGGTGGTCGGCCGGAAGCGCTTGAAGGCGCGGCCATTCGCCAGATCGCGCTGCATCCCGGGGAAGAGCTCGTAGGCCATCAGGAAGTACAGATGGGATGAGTTCCCCGGTCCGGTGGTGAGCGGGTCCGCGGTGAACTGAACCGACCACACGACCTCGGCGTTCTTCTCGTTGCCGAAGGTCCACAGATCGGAATAGTTCGGCAGCAGCGAGAACAGCCCGGAGTTGATCACCTTCTTCGCCTCGTCGGCCGCCTTCGCCATGTCGCCCGGCGCGGCGCGCGTGAGATAGACCAGCGCGAGCAGGTGCTCCGCGGCGGGACGGGTCGCCCGCCCGTAGTCCTTCTGCACGTCCGGCAGCGTCGCCTCGGCGAACTGGAGGTCGGCGACGATGGTGTCGTACACCTTCGACACCGAATCGCGGTTGGCTTCCGTCATCGGCCCCACCGTCTCCGTGAGCTGGAGCGGCACGGGACCGAACATACGCACCAGGTCGAAGTAGTAGAGCGCGCGGAGGAAGCGCGCCTCAGCGACGGCCTCGTTGCGCACCGCATCGCTCACCTGCGCCTTCGGGGCGCGCGAGATGACGGTGTTCGCCGTGTTGATCCCGCGGTAGAACCCCCGCCAGGAATCCCGGAAGTATGATTCGTCACCGTTGAGCGCGGCCGTGTAGTCGTTGATCGCCTTGTGGCTGCCGTCGGCGCCCTTGGTGAACTCGTCCGTGCCGAACACCGTGACGGTCAGCCCTCGTTCCTGGCCGTAGAAATTGCGCAGCTCCTCGTACGAGCCACTCACCGCGGCGTCGAATCCCTCCGGGGTGGAGTAGTAGGAATCGGTGATCCCGGTGATGGGATGCTCGGTGAGGTCGAGACACGCGGTAATCGCCAGCGTCAGCGCCACGACTGTGAGCGGCGCCACGAGCGTGCGCAGAAAAATGCGGTTGCGGTTGGTCATCGTGGTCACCAGGGGTTAGAAGCCGACGGTCGCGCGGATCAGGAACATGCGATACGCGGGCGTGCCGGCGCTGGCGCGGCCTTCAGGATCCAGCCCGGTGAAGCGGGTGAAGGTGAACGGGTTCTGCACCGTGCCGGAGATGCGCAGCGATTGGGCGCCGACCCGGTCGACGAGGCGGGCCGGCACCTTCACCCCGAGCGTGATGTTCCGGACGCGTGTGAAGGAGCCGTCTTCGTACGCGCGGGTGTCGCCGTACACCGGGAATTCCTGATTCTTGTTCGGCCGGGGATCGGTGTTGCTGGCGTTCGTCGGCGTCCAGTAGTTCACCTTGATGCCGTTGTAGCGTCCGGCGAGGGTGCTGTTGCTCGTGCGGAAGGTGTTCCGGACCATGAACCCCTGGCGCGTGATGACCTGTGCCTCGAAGTCGAGCGCCTTCCAGTCCAGGCGGGTGTCGTAGCCGCCGGTCCATTTCGGATAGGTGTTCCCGAGGATCTGCAGATCGAGCGTGTTGATCTTCCCGTCCCCGTTCACGTCCTGCACGCGGATCATCCCGGGCTTCTCGCCGTACTTCGCCGCTTCGGCGGAATCGGCGGTCTGCCAGATGCCCTGGAAGCGGTAGTCGTACCAGACGTCGTTGCCGCCCCCGTCGATCGGCTGGCCGATGAACCACTGATTACCGGGATCGTCCTTCTTGCCATAGGTGAGGCTCACGATCTCGTTGCGCGCCACCGCGAAGTTGGCATTGTTCGACCAGTGGAGGCCGTGCCAGCCATCGAGCGTGAGGTGCGACAGGGCGACCTCGATCCCCTTGTTCCTGGTCGAGCCGATGTTCTGGGTGATCTGGGTGTAGCCGGTGTTCGGCGGGAGCTTGCGCTCCATGAGCAGATTGGTGGTGTTCGCCAGATAGCCATCGATCGTGCCGGTCAAGCGATTGTCGAAGAGGCCGAAGTCCACGCCGGCATCGTACTGCGCCGTCGTCTCCCAGCGGAGGTCGGGGTTCGGGAGCTCGCCGGGACGATAGCCGAAGGCGCCGTTGTTCCCCCACGAGTAGATGGAGCGGGTGAGCTGCCCCTCCGTCTGGTACGGGCTCACCGACGTGTTCCCCGTGATCCCGTAGCTCGTGCGGACCTTCAGGTTGTCGACCGGGCCCAAGCCGTTGCCGAAGGCGGAACGGTCGATGGCCCGCCAGCCAAGCGCCACCGACGGGAAGCTCGCGTACTTCCGCCCCGCGGCGAGCCGGGAGGAGCCGTCGACACGCGTCGTCAGGGTCAGCAGATAGCGATCGCGGAACGCGTAGTTGAGGCGGGCCATGTACGACTGGAGCGCCCACTGCGAGATCCCGCTCCCGATGTACTCGACCGTGCTCCCCGAGCCGAGATTCCAGTAGATCTGACTTTCGTATGGCAGGCCGCTCGCCCTGGAGCTGTCGATCTCCGCCGACTCCTTCTCGATGCTGTAGAGGAGAGTGGCGTCGATGTGGTGATCCGCGCCGAAGGCGCGCCGATAGGTGAGAATGTTGTCGAGGGTGTAGTCGAAGGTGCGGTCGTTCCAGATGGATCCATCAGCGCCGGTGCCGAGGTTCGCCTGCGTCTCCGCGCCGCGGAAGCGTCCACGCCGCTGGTACGTGATGTCCGGCCCGAAATTGACGCGATAGTCGAGCCCTTCGGCGATGTTGGCCGTCGCGAAGAGCGTTCCGAAGGCCCGGGTACGCTGCCGCTGGTCCAGATAATGGTCGATCTCCACACGAGGGTTGACGCGCTGCGGGTCGGGGGTCGGCCTGAAGATCAACGCGCCGGTGCTGTCGTAGGCGGCGGCGAGTGGCACGTCCGCCAGGGCCTCCCCGTACTCGGCGTCGCCCCGCCCGAGATCCTGGGTGCTGCGGAGCACGAGCGCCGAGCCGCCGAAGCGCAACCGGCGGTTCGCCTGGGTCTCGATGTTCACGCGCATCGATTTCCGGTCGTAGTCCTGACCCAGGATGATGCCGTCGTCCCGAATGGCGTTGCCGCTCAGCGCGTACTGGGTGCGATCGTTGCCGCCGCTGATCGAGAGCTCATTGCTCAACTGCGCCCCGGGCCGGCTGATCATGCCGATCCAGTCGGTGGAGATGCCCTTCTGCAGGGCGGCGTACTCCTCGGCGTAGAAGGTGGCCTTGTCGCCGGCAGCGCACGGGTTCCCGTCGGGGCAGTACTTGTAGTAGTCGCCCGAGGCGCGGTAGGCCTCGCGCTTGTAGTCGGCGAACTCCGGCCCGTTGAACACCCGGATCTTCTTCGTCGCCTCCTCCGACGCGGCGTAGCTGTCGAAGATGACGCGCGTGTTCCCGGCGCTCCCCCGCCGGCTGGTGATGAGCACGACGCCGTTGGCGCCGCGCGAGCCGTAGATGGCCGTCGCGCTCGCGTCCTTCAGCACCTCGATGGATTCGATGTCCGACGGACTGAGGTCGCCGATGCCGCCGGCCATCGGAATACCATCGAGCACGTAGAGGGGATCGTTCGATGCGAGGATCGAGCGCTGGCCGCGAATGCGCACGCGAACGCCGTCGCCGGGCTTGTAGCCGGTGGTGACGATGTCCACGCCCGGCAGGCGCCCCTTGATCGCCTCGACGGCGTTCGTCGTCGGCGTTTGCCTGATCTCCTGCGCCGAGACGGAGGCGACGGCGCCAGTCACATCGCGCCGCTGCTGGCTGCCGTAGCCGACGACGACCATCTGCTCGAGCGTGACCGCCGAGGGAGTCAGGCGAAAGTCCACGGTCGTCGATCCGTCACTGGAGACCGGCACGCTGTCGACCAGCATCGGCTGGAAGCCGAGCATCGAGGCGCGCAGCTGGTACCGCCCCGGGGGAACACTGAGGGTGTATCGCCCCTCGGCATTGGTGGTGGCGACGATGCGCGTGGTCAGGACGGTGATGCGCGCGCCGACCATCGGCGTGCCGCCGTCCGAGGTGACGACTCCGGTCACCCGTCCAGGCGCCTGCTGCGCCGGGAGGGTTTGCGTGCCGAGGGCCGCCAGGGCGGCGACTCCCGCGGTGATGAGCCAACGCGTCATGACTGGCCTCCCTCCGGAGCGGAGTGTGGGCGAGCAACGGGAGCACGGTGGCGGTAGCTGGTGCGAGGTGCTGCCCGATTGTTCGGTAAAGCGACAAATTCCGGCCAACTATATCGTTTAACCCGAACGCGTCAAGGAGCACCGCGGCCGGCACAAGTCGAACGCGACGCGCGCCTCAGCGGCCCGACGCGCCCAGCTCGTGAATGCGAATGTCGCGGAAGTACACCTCGTCCCCGTGATCCTGCAGCACGATGTGCCCGCGCCGTCGCTGCGCGAACCAGCGAATGTTCCGGAACTTGCTCGCCGCGAGCGCGGAGTCCATTCGTGGGGTCCCGAGATCGAACTCGACGATCTTCTCGCCATTGAGCCAGTGCTCACCGTGGTTGCCCACGAAGACCACCCGCGAATCGTTCCACGCCCCCGCCGGGCGCAGGTGCTTGTGATCGTTCGACGCGAACAGATCGTACAGGTCGCCCGACTTGTGCTTGACGAGCTTGCCGTCCGGGTGCCGGTCGTCGTCGATCATCTGATACTCGAATCCCTTGGCCGCGTGCGTCGGCGGGATCGACATCGACAGCTCCTCCGATACGTTGTACTTCAACCCACTGTTCGCGCCTGGTGTCACTTTCCACTGCCACGCCAGCTCGAAGTCGCCGAAGGTTGCCTCGGTCATCAGGTCTCCACCCTCGAGCGGCTGGCCGTCGGCCTGCACCGGCACCTTGCCGCTCGCGATCTTCTCGATCGCGCCATCCACCACGCGCCAGTGCGCGGCGGGGACGCTGTCGTAGCCGAGTCCGCGCCAGCCCTGGAGCGTCGTGCCGTCGAAGAGAAGCTTCCAGCCGGCAGCGCGCTCGGCCTCGGTGAGCTGATTGGGACGGGCGGCGGCGGCTGCCGCGGCGACCCCGGTGCTCTCGACCTTGGACATCGGTGCGCGCGCGCAACCGCCGACGAAGAGGAGCGCCACGCCCGCGCAAAGGGCGGCGCGCCAGGCGAGCGGCGGAGCACTGCCGCGGGAAATCGAGTCGGCCATGCGGTGGTTCGGGCGTTGAGGTCAGCGGAGCCGCCTCGCGCCACATCGTCGTGACACGGAGGCGAGCCGAAAAGCGATGGGGCCCAACTATACCCTTTGGCCAGACCACGTCAACTCGCGCAGCGCCTGCCCAGCGGTAACGCACTTAATCGTTTAAGTGCAACCCTAAGCCCGGCTTCGACATACGCGTTGCGCCGCGAGCGCGGTGCCTCACGCGGACCTCCGGCCGCCCGCCTCCGCCGGGCGCCGATGCTTGCGGGCCCACACGTCTCGGTGCATCATCCCGGCGCCGCCACCGATCGGACGACGCACCGCTCACCCTTCACCGTCGCTTCGACGCCCTTCGAGACATGAGCTCCATCTCGCGTCGCACGTTCATCAAGAGCACCGCGATCGCCGCCGCCGGTGCCACCCTCCCCGCGCGCTCCTGGGGCCAGCTGCTCGGCGCCAATGACGATCTGCGCATCGCCGTCATCGGCCTCAATGGACGCGGCCGTAATCATCTCGGCAGCCTCCAGAAGATCACGGGCGTGCGCGTCGTCGCGCTCTGCGACGTAGACACCGCGGTGCTCGATCGGGTGAAGCCGCTGGTGAACGGGGGCAACGTCCAGACGTACACCGACGTGCGGAAGCTCTTCGCCTCACCGGACGTCGACGCGGTCACGATCGCGACTCCGAATCACTGGCACTCGCTCGCCGCCATCTGGGCGATGGAGGCCGGGAAGGACGTGTACGTCGAGAAGCCGGTCTCGCACGAGATCTGGGAGGGCCAGCAACTCGTCGCCGCCGCGAAGAAGTACAAGCGCGTCGTGCAGGCCGGCATGCAGATCCGCTCCGGCGAGGGGCTGCGCGAGGCCGTGCACTGGGTGCACGCCGGCCACCTCGGCAGGATCACCGCGGCGCGCGGCTTCTGCTACAAGCGCCGCGACAGCATCGGCAAGACGAACGGTCCACAGCCGGTACCCCCGACCATCGACTACGATCTGTGGAGCGGCCCGGCGCCGCTCGTGCCGCCGCATCGCAACACGAAGAACGGCACGGTGCATTACGACTGGCACTGGTTCTGGCTGTACGGCAACGGCGACGTCGGCAATCAGGGGATCCATCAGATGGACGTCGCGCGCTGGTTCCTCGGCGAGCGCGGGTTCCCGCATCACTCGCTGAGCATCGGTGGACGCCTCGGGTACGTCGACGACGGTGAGACGCCGAACACGCAGGTGATCATTCACGAGTACGCACGCGCGCCCCTGATCTTCGAGGTAAGGGGGCTGCCGTCGAAGGCGGGGCTCGCCGGGGCGGGCACCGACCCGCGCCTCAACGCCGACAGCGCCGGCATGGACCGCTATCGCGGCGTGAGCATCGGGAACGTCATCGACTGCGAGGACGGGAGTGTCATCACCAAGAGCTACTTTACCGCCACCGCGCTGGACCGGAAGGGGAACGTCATTCGCGAGTTCAGGGGCGACGACCGCCACATGCAGAACTTCATCGATGTGGTGCGCAGCCGGAAAACGTCGACGCTCTACGGACCCATCGAGGAGGGACACATCTCGAGCTCGCTCTGCCACCTCGGCAACATCTCGCATCGGCTGGGGCGCGCGACGCCGGATCCCGAGCTGCACGACATGATCAAGAACAACGCGCCGCTCGACGAGGCGTACGGACGGATGCGCGAGCACCTGGCCGCGAACAACGTCGATCTCGCCAAGACCCCGCTGACTCTGGGCCTGCCGCTCCTCGTGGACGCGAAACGCGAACGCTTCACCGGGCCCGATGCGGCTCGCGCGACCGCGATGCTCAAGCGCGACTATCGGGCACCCTTCGTGGTACCGGCGGTGATTCAGGCATGACCCGGCGCGCCGGCGCGGCGCCGATCGGGACGCATTCCTCGCCGGAGCTAATGGACCGTCGCGAGGCGGTCCGGCGCGCCGCGCTCCTCCTCGGCGCCACGCTCTCCGCGCCCGCGGTCGCCTCCGTGCTCGCCAGCTGCGAGGCGGCGCAGTCGAAGCCAGGAAGCTGGACCCCGCGCGCGCTCGCGGCCGATCAGCTGGAGCAGGTCGCGACGATCGCGGAGCACATCATTCCGGCCACCGAGACGCCCGGTGCGCGGGCAGCCGGGGTCGATCGCTTCATCGACACGATGCTCGCCGAGTACTACACGCGCGCGGAGCGGGAACAGTTCCTTGCCGGACTGGCCGAGACGGACGTGCGCGCGCGGCGGGCGCATGGCCGCGCGTTCCTCCGCTGCACCGACGCGCAGCAGCGTGCGGTGCTGGAGCAGCTCGATCGTGAGACCTTCGCGCCCACCGCGACGCAGGCCGAGGTCGCGAATCAGACCTCGCGCGAAACGGAGCGGGGCGGCGGCGGACTCGCGGTCGCGACCGCCGATACCGGCACTCGCGATCCTGGCAGGGGCGCGAGCGCCCATCCCCCCTTCTTCCGCACGATGAAGGAGCTCACGCTCCTCGGCTACTACACTTCGCAGCCCGGCGCCACCCAGGAGCTGCGGTACGTGCAGGTGCCCGGGCGGTTCGACGGCTGCATCCCATTCTCGAAAGTCGGCCGTACGTGGGCCACCTGATCTCTCTCTGACGGGAACCGCACGACCTCCTCTCCGATGTCGCCACAACGCGATGAACCATTCGATGCGATCGTCGTCGGCTCCGGCATAACGGGCGGCTGGGCGGCGAAGGAGCTGACCGAGCGCGGGCTGCGCACCCTCGTCATCGAGCGCGGCCGCCATGTGGAGCATGGAAAGGACTACATCACGGAGTGGAAGCAGCCGTGGGAGTTCGCCCATCGCGGCCGCGGCGACAAGGAGCTCTACGCGCGGGACTACCCGATCCAGAGCAAGAACTACGCGTTCGGCGAGGCGACGAAGCACTTCTTCGTCAACGACCGCGAGCATCCCTACCTGACCGACGGCGCCCAGGAGTTCCGCTGGATTCGCGGCTATCACCTGGGGGGCCGCAGCCTGCTCTGGGGGCGCGCGTGCTGGCGCTGGAGCGACCTGGATTTCGAGGCGAACGGGCGTGACGGCCATGGCGTGGACTGGCCCATCCGCTACGCGGACATCGCCCCGTGGTACAGTTACGTGGAGCGCTTCGTCGGCATCGCCGGAGAGAAGCTTGGCCTTCCCCATCTGCCGGACGGCGAGTTCCTCCCGCCCTGGGAACTGAACTGCGCCGAACGGTTCGTGAAGCAGCGGCTCGAGCGCGCGTATCCCAGCCGGCGCATGACGATCACCCGCGTCGCGAATCTCACTCGCGATCACGAGGGGCGCACCCATTGTCAGGCGCGCGATCAGTGCGCGCGCGGGTGCAGCTTCGGCGCGTACTTCAGCAGTCTCAGCTCCACCCTGCCGGCGGCGCGGAAAACGGGTAAGCTGACCGTCGTCACCGACGCCATCGTGGAGAGCGTGCTCTACGACGAGCGGAAGCACCGCGCGACCGGGGTCCGCGTCATCGACGCGAAGAACAAAACCGAGCGAGAGTACCATGGCCGGCTGATCTTCCTCAACGCGTCGACGATCGGCACCGCGCAGATCCTGCTCAACTCCAGGAGCGCGCGGTTCCCGGACGGCCTCGCCAACTCGAGCGGCGAGGTGGGGCACAACCTCATGGACCACCTGTCCAAGGCCGGGGCACGCGGCACGGTCCCCGGCATGGAGGACGAGTACACCTACGGCCGGCGCCCCACGGGTACCTACATCCCGCGATTCCGCAACCTCTCGGGAAAGCCGGATACGGGAGTGGGCTTCGTGCGCGGCTACGGCATCCAGGCGGGCGCGAGCCGCTCGGGCTGGCACCGCGGTACGTCGGTGGCCGGGATCGGCGTCGCGCTCAAGCAGCAGCTGCGCGAGCCGGGGCCGTGGTCCATGAGTCTTCAAGGATATTGTGAATGCCTGCCTCGCCACGAGAATCACATCTCGCTCGACCCGGAGCGGAAGGATCAGTGGGGCGTTCCGCTCGTGCACATCCACTGGTCGTGGAGCGATAACGAGAAGGCCCTGCGCGAGGACATGAAGACGCAGTCGGCCGAGATGCTGGAGGCCGCTGGGTGCAAGAATGTGCACACGTACGACGACAACGCGCCGATGGGCTTCAGCGTGCACGAGATGGGGACCGTCCGCATGGGGCGCGACCCCAGGACGTCGGTGCTGAACGCTCACAACCAGGCGCACGACGTGCCCAACCTCTTTGTCACGGACGGGTCGTGCATGGCGAGCACCTCGTGCGTGAACCCCTCGATCACCTACATGGCACTCACTGCGCGCGCGGTCGACCACGCCGTGCGCGAGCTGAGTCTGCGCCACCTGTGACCGCCGCGATCGAGACGGCGCACCCGCCGGCACCCGAGGCCGGCGAGCGGAGCGCGCAGGCACGCGTGGTCGCGGCTTCCTTCCTCGCGCTCTTCGCGATCGTCGGCATCGCGCTCTACGGACTTCCCTTCTTCTACGACTTCATGGTGCGCGACTTCGGATGGTCGCGTGCCGAGGTGACATCCGGCAACGCGCTGAGCAAACTGGCCGTCGGACCGCTGTTCGGCTTCCTGGCCGGCTGGGTGATCGACCGCTTCGGGCCGCGAAAGCTCATGCTGGCCGGCATTCTCATGGCGGGCATCGCCCTGTTCGGGCTCGGCTCCATAAAGTCGTTAGGTGGCTTCTACCTCTTCTACGTCTTCAACGCGCTCGGTTACGTCTGCGGCGGTCCGCTGCCGAACCAGGTGCTGCTCTCCCGGTGGTTCACCGGCGCGCGCGGCCGCGCGATGGGATTCGCCTACCTGGGCATCGGCGTCGGCGGCGCGCTCGTGCCCTTTCTCGCCGTGTGGCTGGTGCGGCTCGGCGGCTGGCACATGGCGCTCCGCGTGCTCGGAGTGCTCATCGTCATCGTCGCGCTCCCGCTCGCCCTCGCCGTGCGCGAGTCGCCCGGGCGGTCCCCCGGCACGGCGCCGGGCGCGGCGTCCGCGCCGGCACCCATCGGCGACGTGCTGCGCGCGCCGGCGTTCTACCTGCTCGTCATCGGCAGCATGTGCTCCATCGCCGCCGTTGGCGGCGCCAACCAGCACCTGAAGCTCTTCCTCAGCCTCGACCACGACTACACCCAGCGCCAGGCGGCGGCCGTCGCGTCGCTGGTGCTCGCCTCGAGCCTCGTCGGGCGACTCGCCATGGGGTGGCTCGCGGACCGCATCCCCAAAAAGCACGTGATGCTGCTCATCTATCTGCTGGTCGCCGGCAGCATTCCCCTGCTCTTCCTCCCCTCCATCCACGCGACGATCTACCTCTTCGCCCTGATCTTCGGGATCGGGCTCGGCGGCGAATACATGGTCATCCCGCTGATGGCCGCGGAGCTGTTCGGTGTGCGCGTGCTCGGTCGCGCGATGGGGATCATTCTCACCACCGACGGCGTGGCCGAGGCAGTCGCCCCCGTGCTCGTGGGACACCTGCGCGACGCGAGCGGAAGCTACGGGAGCGGCTTCACCGCGCTGATCGGCTTCGCCGTCGCGGGTGCCCTCGCGATCGCCCTGCTCCCGGGCGCCCGTCGCGCGGCTGATGTCGCGGCGCTGAAGCCGCTCGAGGTTGCATGAGCGGCCACTCGACGCCGGCATGTGGAGGCTCGCGATGACGACACGGCGGATCGGCATCATCATGAATGGCGTCACCGGGCGGATGGGCCTCAACCAGCACCTCGTGCGCTCCATCGTCGCCATCCGCCACCAGGGAGGCGTTCCCCTCCCGAACGGGGACCGGCTTCTTCCCGACCCGGTGCTCGTGGGGCGGAGCGAGTCGCGGCTGCGCGCGATCGCCGACGCGCACGGGATCGCCCGCGTCTCCACCGACCTCGACGCCTCCCTCGCGAACGCCGCCGACGAGATCTACTTCGACGCGACCCTCACCAGCACGCGCGCCGCGCACGTGCGGCGCGCCGTCGATGCCGGCAAGCACGTCTACTGCGAGAAGCCGCTGGCGACGACGACGGCCGAGGCGCTGGAGCTCGCCCGGCTCGCGCGCCGCCGCGGCGTGAAGCACGGCGTGGTGCAGGACAAGCTCTTTCTCCCGGGCATCCGCAAGCTCAGGCGCCTCGTCGACAGCGGCTTCTTCGGCCGGATCCTCAGTGTACGCGGCGAGTTCGGATACTGGGTCTTCGAGGGAGACTGGGGCGGCCAGCCGGCGCAACGTCCGTCGTGGAACTACCGCAAGGAAGAGGGAGGCGGAATCATCGTCGACATGTTCGCGCACTGGCGCTACCTGCTGGACCACACCATCGGTGATGTGCGGGCGGTGCAGTGCACCGGCGCGACCCACATTCCCGAGCGCGTGGACGAGCGCGGGCACCGTTATGCGGCGACGGCCGACGATGCGGCGTATGCCACGTTCCTGCTGCGTGCCGCCGGAGGCGCGGGCGACGTCGTCGCCCAGTTCAACTCCTCGTGGGCCGTGCGCGTCTATCGCGACGAGCTCCTCCAGATCCAGGTGGACGGCACTCTCGGCAGCGCGGTCGCCGGCCTGCGCGGGTGCCGCGTACAGCACCGCGTGAGCACGCCGCGCGCGGTCTGGAATCCCGACGTGCCGAACCCATTCGACTTCTACGTGGACTGGCAGGAGGTCCCCGACAACGGCGAGATGGACAACGCCTTCAAGGAGCAGTGGGCCATGTTCCTCCGGCACGTGGCCGTCGGCGAGCCGTTCCCACACGATTTCATCGAGGGAGCGAAGGGGGTGCAGCTTGCCGAGCTCGCGCTCCAGTCCTGGGCCGAGCGTCGCTGGCTGGACGTGCCGTCGCTAGACGCGTACGATCCGGAGGGTGCCCCGCCCATGGTGACGGATCACGATGAGCAACGTCGTTCGCCTGCCGTGCGCTGACGGCACGACCGCGCCATACACCCTGCGCGAGCCGCGGGCGTGGACCCGGCCGGCCTCGCCGATCCGGAGCCGCGTCGCGTACGCCGCGGCACACGTGGTGTGCGATCCGCTCGCCGACGTGGATCCGCTCGGCGCCGCCGCCATCGACTGGGACGCGACGCTCGCGTTTCGGCACCATCTCTGGTCGTACGGCCTCGCCGTGGCTGAGGCGATGGACACGGCGCAGCGCGGCATGGGGCTCGGCTGGCCGGCGGCGCGGGAGCTGATCGCGCGCACGATCGACGAGGCACGGAGTTGCGGCGGCACCGTCGCGTGCGGCGCCGGCACCGACCACCTCCCTGCTGACGAGGCCCGCACGCTGGACGACGTGGTCCGGGCGTACGAGGAGCAGGTGGCCTGGGTGGAAGGGCACGGTGGCCGCGTGATCCTCATGGCCAGCCGCGCGTTGGCCCGCGTCGCCCGCTCATCCGACGACTACCGCCATGTCTACAGATGCGTGCTGCAGCAGGTGGCGCGCCCGGTCATCCTCCACTGGCTCGGCGACATGTTCGACCCGCTGCTCGCCGGCTACTGGGGAACGCGCGATCTCGACGAGGCGATGGAGGTGTGCCTCTCGGTGATCGGGGAGCATCGTGCGAAGATCGACGGCATCAAGATCTCCCTCCTGGATGCCGAGCGTGAGATCGCGATGCGGTCGTGCCTGCCGGCGGCGGTGCGGATGTACACGGGCGACGACTTCAACTACGATCGCCTGATCCTCGGCGACGAGCATGGTCACAGTGACGCGCTGCTTGGCATCTTCGACGCCATCGCCCCCGCGGCCTCGGCGGCGCTCCAGGCACTTGACCGCGGCGACACCGGCACCTATCGAGCAGCCCTCGCCCCGACGGTGCTGCTGTCGCGGCACATCTTCATGCGGCCAACGTACGCCTACAAGACGGGGATCGTCTTTCTCGCCTATCTCAACGGCCACCAGTCGCACTTTCGAATGGTCGCCGGCGCCGAGAGCTGGCGCTCGGTGCCGCATCTCGCCGAGCTGTTCCGCCTCGCCGACGCCGCCGGGCTCCTCGGGGATCCGGAGCTGGCGCTGGAACGCATGCAGCGCGTGGTCGCCGTGGCGGGTATTGTATGACGATGGTGGACAGGAGCGCCGGACGCGCGGCGCTGACGTCGCCGCTGCCTGACACCGCTCGGCTGAGCTTCAACCAGATCACCAGCGACCGCTCGTCCCTTGCGGACGTGGTGGACGCGTGCGTGCGCCACGGCGTGTCCTTCGTCAGCGTGTGGCGCCACAAGATCGCGCAGGTGGGGATCGGCGCCGCAGTGCGGCTGGTGCGCGACGCGGGGCTGAGTGTGAGCAGCGTCTGTCGCGGGGGGATGTTCCCGGCGGCGACGCGCGCCGAGCGCGAGCACCGGATCGACGACAACCGCCGCGCCGTGGACGAGGCGGCGGCGCTCGGCGCCCCCGTGCTCGTGCTCGTCTGCGGCCCGGCGCCCGACCGCGACATCGCGGCGGCGCGGCAGATGGTGGAGGACGGCATCGCGCAGCTGGTGCAGTACGCGGCGGAGCGCGGCGTACGCCTCGGCATCGAGCCGCTGCATCCCGCCTTCGCCGCCGAGCGGTCGTGCATCACCACGCTCGCCGAAGCGCGGCGGCTGGCGGAGCATCTCGATTCACCGACGGTCGGCGTGATCGCCGACGCCTACCACATCTGGTGGGACCCCACGCTCGGCGAGCAGATCGCACGCACGGATGGCCGCATGGTCGGATTTCACGTCTCGGACTGGCTGATCCCCGCGACCAACGTCCTGATGAACCGCGGCATCATGGGCGACGGTGTGATCGAGCTGCGCCGCATCCGCGGCTGGGTGGAGCGCGCCGGCTACGCAGGGCCGATCGAGGTCGAGATCTTCAACGACTCGGTGTGGGCCATGCCGCTCGATTCCCTGCTGCCCCTTCTCAAGTCACGATTTCTCGAGCATGTCTAGTGGGTTTGAAGAACGCCCGCCGATCGCTCACCCTTCTCGTCAGCCCAACCCATCCGATGCCCCTCACGCGCACGCTCCGCTTCGGCATGGTTGGCGGTGGTCCTGGCGCCTTCATCGGTGCAGTTCACCGCCGTGCCGCCATGCTCGATGGCCTGGCGACTCTCGTCGCCGGCGCCTTCTCGTCCGACCGGGACAAATCGCGTGCGCAGGGACGCGAGCTGCATCTCGATCCACAGCGCGTGTACGACGATTACGAGGCAATGGCCGATCGTGAGGCGGCGCTCCCTCTGGGGGAGCGCATCGACTTCGTGTCGATCGTCACTCCCAACCACCTCCACTTCCGAGTGGCCAGAGCGTTCATCGAGCGCGGGATCCACGTCATCTGCGACAAGCCGATGACGACGACGCTCGATGACGCGGACGCGCTCTGCCGGCTCGTCCGGCAACACGAGGTGGTGTTCGCGCTGACGCACAACTACAGCGGCTACCCGCTCGTGAAGCAGGCCCGCGTGATGGTGCGCGCCGGGGAACTGGGCGTGGTGCGCAAGGTGGTGGCTGAGTACTCGCAGGGATGGCTCTCGACGCTGCTCGAGGCCACGGGCCAGAAGCAAGCGGCCTGGCGTACCGATCCGGTGCGGGCAGGGGCCGGTGCGCTCGGCGACATCGGCTCGCATGCCGAGCACCTCGCGCGATATGTGACCGGGCTCGAGATCGAGCGGCTCTGCGCCGACGTGAGCACCTTCGTCGAGGGGCGCCGCATCGATGACGACGCCAATCTCCTGGTGCAGTATCGCGGCGGCGCAAAGGGAGTGCTCTTCTGCTCCCAGATCTCGGTGGGCGAGGAGAATCGGCTCAACCTCCGCGTGTACGGCACCGACGCATCGCTAGAATGGCACCAGCAGGAGCCGAACGTCCTGGTCGTGCGGCGCGCGAACGGTCCGATGGAGGTGTACAAGCCCGGCCATCCCTTCCTCGCGCCGGCCGCGCAACATGCGACGCGACTTCCCGCGGGGCACCCGGAAGCGTTCCTCGAAGCCTTCGCCAACGTATACGGGAACGCGATGCGCACGATCAGCGCGCGGCTCGCCGGCGAGGAGCCGGACCCGCTCGACCTGGACTTCCCGACGGTGGAGGACGGTGTCGCCGGCGTACGGTTCATTCTCGGCGCCGTCGCGAGCGGCCGCCGCGCCGACTGGCAGGACCTGGGCGCATCGTAACCCACCCTTCCACACTCGATCATGACGCGACCCGTCACGTTGTTCACCGGCCAGTGGGCCGACCTGCCGCTGGAGACACTGGCGAAGAAGGCGAGCGAATGGGGCTACGACGGTCTGGAGCTCGCATGCTGGGGCGACCACTTCGACGTCGAGCGCGCGCTCGCCGACGAGCGCTACTGCGATGGCCGGCGCGAGCTGCTCTCGCGTCACGGCCTGCAGGTGTTCGCGATCGCCAACCATCTCGTGGGCCAGGCGGTGTGTGACCGCATCGACGAGCGGCACCGAAGTATCGTGCCGCCGCGCGTGTGGGGGGACGGCACAGCCGAGGGCGTGCAGCGGCGCGCCGCGGACGAGATGAAGAACACGGCGCGCGCGGCCGCGCGGCTCGGCGTGCCCGTCGTCAACGGCTTCACCGGCTCGTCCATCTGGCATCTGATGTACAGCTTCCCCCCCGTGGCGCCGGAGCTGATCGACGCCGGCTATCGCGACTTCGCGGACCGCTGGCGCCCCATCCTCGACGCGTTCCGCGAGGCCGGGGTGCGCTTCGCGCTCGAGGTGCACCCGACCGAGATCGCCTTCGACATCTCGTCGGCCGAGCGCACCCTGGGCGCGATCGACCATCACGCGGCGTTCGGCTTCAACTATGACCCGAGCCACTTCGGGTACCAGGGTGTGGACTACGTCGGCTTCATCGAGCGGTTCGGCGAGCGAATCTTCCACGCGCACATGAAGGACGTATGGTGGTCGAGCCGGCCGCGGGCCTCCGGAGTGTTTGGCGGCCACCTGCCGTTCGGACACCGCGATCGCTATTGGGAGTTCCGCTCGATCGGCCGCGGCCGCATCGATTTCGAAGAGGTAATCCGGGCGCTGAACCGGGTCGGCTACCAGGGTCCGCTCTCCGTCGAGTGGGAGGACGTCGGCATGGAGCGTGAATTCGGGGCGCGCGAGGCCTGCACGCGCATCAAGGCGCTCGACTTCACCGCATCCGAGGTTGCCTTCGACGCGGCGTTCGGGAGGGATAGATAGGCCTCGTCAGATCGCGTGATCGTTGGGTACGTCCACGCCGCTCCACGCCTTCTTCGCCGTCCAGTCGGCGGGCGGCGCGGTCCAGAGCTCGTCGCCCGGCGGAAGGCCGAGAGGGAGCAGCCCGGCGGCGCAGAGATACAGACTTCCCGTCGAGATGTAGCTCTCGGCGATGTGCGGCTGGTGGCCCGCGAAGCCGATGGTGAGCCACCCGTCGGCGTCGAAGGTCCCGGGCGCCTCGATCATCCGGCGGATCACGGCCGTCATCGCGCTCCGCACCTGCGCCGGCGACACCCCCTCCGGCAGCTCGCGCCGCAACGCCATCTGGCCCAGCAGCTGGAAAGCGCCGAAGCGGTACGCCAGCGACCGGCCGATGGGCGGGTAGGTGCCCTCGGGGGAGATCAGCCGCTCCTGGATCGCGGCATAGCGGCGCGCTCGCTTCGCCACCGCCGCCTCGAGCCCCCTCCACTCCGAGGTAACGCGCGAGAGCTGGCCGAGGATGTCGAGGAGCATCGGCTGAATGACGAAGCTGTTGTAGTAGTCCCAGTGAAAGGACGGCCCGTCGCCGTAGACGCCATCCCCCTTGTACCACTGCTCGTGCTGGCGAAGCGCGTAATCGACCCGCATGCGGTCCCAACGCTCGCCCATGAGGCTCAGCCCAGCCTCGATGATCGCGCTGAAGAGGAGCCAGTTGTTGAAGCCGGGCTCGATCACGCGCGTCGACGCGAGCGCGGTGGCGACGTTGCGCCGCGTCTCACCGTCCAGCTTCTCCCACAGCTCGCGCGGCGCGCGCACGATGGCGTGTGCGAGGAACGCCGTGTCCACGAGCGGCTGCGCTCCACGCGTGAAGTTCATGCGATCCGGCGAACGCGGATCGGTGGCCTTCGCGATCCCGCGCCGCGCCAGCTCGGCGTAGCGCGCGCGCAGCGTGCCCTCCGTGGACGTGTCGCCGCCGAGCTCCAGCCACGGCGCGATCCCCGTCAGCAGGCGACTGAGGGCCTCGAGGTGCGAGAACTCGCGGCGGTCCGGGCTCGCCGCGGGACCGATCTCTACTGGCATCCGCTGATGCAGGCGTCCCTCCGCCAGGTTCTCCAGCACCGGCCGTGCTATGCGCGTCAGGACGTCCACCCAGTAGTCGCGATCGCCCTCGGATCGCGCTGCCCCCGCGGAGCGCGCCCCGGCCGGGTCGCCGAACGACAGCGCCGGCAATCCGGCGCCGAGCACCGCGAGCTGGCGCACGAAGTCACGTCGGCCGCTCATCGCTCCACCGCCGCCGATGATTCGCGCACGGTCACCCTGCTCCCGGATCGGGCCGCGCCGACGCGAAAGGTCATCGGAGCGGCGTGATCGTCACCGGGCCCACGAGCCCCGACGTGCGCACCGGCCAGGACGACGCGTCGAACGGCTTGTAGTCCAGGTCCACGTAGTTGATGTCGTGAAAGATCTTCCAGTTCACGCCGCGCCGGTCGAGATCGCGGACGCGGTTCGCCGAAAGGTTCGTCACCTCGATCTCGAGCACGTTGTCGCGGCGCCTGAGCGGTCCCGTCTCCAGATGAAACGGCCGCGCGACGATGATTCCGAGGTCGCGACCATTCAGTC
>DATEPM010000053.1:0-6974 GCA_035273185.1 Gemmatimonadaceae bacterium
GAGGCCGGGTCGCGGGGCTGCGGACACGCGTACGGAGTGAGCCGCCACGGACCATGCTCTTCCTCTATCAGACTCTTCGGATCGCCATCCCGTATCTCTTCGCCGCGGCGGGCGGGGTGATGACGGAGCGCGCGGGGCTCATCGGGCTCACCCTCGAGGGTTACATGCTGGGCGGCGCGTTCTGCGCGGCGCTGGGGAGCTACTTCGGCGACAGCGCGTGGTTCGGCGTGCTCGCCGGCATCGCGGGGGGCGTGCTGCTCGCGCTGCTCTATGCGGTGAGCTCCATCCGGTTTCGCGCGGATCAGGTGGTGGTGGGGATCGCGATCAACCTTCTGGTCATCGGCCTCACGCGCTTCTTCCTGCGCTTCACCTTCGACAGCTCCTCCAACTCGCCGCGCGTTCCCGGGTTCGGCGCGGAGCAGTCGGGCACGGGCTTCCCGGCGCTCGCGCACAACCCGCTGGTGTGGATGGGGGTGCTGGTGATTCCGGTGATTGCGTGGCTCCTGTACCGCACGCCCTTCGGCCTGCGCGTGCGCGCGGTGGGGGAGCATCCCGCGGCGGCCACGTCGGTGGGCATTCGGGTTGGGCGGGTACGCTACCTCGCCGCCGCGCTGTCGGGCGTGCTCGCCGGGTTGGGTGGCGTGTATCTCGCGCTGGACCAGCACCAGTTCACCGACCAGATGACGGCAGGGCGCGGCTTCATCGCGCTCGCCGCCACCATCTTCGGCCGCTGGGACCCGGCGCGGGCGGGCCTCGCCTGTCTCCTGTTCGCGGCCGCGGAGGCGCTGCAGATCCAGTTGCAGGGCGCGCAGCTCATCCCGTCGCAGTTCATCGAGATGATCCCGTACGTTCTGACCATCATCGCCCTCGCCGGCGTCGTCGGCCGCGCCATTCCACCGGCGGCGCTTGGACGTGTCGGTGAGTAGGGGGCGGAGGGCGGAGCGTGTGGCGATGGGGGACTCGGCCTTGCAGGCCGCCGGCCCGTGCTCCTCCCCCCGAGCTGCCCTCCGCCCCCGCCCCACCATCAGCTTTCGGTAAGTTTCCCTTGATGCCTCTCGACCCGGCGCCGGGCACCACACATCCTCCTCCACCATTCGCGCGGCCGTGCGCGAAGCAGACCTGAGCACGGATAGAGCCGACACGTGGGTAAGCTCGTCGTCCTGATGATCACGGCGTTCGTGGACATGGTGGGGCTGTTGATGATCATCCCCCTCCTGCCCTTCTACGCCGAGGATCTCGGTGCCAATGGCCTGATGGTGGGGCTGCTCGTGTCGTCGTTCGCCGTCGCGCAGCTGATCATGGCGCCCGTGTGGGGGCGCTTCTCCGACCGGTACGGGCGCCGCCCCGCGCTGCTCGTGGGGCTGGCGGCGTCGGCCATCGCCTACGTCGTCTTCGGCTTCGCCACCACGCTCTGGCTGCTCTTCGTCTCGCGGCTGGTGCAGGGCGCCGGGGGCGGCACGGTGAGCGTCATCCAGGCGTACGTCGCCGACGCGATGCAGCCCGAGGACCGCGCAAAGGGGCTCGGCTGGCTCTCCGCCGCCACCAACGCCGGCGTGGCCATTGGACCGGCGCTGGGACCGCTCTTCGGCCACTGGGGGCGCAGCGGCCCGGGGCTCGGCGCGGCGGGGCTGTGCCTGCTGAACATTCTCTTCGCGTGGCGGTTTCTGCCCGAATCGCGCGAGCCCGCCGACGACCGGGCCAGCCAGTACAAGCCGGTGCGCTCCCGCGACGCCGTGCTGCACGTGATCACGCACTCCAGCGAGCCCGCCCCGCGGCTCATCTGGATCTACGCCATCGCGATGGGCGCGTTCAACGGCGTGAACGCCATCCTGGCGCTCTTTCTGGCGCTGCGCTTCGGCGTCACCGCGAAGACCATAGGATTCTTCTATACCTACATCGGCGTGATCTCGGTGCTCACGCGCGCCATCATCCTCGGCCGCGCGGTGGACCGGTTCGGCGAGGCCCGACTGTCGCGCGCGGGCCTGCTGCTGCTCGCGGCGGGGCTCGCGGCGCTCCCCTTCATGTATCCCCTCAAGGATCCCCAGGCGGTGGCGCAGATGCTCGGGGGCATCCTGCCGGTGGAGCTGGTGGCGCTGCTGCCGTACCTGCCGCTCGCGCTCGCCGTGGCGCTCGTGCCGCTCGGCACCGCATTCACCTTCCCCTGCGTCACGGCGCTCCTCTCGCGCGTGATCCCGACGCGCGAGCGGGGGCTCTACATGGGCGTGCAGCAGACCTTCGGCGGCGTGGCGCGGGTGCTCTTCCCGGTGCTCGCCGGATACGCGTTCGACCGCTTCACCGAGCTCCCCTTTCTCGTGTGCGCCGGACTGGTGGCGGGAACCATCTACCTCGGGCTGGGCATGGAGGCATATCTCCACCCCAAGCCCAAGGCCGAGCAGGCACCCGCGGCGTAGGCCGGCCCTGCCGCTCGTTGTCCGGCGGTGCGCCGCTGCTGCCGGCGACGCTCCGAGGCGAGGGTAGCCGCCCCGACGCGTGTCGTCTTCGCGGCGGCTCATGACCCGCGCGCACGCCGCCGGCTGGCCCGCCACTGGCTCAACGCCGTGACCGGCATCACCCTGGCGCACGGATTCGAGCGCTGCGCTGGTGGCGCGGTACGAGTCTTTCCATGCGAGCGATGCAGGGGGAACTCGGGCGACCTTTCGCAGGTTCGCGGGTAGGATGACCGTTTGCCAGCTGTGGATTTTCGCTACGCGTCGTCGGCCGGGGATCCGCGTTTCCGTGCCCCGCGTGTGATCGTCGGGGTATGTACCTGATCAGGAGATCTCGCATGCTCACTCCGCGACAGCGGAGAGCGCTCGCTCTCGTGGCTACCGGCACGCTCGCGCTGCTCGGAGCCTGTCATTCCGGCACCGAGCCCAAGGGCCCCGTCGCGGCGCAGCTGACCGTGCTGCCCGGGAACACGAGTGGGCTCACCGGCACGTCGCTGGTGGTCGCCGTGAAGGTGACGTCCACCGATAACAGGCCGGTGCCGAACGCCACCGTCACCTTCGCCGTGGTCTCGGGCGATGCCACCGTCTCGCCTACCACGGCGCAGACCGACAACACGGGTACGGCGCAGACCACCGTAACCTTCGGCCCCTCGGCGGGCCCGGTGAAGGTGAGCGCGACGGTGAGCGGCACCAATCTGGCGCAGTCGCGCGATCTCATCGCGATCGCGCCGGTGACGGACTGCAACGCCTCCGCGGCGGCGACGCTCAACCTCGGCGAGGTGCGCACCCCGATCGCGGCCCAGGACGTCTGCGTCTCCGGCGGCGCCTCGGGCGCCGACTTCGCCGTCATCCCCTTCAACGGTTCGGTCACGTACAGCGCCACCGCGTCGATGAGCTTCTTCAGTCAGGGCGCCAGCGCTCCGGTGGGCTCGGCGTCCCGGGCGCCGGCGGGGCTCACGCCGCTCTTCTCGGTGTCGCCCGCGCCCTCGCTGCAGATGCTGGGCGGGTTCGGCGCGCCGCGCTCCGCATCCACGAGCTACGAGCTGCGGCTGCGCCAGGCAGAGCGGCAGTATCTCACGCCGCTCGTGCCCGCCGCGCGCGCGTGGTACAGCCACGTGTCGGGTACGCGCCGCCCGCTCGCGCCGCTGTACGACAAGATTCCCAGCAGCGTCACCGTGGGCCAGCTGTTGAAGCTGAACACGCGCTCCGGGGACAGCTTCGCCGACGCGTGTCAGACGCCCGATATGCGCACCGGCCGCGTGGTGGCCGTCACCAACCGCGCCGTGGTCGTGGCCGACACCGCGAACCCGTCCGGGGGGTACACCGATGCGGACTATCAGTCCATCGGCACCACCTTCGACACGCTGGTCTACGACACGGACGTCTCGGCGTTCGGCGCGCCATCGGACATCGACAATAACGGCGGTCGCATGCTGCTCTTCTTCACCCGCGCGGTGAACGAGCTGACACCGAAGAACAGCACCAGCATCGTGGGCGGCTTCTTCTATGGGCGCGACCTGTTCCCGCAGCAGGCCACCACGAATTTCGACGCGTGCCCCACGAGCAACGTGGGCGAGATGTTTTATCTCCTGGTCCCCGACCCCACCGGCGTGGTGAACGGCAATGTCCGATCCAAGAGCGACGTCACGTCGCTCACCATCTCCACCACCGCGCACGAGTTCCAGCACCTGATCAACGCCTCGCGGCGCATGTTCGTGAACGACGCGAACGACTTCGAGGAGGTGTGGTTGAACGAGGGGTTGAGCCACATCGCCGAGGAGCTGCTGTTCTACCGCGAGAGCGCGGGGCTCACCCCGCGCGAGAACCTCGACGCACCCACCATCCGTTCGTCGGCCCAGAGCGTCGATGCGTTCAACAACGACCAGATCAACAACATGGGGCGCTACATCGAGTACCTGAAGCGCCCCTCCACCAGCTCGCCGTACGCGCCTGACGATTCCCTGTGGACGCGCGGCGCCACGTGGTCGTTCCTGCGCTACGCCGCCGACCACCGCGGTGCCAGCGACGGCGACGTGTGGTTCCAGCTGGACAACTCGAAGGTGACGGGGCTGGCCAATCTGCAGAACGTCTTCGGGGCGGGGCTCACGAACATCTTCCGCGACTGGGCGACCTCGGTGCTCACCGACGACCTGGTGTCCACCGACCCGGCGTACCAGCAGCCGAGCTGGAACTTCCGGTCGATCTTCCCGGCGCTGCAGGTATCCACCTTCCCGCTGCAGACCGTCACGATCACCGACACGTCGCCCGCCTCGCTCGCGCTGAATGGCGGCAGCGTGGCGTTCCTACGCTTCTCGGTCCCCGCGGGCCAGACCGCCTCGGTACAGTGGGGCGTGCCGCCGCAGGACGTGCAGGTGACGCTCGTCCGCACGCGCTGAGCGCCGCGGTTCCCGCTCACGCTGAAGGGCGGCCGGTCACCCGACCGGCCGCCCTTCAGCATTTACACATGGATGGCGCGCGGACACGGGACCGCCGCGGCGCGGCCGGCGCGCTAGCGCTCCTTGGCCACGTCGGTCACGCCCGGCTCGCTCGCCAGCACCGCCTTGGCGATCTCCACCATCGGCACGGAGCGATCCTGGCTGGTGCGTTGCAGGATGCGATACGCCTCCTGCTCCGACGATCCAGTGCGGCGCATCAGGATGCCCTTCGCGCGCTCGATGGTCTTGCGGTTCTCCAGCGCCATCTTGGCCGCCTCGGCGTCCTTGCGCGCGTTCATCAGCTCCTTCGCGCGCGTGGCGGCCAGGCGGATGGTGGAATCCAGCACGCGCGGGGGCGCGGGCTTCGGAAGGAAGGCGATCGCCGCGGTCGCGGTGACATCGCGGTCGGTGAGCGTGAGCGACTGGTCGCCGCTGAACAGCACCACCGCCACGCCGGGGATGTTCTGGGTGATGCGCTCGGCCGCCTCGATCCCCGAGCCGTCGGGCATGTGCACGTCCAGCAGCACCACGTCGGGCACGACGTCCTTCGCGCTCTCGTACGCCTCGCGCCCGGTGGCCACCTCCGAGACGATCGTGTGGCCCAGCGTCCCGAGGAGATCCACCAGCAGCGAGCGCGCGTTGTCGTCATCCTCGGCGACGAGGACGCGGATCTTCGCAGTCGAATCAGTCATCGTTGAAGAATCTGTATACACCCGCCGATCCGCGCCAGCCTGTGTCGCCGCACTCATGGCGCGACCACCGCCACCTGGGCGAGCAGTTCGGACGTGCGCACCGGTTTTCGCAAAATGAAGTCTCCGTCGGTGCCGGCGCCGGCGCGGGGCTCCCACCCCGTGACGACGCCGATGCGCAGCGACGGCCACCGCTCCCGTGCCACGCCGATGAGGTCCCAGCCGCTGCCGTCGGGCAGGCCGATGTCGGTGACGAGCACGTCGTACGGCGGCATGCCGGCGCGTCCGGCGGCCTCCAGCTTCGCGATCGCCTCCTTCACCCCTGTCACAGTATCGACCACATGGCCGTCGGACTCCAGTAGCGCCTGCATGAACTCGCGGCTGTCGGTGTGATCCTCCACCAGCAGCACGCGGCGATGCGCGCGTCGACGCGGCTGATCGCCTGCGGCGGCGGGGCTGACCGGCAGCGCGAAGGGGAGCACAAGGCGCACCGTGGTGCCCACGCCGGGCATGGACTCGATCTCCGCATGGCCGCGATGGCGCTTCACGATGCCGTACACCTCGGCCAGCCCCAGCCCGGTGCCCGCCTTGCCCTTGGTGGTGAAGAAGGGCTCGAACGCGCGCTCGCGCACTTCGGCCGACATGCCCACGCCGGTGTCGCGCACCTCGACACTCACCTCGTTCGCCTGCACACGCGTCCGAATTGCCAGCGTGCCGCCGCCGGCCATCGCGTCCAGGGCGTTCTGCACGAGATTCAGCAGTGCCTCACGCAGCTCGCCGGCGATGCCGCGCACCATCGCGCCCGAAGCGAGGTCGCGGTCGAAGGTGATGACGCCCCCTTTCGCGCGCTCGGCCCAGAGCGGCCGGGTCATCGCCACCACCTCGTCGGACACCTGCGAGAGATCCACCAGCTCCTCGCTCTCCCCCTGTAGCGGCTCCTGGCGGATGAAGCGGCCCACGCGCGCCGCGGTGGCCGCCCCGGTCTCCGCCGCCTTGGCGATGCGTTCGGCGTAGTCGCGCACCTTTTCCGGGTTGGTGGCGTTCGCGTCCAGCAGATAGGCGGCCGCCATGATGGGGTTGAGTGCGTTGTTCACGTCGTGCATCACCCCCGCCGCCAGTTGGCCCACCGCGGCAAGCCGGCGCTCGCGCGCCCGGGCCTCCTGCAGCGCCAGCACCTCGGCGGTGCGCTCCTGCACCATCTTCTCCAGCCGCTCGGCCTCGGTGGACACCCGCTCGTACAGCTCCGCGGTGCGGCGGGCCTCCTCCTCCAGCTGCTGCGCCAGCTGCGTCTTCACCGTGACGTCCCGCTCCACGGTGACGGCACCGCGAATCTTCCCGTGCTCGTCGTACAACGGATTGGAGTTGACCTCGACGATCACCTGCCTGCCATCGCTCCCCCCTCC
>DATEPM010000054.1:0-4885 GCA_035273185.1 Gemmatimonadaceae bacterium
CGGCGACGAGCTGCCGCCCATCGCCGCGCGGTTCTCGGAGGCGCCGGTGCGCCGCCCGCCGGTCACTCGGCCTTCATCACCTCGGCCGGGCTGACCCGGCCCGCGCGGAGCGCGGGGACGAGCGTCGCGGCCGCCGCCAGCACCACGAGCAGCAGGGGCACCAGCGCGAAGGTCGCCGCGTCGTGGGGCTGCACCCCATAGAGCTGCGACGCGATGAGGCGCGTGAGCGCCCATGCGCCACCGAGGCCCCCGACAACCCCCAGGGCGAGCACCCACGCCATCTCGCCCGACACCAGCGACACGAGATCGCGTGCCGTGGCGCCGAGCGCGGCGCGGATGCCCAGCTCGCGCGTGCGCTGTGCCACGCTGTACGCCACCACGGCGTATACGCCCAGCGCCGACAGCACCAGTGCCAGCGATGCAAAGATGGTGATGAGCAGCGTGTTGGTGCGGCGCGGCGCCGCGGACCGGTCCACCACGGCGTCCATCGTTCGCACGTTGAACACGGCCTGCGCCGGGCTCACTGCGTGCACGGCATCCGTGAGGCGCGCCAGCAGCGCGGCCGGCGGCAGCGTGCCGCGCGCGACGATCGCCACGTTGCTCGGCGCCTGCTCGTCGATGGAGAAGTACATCTGTGCCGTGGGATCTCCCTCGAGCTTCTCCTCGCGCACGTCAGCGACGATTCCCACCACCGTGTAATGGGTCGGCTGCGCCGCGGGCATCGCCGCGGGGAGGGTGATGGTGTGGCCCAGCGCATCCACCCCGGGCCAGAACGTCCTGGCGGTGGTCTGGCTCACGATCACGGCCAGCGGGGGCAGTGTGTCATCGGCGCTGGTGAAGCTGCGCCCGCGCAGCAGCGGAATGCCCATCGCGCGGAAGTAATGCCCGCTCGCGATCAGGTAGCGCGCGAGGCTCTCCTCCGCGCTCCGCCTGCTCGATGACGCGCCGTCCGGCTGTATGCGGAGCGCGATGCGGCCGCCGTCGCGGAGCGGCAGATCGTTCACTGCGCCCGCGCTCGTGATTCCGGGGCTGGACTCGAGCCGCGCCAGTACCGCGTGGAGCACGCGCAGCTGCTCGGCGCGCCTGCCCGCGCCGCTGGTGAAGCTGATCTCGAGCGTCCCCACGTGCTCCGGGTCCATCCCGAAGTCCTGCGACATCATGTGCTCGAAGCTGCGCAGCATCAGGCCGGCGCCCACGAGCAGCATCACTGTGAGCGCCAGCTCCGCGACCACGAGCAGGCGGCGGGTGCGGCCGAGCGCACCCGCTGTCGCGCCGTGGCCGCCGCCGGACTTGATGATCGCCCCCGCGTCGCCGCGCGTGCTGCCCAGGGCGGGCCACAGCCCGAACGCGAGCGCGGTGATCAGCGAGAGGGCGATTGCAAAGCCCAGCACGCGATGGTCCAGCTCCACGGGCGCCACGCCGGCCAGGTCGGCGGGGAGGATGTTGCGGAGCAGCGCGAGCGCGAGCGGTGCCAGCGCCAGGCCGAGCGCAGCGCCGCCGAGCGAGAGCAGCACGCTTTCGGCGAGCAGTTGCCGGACGACGCGCCGCCGCGTGGCGCCCAACACCTCGCGCAGCGCGATCTCGCGGCGGCGGGTCGCTGCGTCGGAGAGGAGCAGATTGGCGACGTTCGCGCAGACGATCAGCAGCAGCAGGAACGTGGCGCCCAGCAGCACCAGGAGCGCGGTGTCGCGGCTGCCGCCGAGGTAGTGCTGCAGCAGAATGGCAGCGCCGCTCTCGCGCTTCCCCGCGAGCAACTGCGACAAGTACGCAGGCGGCCGCGGGCCCGCGGCCGCCACCGACCGCTCCCACCGTGCGAGCATGCGGGCCGACGCCACGCGGGGTGTCACCCCCGGCGCGAGCCGGGCCATCACGCGCGACGGCAGGAATCCGCGGAAGGGCTCGAAGGTGGCGAAGGTGGTGGGCACCGACATCGGGATCCACACATCGCTCTCGTCAGGAAAGCCGAAGCGCGGCGGCATCACACCCACCACTGTGTACGGCTTGTCGTTCAGTTGGATGGCGGTGCCCAGCAGCTCGCGCCCGCCGAACTGGCGCTGCCACAGGCCGTAGGACAGGATCACGGCACTGGGGCCGCCCGGCTTTCCCTCGTCCGGAGTGAAGCTGCGGCCCGCGAGCGGCCGCACACCCAGTGTCGCGAAGAAGGCGGTGGTGACCACGCCCGCCTTCACGCGCACCGGCCGCTCCGGATCGGACAGGTTGAGCCCTCCCGCCGCATAGGCCGCCACCGATGCAAAGAGCTCCGGCGCGTCGGCCAGTTGCGTGATGGTCGGCGGCTGCCAGGCGGGATGCTCGCCGATCTCCTGCTGGAAGGGGATCTCGACGTCTGGCAGCACCACGAGCTCGTCCGGCCTGGCGAAGGGGAGCGGCCGCAGCATCGCCGCATCGATCGCGCTGAACACCGCCGTCGTGGCCCCGATGCCGAGCGCCAGGACGACGAGAATCGGGACGCTGAAGCCGGGGCGGAGGCGCAGCCGCCGCGCCGCATGGCGCAGGTCCAGGGCGAGCTGCTCCACCGAGGCCATGCCCCACGCGTCGCGGCTGCGCTCCTGAATCGCGCCGACGTTCCCGAAGCGCCGCCGCGCGGCGCGGCGCGCCTCGGTGGCATTCGCCCCCGTGTGCTCGGAGATGGACGCAGCCCGCAGCTCCAGATGCAGGCGCATCTCCTCTTCCAGCTCTCGCGTCATCCGGTCGCGGCGCAGCAGATACCGGAGGCGGCGCAGCATGGGCAGCAGCGGCATGGAGACCTCAGGCGGGTTGCAGGATGCGGGCGATGGCGATGCTCACGCGGGTGTACGACGCCACCTCGCGCGCGAGCTGCCTGCGTCCCGCGGCCGTGAGACGGTAATACCGCGCGCGGCGGTTCTCCGTCGTCTTCCCCCATTCCCCGGCGATCCAGCCCCTGATGAGCATTCGTTGAAGGGCCGGGTAGAGGGAGCCCTCCTCCACGCGCAGCACGTCTCCGGACGCACGCTCGATGGACTCCGCGATGGCGAAGCCGTGCAGCTCCGGCTGGTGCGCGAGCGTCTGGAGGATGAGCATGTCGAGCGTGCCGGGGAGCAGCTCATCGCGGGGCGGGGCGGGTGACATGACATAGAACTTCTATGTCAGCGCCCTCGATTCGTCAAGACGCGCGGCGCGGCGCGCCGCCGGGCCCGCTGGTCAGTCCGGTGTCGTTCCGGGTGAGGCGGCCGGCGGCAGAGGCACGCCTGACGAGTCGCGCGCGGGAAGTGGTAGCCGCGGCTGCGCCGACGGCGGCTGGTCGGGCAGAAGCTGCTCGAGGTGCACCGCTCTCGCCACCTGTGCCGCGGTACCGTAGGCCTGGCGGGACAGCGCGGTGCTGCCCGTCGCGCCGAGCGCCGCGGACAGTTCCAGGCCGGTCGCGATGTAGAGATACGGAATGCCCACCGAGGGCTGGTCGATCCAGTCGCCCTGCTTCACGACGGAGCGGGCGCCCTGGAAGACGTCGAACCAGAGTGCCCGGGTGCGTGGGAGATCCAGCCAGCCGTCGCCCGCCACGTACAACGTGTCGCCGTTCTGCGCCCTGGGCGGCAGGAACACCTTGGACGCGAACGCCTGTGTCAGCACGAAATCCCCGAGGCCCAGCTGGCGCGCATAGCCCGCGGACGACCGGCTGAAGTAGATGGGCCGGCCGGGATAGGAATCCTGGATCATGTGCAGCACCAGGAGATCCGCACGCTGGAGGATCTGCGGCTGGACGACGGTGTGGATGGCGCCCGCGTTGAACACCATGGGTCCGGTCATCTGAAAGTACGGCGGCACCGAGTCCGCCTCGTCCAGTGACATCCTGAGCGGCGGCGCTGACGGCCTGACCCACTGCCGGCCGCGATAGATCGCCGGGCCGTTGGCGGCATCGTACGGATAGATGGGGCGGCGGATGATCTGGCGCGCGTACCAGTCGATGTTGAGCAGCGAAGTACAGACCACGACGACATCGCGCCGTATCCCCTCCACCTCCTGGGCATACCAGAGGGGGAAGGTGTCGTTGTCACCCACCGTGATCAGCACGCCGTAGGGCTCCACGGAGTCGAGCAGGTCGTGCGCGAAGTCGCGCGTGAAGGTCTGCCCCCTGCGCGGCGCCGTGGACCAGTTGGTGAAGAGCGGGATGCAGGCGATCAGCAGCACCGGAGACGTCACGATCGCCGCGCGCGGGCTGGGGATGGTCGCGACACGTCCACCGCTGCGCACGTCGCGGGTGCCGATGAGGGCGGCGAGGTTCTCCCAGATGTACATCAACCCCAGCGCGGCCCACACGCCCCACGCCGAAAAGCTCCACAGGAAGAAGTAGTCGCGGTCGCGAGGCTCGCGGGGGACGCTGTTGCCCAGCTCCGGCGCCTGAGAGGTGGTGTATCGGAAATTCAGATAGTAGATGAGCAGCAGCGTGACCGTGAACATGAAGGTCCCGAAGAACCAGAAACTTCGTCGGTCCCGCTGGAAGTGCACCCAACCGCCGAAGAGCCCCAGCACCAGGAACAGCCCGCCCAGGATGCCCTGCCACACCTGATGCTGCAGGTGCGGATCCCGCAGCCACTGCCACTTGAAGTACAGCCACCAGAGGCCAAACTGTACGGCCGCCGGCGCCTGGCGGTCCGACAGCGCCGGTTTCCCGAACTGTCCCCGGTTGAAGTTGTACATGAAGGCGTCCTTCGTGCCCGCGGAGAACGTGCACGAGAGGTGCAGCCCGTGCCGGCACGCCGTCGGATCACCCTCGTTGATGGGCGGGTTGTATGCCGCCCGGATGGGCTGCGTCGCGA
This sequence comes from Gemmatimonadaceae bacterium, assembly GCA_035273185.1. GTDB lineage: Bacteria > Gemmatimonadota > Gemmatimonadetes > Gemmatimonadales > Gemmatimonadaceae > AG2. The sequence goes on from DATEPM010000054.1 coordinate 4,794, forward strand.
AGGGCGTGAGCCCCAGCACCAGTGCCCCCACGAGGGCCAGCAGCAAGCGCCAGCGCAGCACCGTCTGGGGCCGGCGCACCAGCACCGCCACC
>DATEPM010000055.1:0-12170 GCA_035273185.1 Gemmatimonadaceae bacterium
GATTCGTCAGGCAGATGCGCCGGCGCTCGAGCTGGGCCGCGTTCTCCGCCGCCATGGCACCCGGCGCGCTGCGCGCCCGCGTCGGCGCGCGCGGGGCCGGGCTGCGCCTGCTGCTCGCGCCCACGTCGTCACCGGCGGAGATTGAGCTCCTCGACCGGCTGCGCTCCGTGTATCCCGACGCGGGCATTCACTTCTACTCACCGTTGCGGGACCACCAGGCGCCGGACGGCTTCGCAAGCGGCGGCCGGCCCGTGCTGCCCCTCTACGATCTGCGCAGCGCCGACGTCGTGCTCGTCGTCGATGCCGATCCCCTGGCGAGCGGACCCTTTCAGCTGCGCTACGCGCGCGACTTCGCCGATCGGCGGCGCGCGCCATTGGCGGGGATGAGCCGGCTGTATGCCATCGAGTCGGCCATGAGCGTGACTGGCGCGAACGCGGATCATCGGCTGCGCGCACGGCCGGCGGAGATCGAGTCGGCGCTGGCGCACCTGCTCGCGCAGCTCGCACCGGGCGGGGCGGGCGCCGTCGGTGCCGCGCCGGCGCCGATATCCGCGGAGCAGGCCGCCTGGCTCACGGCTGCCGCGCGCGATCTCGCGAAACACCCCGGCCGCGCCCTCGTCATAGTCGGCGAACACCAGTCAGCGCGTGCCCGGGCGCTGGGGTTCGGCATCAATGCCCGGCTTGGTGCGCACGGCAGCACCATCCACTGGATGCCCTCACCCATCGCCGGCGCCGGCGATTCCGATGCCAGCTTCGCCGCGCTCACGGATGCCCTGCGCGCCCGGAGCGTGGACACGCTCGTGATCTCCGGCGTGAATGCGGCGTACGCCTCACCGGGCGACATCGCCTTCGGCGAGCTGCTGCGGCGCGTGCGCAATCGCGTGTACCACGGGCTGTACGACGACGAGACCGCGCGAGGGTGTGATTGGCTGGTCCCGGCCGCGCACTACCTCGAGAGTTGGGGTGATGCCCGCGCATATGACGGCACCCTGTCGGTGGTCCAGCCGCTGCTCCGCCCGTTGTACGACAGTCACACCAGGACGGAGCTGCTTGCCCTACTGGCGGGGGAGGCTCGGCCCGACTCCCTCGCCCTGCTGCGGGCGTCATGGAGCGGCGGCGACGAGCACCGCTGGCAGGACTTCCTGCGCCGCGGCTTCGTGCCCGGGAGCGCCTCCACGCCCCTGGGCGCCCCCGCCGCCCAGGCCGTGGCAGGTGCGGAGGGGGGCGGCAGCAGCGCCGTCACGGCGGCGGCGCCGCGCAACGCGATCACGCTCGTGCTTCGTCCGGACGCACGCGTGCACGACGGGTGCTTCGCCAACAACGGCTGGCTGCAGGAGCTGCCGGACCCGATCACCAAGCTCACCTGGGAGAATGCCGCCCAGCTCTCCGTGGCGACGGCCCGGCGGCTCGGTGTGCAGACCGGAGACCTGCTCGCGCTCCGCGCGAACCGGCAGATGATCCGGTTGCCCGTGGTGATCGTGCCCGGGCACGCTGACGACACCATCTCGACGACCTTCGGGTACGGGCGCACGGGCGCTGAACGCGTCGCTCGCGGCGCGGGCGCCAACGTGTATCCTCTCTGGCGCAGCGGCAGCTTCGTCCAGGCTGACGTGACCGTGGAGCGCGTCGGCGGGCATCGCGATCTGCCCATCACCCAGGGTCACTGGACGATGGAGGACCGCGACCCCGCACATTCCATGAGCGTGATGGAATACGCGCGACAGGCGGCAGCACAGGCGCCGGGTCCGCGCCGCCCGCGCCGGCCGCTCACGCTGTACGAGCCGCAGGCACCGCAGGGCAGGAGTCCGCAGCAGTGGGCGATGACCATCGACCTCGGCACCTGCATCGGTTGCGGGGCATGCGTGGTGGCGTGTCAGGCGGAGAACAACATCCCGGTGGTGGGCGCCGAAGACGTGGCGAAGAGCCGGGAGATGCACTGGCTGCGCATCGACCGCTATAACCAGGGCAGCGACGAGCAACCGCGCATCGTCCCGCAGCCGATGCTCTGCCAGCACTGCGAGAAGGCGCCCTGCGAGTACGTGTGTCCCGTGGAGGCCACGGAGCACAGCGCGGACGGCCTCAACGAGATGATCTACAACCGCTGCGTGGGCACGCGCTTCTGCTCCAACAACTGTCCGTACAAGGTGCGCCGTTTCAACTGGTTCGACTACAACGCGCATCTCGCGGAGGTGGAGCTGATGGTGAAGAACCCCGACGTCACGGTGCGTGAGCGCGGGGTGATGGAGAAGTGCTCCTTCTGCGTGCAGCGGATACGCGAGGCGGAGATCACGGCGGGGAGGGAAGGACGCGCCCTGCAGGGCTCGGACGTCCACACCGCCTGCCAGCAGGCCTGCCCGACGCGCGCGATCATCTTTGGCTCGCTCACCGAGCCCGGGTCCGAGGTGGTGCGGCAGCGTGAGGATCCGCGCGCCTACGCCGTGCTCGACCATCTCGGCACGGAACCGCGCGTGCGCTACCTGGCGCGGGTGCGGAATCCGAATCCGGAGCTGGAGGAACGGGCGTGAGGGCGCCCGCGCGCGCCGCGCTCGCCACGGATGCCGAGCTCACCCCCGCCGAGCGCGACCGCCTGCTCCTCCGCGGCGCGGCGGCCGATCGGGCCACGGCGTACGTGGCACTCGCCGACCATCTGCTTGCCTCCATCTGGACGCGTTCGCTGGTCTGGTGGCTGCTGTTCGGCATCGCGGGGCTGCTCTCGCTGCTGCTGGTGGTCGCCATCACGTACACCGTCGCGGTGGGGATCGGCACGTGGGGCAACAACATCCCGGTGGCGTGGGCATTCGCGATCACTGATTTCGTCTGGTGGATCGGGATCGGCCACGCGGGCACCTTCATCTCCGCCTTCCTGTTGCTGCTCAACCAGAAGTGGCGTGCCTCCATCAATCGCGTGGCCGAGGCGATGACGCTCTTCGCGCTGGTGCAGGCGGGACTCTTTCCGGTACTGCACCTGGGCCGCCCCTGGTTCGCCTACTGGCTCATCCCGTATCCCGCCACCATGGGCGTGTGGCCCAACTTCAAGAGCTCGCTGCCCTGGGACGTGGCGGCGGTGTCGACGTACTTCACCGTTTCGCTGCTCTTCTGGTACCTCGGCCTGGTGCCCGACCTGGCGTCGGCGCGCGACCGCGTGAAGGGACGCGCCCGGCGGATGGTCTATGGCGTCTTCGCGCTCGGCTGGCGCGGCTCCGGGTTCGAGTGGCAGCGGTACCGCGTGGCGTACACGATACTCGGTGGCCTGGCCACGCCGCTCGTGATCTCGGTGCACAGTGTCGTGAGCCTCGACTTCAGCATCGCGCAGCTGCCGGGATGGCACTCCACGATCTTCCCGCCGTATTTCGTGGTCGGCGCCATCTATTCCGGTTTCGCCATGGTGCTGCTGCTTCTGCTGCCGCTGCGCCACGCCTTCGGCCTGCAGGACGTGATCACCGAAAAGCACCTGGAGAACATCGCGAAGCTCACCCTCACCACCGGGTTGATGCTGGCCTACAGCTACGTCATGGAGTCGTTCATGGCGTGGTACAGCGGCGACCTCTATGAGCGCTACATGTATCTGTTCGCGCGCCCGCTGGGACCGTACGCGGTGGTGTACTGGATCATGACCCTGCTGAACGTCGCCACGCCCCAGATCTTCTGGTGGCGGCGCTGCCGGCGCAGCCCGGTGATCCTGTTCCTGGCCTCGCTCGGGATCCTCGCGGGCATGTGGCTGGAGCGGTTCGAGATCATCGTGTCGTCGCTGAATCGGGACTTCCTGTCCTCCAGCTGGCACTTCTATTTCCCCACCTGGGTGGATCTCAGCCTGCTGGCGGGAAGCATCGGCTTCTTCGGGCTGCTGTTTCTGCTGTTCGTCCGGTACGTCCCGCCGGTGGCGATCAGTGAGGTGCAGGAGCTGCGCTACACGCTGGCGCACCGGTCCAGCGAGGAGGCGGAGCATGCGTGACGCCGCGTGGCCGTCGGGCGTGTACCTCGCCGAGTTCGCGAACGCCGACCGCTTCCGGGAGGCGCTCGTCAGGCTGCGCGAGAAGGGCTACACGCGGCTGGAGACGTACACGCCCTTTCCCGTTCCCGGCACCGATGGGCCGCTGGGCCTTCCTCGCTCGCGCCTGCCGGTGGCGATCTTCGTGATCGGGCTGCTCGGCGCCATCGCGGCGTACGCCATCCAGTGGTACGCCAATGCGCAATCGTATCCATTGAACATCGGCGGCCGGCCGCCGCACGCCATTCCCGCCTTCATCGTATCGACCTTCGAGGGCACCGTGCTCGCGGCATCGCTCGCCGCCTTCTTCGGGCTCTTCGTCGTGCTGCGCCTGCCCCGGCTCTGGCATCCGGTATTCGAGGTGGACGGCTTCGAGCGCGCGACGGTGGACCGGTTCTGGATTGCCATCGACGCGCGCGACCGGCGGTCGGATGCGGCGATGACGGCGCGCGAGCTCGACGCGCTCGGCGCGCTGCGAGTCGTTCACCTGGAGCAGGCATGAGCGCCGGCATGCGCCAGACGGCCTGCGCCCTGCTCGTGACCGCGCTGGCGGTCGCTCCGGTTGCTGCGTGCGCGCACGAGGACGAGCGCGAGGCCACCGACTTCGAGCGCATGCGCGTGCAGCAGCGGTACGACCCCTATGGGCCGAGCGGGGTGTTTCGAGATGGCAAGGTGATGCAGGAACCGCCGGCAGGGACGCTGCCGCGTGGAGGCGTCGCGCTGGCCTCTTCGTATGTGCCGACGCTCGCCGCGCCGGCGGCTGTCCGCGACAGCTTCGCCGCGGCGCTTGCCGTCACCCCCGCACTGCTGCGCGAGGGCGCCGATCGTTTTCGGATCTACTGCGCCGTGTGTCATGGGCCCGCGGGATACGGCGGAAGCCTCGTGGCGGCGAACATGGGGCCACCGCGGCCGCCGTCGCTGCATTCGCCGCGCGTGCGGGCGCTCACGCCTGCGCAGATCTTCGCCGTGGTGTCCGGCGGCTTCGGTCGCATGCCGGCATATGCCTTTCAGCTCACCGATGCGCAGCGCTGGGCGGTGGTGGCGTACGTACGCGAGCTGCAGCATTCCCCGCCGCACGATGCGGCCGCGGTGCGGGACTCGACGACCGCCGCTGCGCTGGACAGCCTGGATGCTCACGCGAAGAGTGCGCTGCCCGGTACGAGTGGCGCCGCCGCCGCCGCCGCGCCGCCCGGTAGCACGAGCGTGAAGGCTGGGGCCAGGCGATGACCTGGCGCGAGGCGGTGCGGCGCCGCGCGATCGGGCGGCGAGGCGCAATCCTGACGGCGATCGCGGCGATCCTCTGGCTGATCGGCGCCGTGGTAGAGCCGCGGCGCGCCGCACAGGCATACCTGGTTGCCTACGTGACCTGCGTGACCGTCGTCCTCGGTGCGTTGGCGATGGTGATGATGGCGCACGTCACGGCGGCCGCCTGGTTCGTGGTGCTGCGCCGCCGCGCGGAGGACATCGTCGCCACGCTGCCGGTGCTCGCCGTGCTCTTCATCCCGGTGGCCGTGGCCGTGCACCAGCTGTATCCCTGGGCCAACCCGGCGGATCTCGCCGCCACGGTCGCGACGAACGTACGATTGAAGCAGGCATATCTCAACGTGCCGTTCTTCATCGTGCGCGCGGTGATCTACTGGTGCTGTTGGATTGCACTCGGCGCCACCCTGCGACGGGCATCGTTTCGCCAGGACACACGACCGCACCCCGCGCTCGTCCGGCGCATGTATCGGACGAGCGCGGGCGGCCTGGTGCTGCTGGCGTTCACCATGAGCTTCGCCGCGTTCGACTGGATGATGTCGCTGGAGCCGACATGGTACTCCACGGTGTACGGCGTGTACGTCTTCGCCGGCGGTGTGCTTGCGGCGCTGGGGCTCATCGCCATCTCCGCGTCACGCGCCGAACGCGCCGGCGCGATCCCATGGGCCAATGCGGATCGCTTCCATGCACTGGGAAAGCTGGAGCTCACTTTCGTACTGATGTGGGCGTACATGGGCTTCGTGCAGTTTCTCATCATCTGGATCGCGGACATCCCCACCGAAGCCGCATGGTACGCGACGCGCGAGCACGCGGGTTGGGGCGCGATGGCGCTGGTGCTCATGATCGGGAACTTCGCGCTGCCTTTCGTGCTGCTGCTGCTGCGCGCCGTGAAGCGCAGCATCCTGGCGATGACGGCACTCGGCTGGTGGTTGCTGGTGATGCATTACGTGGACATGTACTGGTTGACGCTGCCCGCCAGCACGCCGGACAACCCGCGCCCCAGTTGGCTGGATCTCGTGGCCATCATCGCGCTGGGCGCGGGGATTACCATGTATGCGAGCTGGCGGCGTGGCAGCGAGGCGGCGGTGCCCCTGGGCGATCCTGCGCTCGCCGAGTCGCGCGGCTACGAGACGGAGGATCTGTGATGCCGCCCGCCGCACGAGAGGCCGGGGAGCGCGCGCGATGAAATGGGCGCGTGCGGTCGTGGCGGGAATCATCGGTGCGCTCGCAGTCGTCGCGCTGTTCGCCCTGGCGCGGTGGGTGCTCGGCGTGAACGCGAACGTCAGCACGACGCTGGGATCGATCGTGCTCCCCGCCAGGTACGGCGCGCTCCTGGGATGGATCGCCGGCGCCATCGCGCAACTGATCCTCGGCGCGGTCGCTGGAATCATCTATGGTCTGATCTTCGAGTACGTGACGCGGCGCGCGGGTTGGCTCGTGGGAGGCCTCATCGGCATCGCACACGCCCTCTTTGCCGGAGTGGCGATCGGCTTCCTGCCCATGCGTATGGCGGGGGGATCGCCGGCCGCTCCCGGGGCATTCCTCGAGTACCGCGGAGCCTGGGCAGTCGTCGTGCTCGTCGTGGTGCACGTCATCTTTGGCGTGCTGGTGGGAGCGCTGTATGGCGCCACGCATCACGCGGCGAGTGCGCCTGGCGTGCGCTGGCGGGAGCTCCGGAGCAGCGACAGCGCGCCGTGACCTGCCGTCTCCTGCTCCTCAGCAACTCGCGTGATGCCGAGGGGCGCTTTCTCACATATCCGCGAGCCCGGATTCGCGCCTTTCTCGGCGAGCGCGTGCGCTCGGCGCTGTTCGTCCCGTTCGCGGGGGTGATGGGTTCGTGGGAGGAGTACGAGGCGCGCGTGCGCCCCCCCCTTCGCGGAGATGGGATATGCGATCACGTCGATTCATGCGGCCGCGGACCAACTGGCGGCGCTGTATGGTGCCGAGGCGATCGTGATCGGCGGTGGCAACACCTTTCGTCTCCTGTCACAGCTGTACGAGCGCGGGCTGCTTCAGGCGATTCAAGATCGCGTGCGCGCAGGGATGCCGTACATCGGCTGGAGCGCGGGGAGCGTGCTGGCCTGCCCGACCATCCGCACCACGAACGATATGCCGATCGTCCAGCCGCCAAGCCTCGAGGCCCTGGGGCTGGTGCCCTTCCAGATCAACGCGCATTACACGGATGCTCATCCGCCTGGCTTTCAGGGAGAGACGCGCGCCGAGCGCATTGCCGAGTTCCTGGAGCTGAATCCGGAGCAGGTCGTGGTGGGATTGCCCGAGGGCAGCATGCTCCAGGTGGAGCAGAACAGTGTGGCGCTGCACGGCGATGCCGGGGCTCGCCTCTTCGTGCACGGCACGCCGCCGCGTCAGGTGGCGTTGGGTGAGTCGCTGGATTTTCTCCTGACACGATAGCGGGATCAGAACACGCTGCTGAAGGCCGCACAGGCCGCACAGGCCGCACAGGCCGCGACGGCCCGCGACAACTCCCGCGGCTTGCTGGTCGCGGTGCTCTCCTGCGCGCCGCTGCCCTCGGCCGTCCGCCAGCGACAGGTTGCATCGGGCTCCCCGAGGCGTCTATCAGACGATTGATGCGGCGGCCGCCACGCCGGCCCGAGCTCCCCGTCCACGCGTATGCCGAACCTTCGCCAGGCAGTCCGCTCGTTGGGCCGCAGTCCCCTGTTCACCGCGGTGGCCGTGCTCTCGCTGGGGCTCGCCCTCGCGGTGAACACCACGATGTTCGCGCTCGTGGACTCCGTGCTGCGGCCAGTGCTGCCGTACCACGAATCGGGGCCGGTCTTCGAGGTGGGGTTCGTGGGCGGCAACACGAAGCACTTCGTCTCCTGGCGTACGCGCTACGACGCCGTGCATGACGGCCTGACATCCGCGAATGCGATCGGCGCGTACGTGCTGCTCCCTGGCGAGGTGCAGTCGGGCACCATGGTGGAAGACCACTATAACGCCGGCGTTTCCCCGGAGATCTTCTCCATTCTCGGCGTACGGCCGATGTTCGGTCGCGCGTTCGGCCCGGCCGACAATCGCGCCGATGCGGCGCCGGGGGTGATCATCAGCTTCACGCTGTGGACGCGGTTTTTCCAGCAGCGCCCCCTTTCCCAGCACCTCACGCTGGGGGTGGGCACGGGGCGCTACGAGGTGATCGGCGTGATGCCCCGCGGGATGCACTATCCGGGGAACACGGACGTGTGGCTGCCACTCGCCGCCATTCCGACCGACAGTGCGACCCGGCGGATTGGGCCCTTTCCCCTCGTTCGGTTGAAGCCGGGCGCCACCCAGGATGCGGCCGAGGCGGAGCTCGGCGTCGTAGCGGCGCATCTCACGGCGGAGTACTCGCCGAACTATCCATTCACCGGGCGGCTGCTCGCGCTGCGCGGCGCACCCGATCTCTCGTTGAGGGGGTGGCGGGGCACATACGGTGCCATGATGGAGACGGTGCTCGCGGTGCTGCTCATCGCCTGCGCGAATCTGGGCACCATGCTGTTGGCGCGCGGGATGGCGCGCCGCCGGGAGCTGGCCATTCGCGTGGCGCTCGGCGCGAGCCCGCGCGCGATCATCAGCCACGTGCTCACGGAATGCGCGATCATCATCGTGGCGGGGGTGGCGATCGGCATGCTGCTCACCTTCTGGGCGCTGTACCTGCTGCCGCACTTCGCCACGCGGTACGTCCCCGCGATCGGCGATCTGGAGCCGGTGCCCAGCTGGCGCGTGTTCCTGTTCGCCGTACTGGCGGCCGCGGTGACGCTGGCGCTCGCGGGCGCGCTGCCGGCGCTCCGGGCCGCGGCAACGGATCCGTCGGAACCGATCAAGGAAGGCGCCGGCACCACCACGGGACGCATCCGCGACCGGTACAATCCGCTGATCATCGTGGAGGTGGCGCTCTCCACGGCGCTGCTGATGACCGCGGCGCTGTTCATCATCGGCGTGATCCGGCTCACCTCATTCAACTTCCGGTATGAGGCGCAGCGGCTGCAGGTGGCGGGGCTCGACGTCGGACGCAAGGCGCTGTCACAGCCGTCCGACGTGGAACGGTTCTACGACGACATGGTGGAGCGTGCCGCGCGCATTCCGGGCGCGATCGCGGCAGCCACGCGATGGGGCGACCACCCGGATGCGGGAATCGTGTACGCCGAGGAGGGGCGCAGCGGCGACCACTGGATGAACCTCAACAGCTACACCGTCGTGAGCCCGAGCTATCTCTCCACCGTCGGCATCCCGATCGTGGAGGGGCGTGATTTCGAGCCCGGCGACCGGGCCTCAGCGACGGGCGTCGTGATCGTGGACGACAGCGCCGCGCGCCGGCTGTGGCCGGGGCTGGCGAGTCCGGTGGGCCGCTCCATCAAGTTCGGCAAATTCGAATCGCCGGGGCCGTGGCTCCGCGTGGTCGGCGTGGCGCGGAGCGTGGAGCTGCAGCCGCGTCACGACGTGCAGCTGCCGCCGGAGCCGCAGATCTACGTCGTCTACGGACACGACGCGGCCCGCACGCGCGCCCTCATCGTACGCGGCGCCAATCTCGAGGGTCCCGCGGGTGTCGCCGCGCTCGCGCTCGCGATTCGCCGCGAGGTCCAGGCAGCGGCGCCGTGGATGCACGGGGTGGGTGTGCATCGCTGGCTGGAACAGTACGAAAACGCGCGCCAGACGGGTACCTTCATGGCCACCCTCTTCAGTGCGTTCGGGGGCTTCGGGCTGATGCTGTGCGCCGTGGGTCTCTACGGAGTGCTGGCGTACACGGTGAACCGCCGGATGCGCGAGCTGGCGATGCGCGTCGCGCTCGGAGCGCAGGCGCGCGACGTGGCGCGCGTGGTGGTGCACGACGCTGCCGTCACGGTGCTGGCAGGCATTGCCGTGGGCGCATTTCTCGCGCTGGAGTTCAATACCGGGATCGCCCTCGGCATGTTCACCGTGCATTACGAGCTCGTGCTCGCGCTCGTCGCCGCGGAGCTCGTGCTCTTCACCGTGGCCCTCGTGGCCTGCATCGGGCCGGTGCGCCAGGCCGTGCGCGCCGATCCGGCGGAGATCCTGCGAGCAAGCTGAATCCAGGTCTCGACGCCGGACCGTGCGCTGATGGCTGCTCGTCTTCTGACGGCACCGCGCCGCCCCTCGGGCGCCTGAATGGAGAAGCGGGGCGGGCGTGACCTCACGCCGCCCCGCCTCACGCACCGATAGGTTGCGCTACCTGGATGGCCCCCTGGGCGTCGGCTGGCTCTGTGACTTCTGTGCCGGCGCCGGCTTGACCGGCAGTGGCACGCCGCCCTCGGACTCGCTGGGCACCAGCGACGCGGGAGGCTGAGCGGACGGCGGCTGATCCGGGACCAGCCCTTCGAGGCGTACCGCCTGCGCCACCTGCTTCGACGTCTGGTACACCTGGTTGGAGAGCGCGGTGCTGCCAGTGGCGTTCAGGGCCTCGGACAGCTCCATCCCGGTGGCGACATAGAGGTACGGAATACCGACCGACGGCCGGTCGATCCAGTCGCCCGCCTTGATCACGGATCGCGTCCCCTCGAACACGTCGAACCAGAGTGCCCTGGTCCGCTGCAGGTCCAGCCATCCGTCGCCGGCGACGTACATCGTGTCACGGCTCTGTGCCTTGGGCGGAACGAAGACCTTGGCCGCGAGCCCCTGCGTGAGCACGAAGTCGCCCAGCCCGAGCTCCCGGGCGTAGCCGCCCGAGGTGCGGCTGAAGTAGATGGGCCGGTTGGGATAGGAATCCTGGATCATGTGCAGCACGAAGAGGTCCGCGCGCTGCAGAATGTGCGGCTGGATGGTCGTGTGGATGGCGCCGGCGTTGAACACCATGGGTCCGGTCATCTGGAAGTACGGCGGCACCGAGTCCGCCTCGTCCAGCGTCATCTTGAGCGGCGGCGCGGTGGGCTTCTCCCACTGCCGCCCGCGATAGATGGCCGGCCCCTTCGCCGCATCGTAGGTGAAGATGGGCCGGCGGATGATCTGGCGCGTGTACCAGTCGGTGTTGAGCAGCGACGTGTTGGCCACCACGACGTCCTTCCGGATGCCCTCCACCTCCTGGGCGTACCAGAGGGGGAAGGTGTCGTTGTCACCGACGGTCACCAGCACGCCGTAGGGCTCCACGGAGTTGAGCAGATCGTGCGCGAAGTCGCGCGTGTACGTCTGTCCCTTGCGCGGCGCCGTCGACCAGTTGGTGAAGAGTGGAATGAGGGCGAGCACGAGCACGGGCGAGGTCTTGAGCAGCGTATCGCTGCGCGGCACCGTCACCAGCTCGCGCCCCATGCGGACTTCCTGGGTCCCGATGAGCGCGGCGAGGTTCTCCCAGATGTACATCAACCCCAGCGCGGCCCACACGCCCCACGCCGAGAAGCTCCACAGGAAGAAGTAGTCGCGGTCGCGCACCTCACGCTCCACGCCTTCCAACTCCGGCGACTGCGACGCACCGTATTTGAAGTTCAGATAGTAGATGAGCAGCAGCGTGACCGTGAACATGAAGGTGCCGAAGAACCAGAAACTTCGTCGGTCCCGCTGGAAGTGCACCCAGCCGCCGAAGAGCCCCAGCACCAGGAACAGCCCGCCCAGGATGCCCTGCCACACCTGATGCTGCAGGTGCGGATCCCGCAGCCACTGCCACTTGAAGTAGAACCACCACATCCCGACCTGCCCCTGGATGAAGGGCGCCTGGCGGTCGCTCAGCTCGGGCTTGCCGTACTGTCCCCGGTTGAAGTTGTACATGAAGGCGTCCTTCGTGCCCGCGGAGAACGTGCACGAGAGGTGCAGCCCGTGCCGGCACGCCGTCGGATCGCCCTCGTTGATGGGCGGGTTGTATGCCGCCCGGATGGGCTGCGTCGCGAAGGGCGTGAGCCCCAGCACCAGTGCCCCCACGAGGGCCAGCAGCAAGCGCCAGCGCAGCACCGTCTGGGGCCGGCGCACCAGCACCGCCACC
>DATEPM010000056.1:0-33665 GCA_035273185.1 Gemmatimonadaceae bacterium
CGACCACCGCCGCAACGACCACGTTCAGCGCGGCTGCCGCCGCGAGCGTGCCGGGCAGTCCCACGCGCCCGATCAGCACGAAACCGGCGAGCAGCACGCCGGCCGCGGCTCCCAGGCTATTCGCAAAGTAAAATGTGCCGAGGATGCGGCCGGGGATGCCGCGCGCCCGGCGAATCGCGCCGGCGGTGACGAGGGGAAAGGTGGCCCCGAGGAGCACCGACTGCGGCAGGATGAGCAGGGCCGCGAGCGCCCATTTCACGACGATCACCGCCGCGCCTCCTGCGAGGGCGGGGAAGAGGTGATCGTACGCCAGGCGGGCCGCGACGCGATACAGGGGATCGAAGATAAATCCGATGAGCCCCGCCGTAGCCTCGACGCCCGCGTACCACAGCAGTGGATGGTGCAGCCGCTCCGAACGGCCACCGGCCAGCAGCGCGCCCAGGGACATGCCGCCCAGAAAGATCACCAGCACGATGATCTGCGCGTACGCACTGTGCCCGACGAACAGGCTCAGATAGCGGCTCCAGATCGATTCGTAGATCAGGCCCGCGGCGCCGGAGAGGATGAACGCGAGGGCGAGGGCGAGCAGCATGAGTCCAGGGCCACGGCGCGGAGGTGAGCGCGGCGGACGAGCCGCCGCCCCGATAACATCGCATCCGTTCACTTTCTGGCCAGTCCTCACCGGTTTGTCCGATGCCCGGCCCGCCCGCCGCCGCTGTCTGCGCCGCCCGACGTGACACTCCCGGGTTGCCAGCAGTCTTTGATCGATGAATGCACCGGCGCGAGGCGCTTGTTCGCCGACGTGGGCAGAGGATAGGCGATGATGCTGGCTCGAGAGGGCCCGGAGCGGTCGCGCTGGAGCGCATGATCATGCTCTCCGCCATGGAGTCGCTGCGGCACTGGGAGTTCCGCCGCAAGATCATGTTGTTTCCGGCGGTCGCAGCCACGGCCCTCGTGCTGATCCTGCTCATCGTCGTCGCGACGGGCAGCATCGCCGAGCGCCGTCTCGCCCGCATCGAGGCCAGCTATCTCACGCTGGCCCGCGCGACTCGCCCGCCGTCGGCGCCAGCGGGCCGGGATGATGCAGCCGCGGTCGCCGATCGCGGTACGACCGCAGAAGCATCGCCTGCCAACGTTCAGGAGATCCGGCGTGCCTTTCGGGCAACGCGCACCACTGGCCGCGCGGTGTGGATCGTCGTGGCGCTGGTGACCTTCGGCTGTCTGTGGGTGCTCTGGCGACTCTCAATGGCGGCATCCACCTCGGTCACCGAGCCGCTCCTGGGAGCGGTGGCGACGGCGGACCGCCTCGCGCGCGGAGAGCTGGGCGAGACCACGCACACCGTAGGCGCCTCGTCGCGCGACGAAATGGGCCGACTGCTGCGCTCGATGCAGCTCATGATGGCATATCTCCGGGAGATGGCCCACGTGGCCGACGCCATCGCGCGCGGCGACCTGACGGTGAGCGCGGAACCGCGCTCCAGCGCCGACACGTTCGGCAAGTCGTTCGTCGCGATGCAGCACTACCTCGTGGAGATGGCGGAGGTCGCCGGTCGGCTGGCGGAGGGGGACCTGGGCGTCCGGGTGGCGCCGCGGTCGCGCGATGATGCCTTCGGGAACGCGTTCGGCGCGATGACCCTGCGCCTCTCGCAGGTCATCGCGGAGCTGCGTGCGAGCGCGGAGGCCATGGCGGCGGGCGCCGATCAGGTGGCCGCGGCCGCGAGCGAGCTGTCGCGCACCACCGCGGCAGAGGCGACGAACGTGCAGGAGACGCTCGCCGGTCTGGACGAGGTGGGCGCGCTGGCCGACCGCAATGCGGGCATGACCCAGGAGATGGAAGCGATGGCGGTGGCGGGGTCGCGCAACTCCGAGGAGAGTGCCGAGGCCATTCGTGCGACGATCGAGACGATGCAGGCGATCGCCGGCAAGATCGGTCTGGTGGACCAGATTGCGACGCATACCAATCTTCTCGCCCTGAATGCAGCGATCGAGGCGGCGCGCGCGGGGGACCACGGGAAGGGCTTTGCCGTGGTGGCCGATGAGGTGCGGCGATTGTCGGTACAGAGCCGCGATGCAGCGCGCGAGATCGGCGAGCTTGCCCAGTCCAGCCGCTTGGTGGCCGAGCGCTCGGGCGAGATCGTCACCGCGCTGACCGAATCCATGCGCAAAACGACGGAGCTGGTGCACCAGGTGGCGGCGGCGTCGGCAGAGCAGACCGCCGGTCTGGGCGGGGTGCGCAAGGCGATGCAGCAGGTGGATGACGTGACGCACCGGAACGCGGCCGCGTCGCAGGAGCTCGCCGCGACGGCGCAGGAGATGGCCGCGCAGGTTCAGGCGCTGCAGACGATGCTCGCGTTCTTCCGCGCCGGTCCGATGACGCAGCGCGCGTAGGCCTACCAGGGCGAGGGAGCGGTCGCAGGGCCCGGCGTGCAAGCAAGTAACCACTTGCACTCACGGCAGGGGCGGGTTAGTATCCGCCCCATGGACAACCGCGAACGGATCCTCCTCGCCGCTGCCCGCGTCTACGCGGTGCACGGCTTCCGGGGCGCGACGACGCGCCTCATCGCGAATGAGGCGGGGGTGAACGAGGTCACCCTCTTCCGCACCTTCGGCTCCAAGGCGGCGCTGTTCGAGGCGATGATGCACGCCCACGTCGCCGCAACGCCGCTCCCGGAGCTTCCCGACGCGCCCGCCGATCCCCAGGCGGAGCTCACCAGCTGGTGCGCCGTCATGATGGCGCACATGCGCGAGGCCCGCTCGATCATCCGCACCTCCATCGGAGAGATGGGCGAGCGGCCGGATGCGGCCCTGTCGGTGTGCGAGGGACCGAGCTGCGCGGCCGTCCAGCTCACCGCCTACGTCGGGCGCCTGCGTGCGGCCGGGCTCGCCGATGAAACCGCGGACGTACCCACCGCCGTTTCCATGTTCATGAGCTCCATGTTCGGCGACGCCGTCTGCCGCGACATCATGCCGCACGCGTTTCCGCAGCCCGCGGAAGAGGCGCCGGCCAGATACGTCGACACGTTCCTGCGCGCCGTTGGTGTGAGCCGCGCGGCCGTGGGGCACCGCATCAAAGCGTCCCCGCAGGCGCGGCGCGCAGCGGCGAAGTAGCCGCGCCGCCCCTCACCCTCTCTATCGCACCATCTCCATGACCTGGAAGCATACCTGGAGTGTCCTCGCGATCGGCCTCGGCGCCGGCCTCGGCGCCGCCGCCCCGGCGGCCGCGCAGCAGGATACGACCGCACGTACGACCGCGCCCGCCCCGAATACCGGACGTCCACTCTCCCTGGATGAGGCGCTCCGGCTGGCCGAGTCGCAGAGCGAGGCCGTGCAGGTCGCGCGCGCCGGCGCCACACGCGCCGCTGGCCAGCAGTACCAGGCCCGCAGCCAGTACCTGCCGCAGATCAGCGGCATCGCGAGCTATCAGCGGACGCTGCGGTCGCAATTTCAGGGCATCAGCTTCGGGGGCTCGGCGACGGACACCACCACCCCGCCGCCACCGGCGCTCTGCTCGCCCTTCATCGGCCCGAACGCCACGCCCGCGGAACGGCAGGCCGCTCTGGACCAGGCGGCGAGCTGTCCGCCGGCCGGCCGCGGCATCGATTTCAGCAAAGTGGGATTCGGCGCGCCGAACCAGTGGACGCTCGGCCTGCAGCTCTCGCAGAACGTGTTCGCCGGCGGGCGCATCGTCGGGCAGAATCAGGCGGCCAACGCGGCGGTGGCGGCGGCCGCGATCGAGGTCACCGCGCAGCGCGCGCAGCTGGTGCTGGACGTCACGCAGGCGTATTACGACGCCGCCCTCGCGGATCGGCTGGTCGCCATTCAGGAGGCCGCGCTCGCCCAGACGAACGAGACGCTGCGCCAGACCCGCGTCGCGCGGCAGGTGGGCAACCAGTCGGAGTTCGAGCTGCTGCGCGCCCAGGTCACGCACGACAACCAGCTGCCGGTGGTGATCCAGGCGCGCGGCAGCCGGCAGGTGGCGTATCTCCGGCTGAAGCAGCTGCTCAACCTGCCGCTGGACGACTCGATCGCGCTGACCACTCCGCTGGACGACAGCACGGCCATTGCCGGAACGGTGCGCACCGCCGCAGCGGTGCTCGGCCCGACGCTGGTGCCGGCACCGGGCGCGCTGGACACCGCGGTGTCCGATCGGGCGCCCGTGCGCCAGAGCGCGGCCAACGTGCGCGCCCAGGAGGGCCTGCTCCGCGCCGCGCGCGGCGAGCGCTTCCCCGCGATCCAGATCACCAGCGGCTATCAGCGTCTGTACTTTCCCACATCAGTATTCCCGCAGTTCGATCAGGCGCGCGAGAACTGGACGATCGGGGTCTCCGCGTCGGTGCCCATCTTTTCCGGCGGGCGCCTCCATGGCGACGCGCTGGTGGCGCAGGCCAACCTGCAGCAGGCCCGGGCGCAGCAGCAGCAGACGCGCGAGCTGGCCGCCCTCGATACGCGCGTGGCGCTCAACGCGCTGACGCAGGCCGCGGCCACGTGGAGTGCGAGCGCGGGCACGGCCGAGCAGGCGTCGCGTGCGTACAGCATCGATCAGATCCGCTATCGCGAGGGGATCTCCACGCAGACGGATCTCTCGCAATCGCGGCTGTTGCTGGAGCAGGCCCTGGCGAATCGGGCGCAGGCGGCGCGCGACTTCGCGGTCGCGCGAGTGCGTCTCGCGCTGCTCCGCAACCTGCCCCTCCAGGCCGGCGCCGCGAGCGCCGCGACCCAGACGCAGGGGCAGAGCTTTGGCGGCGCCAACGCGGGCGCCAGTCCCGCACCTGGAACGGGAGGCGCCGTGCCGCAGCAAGCAGCACCACCACAGCAAACCACGACATCGGCAGCCGCCAGCACGGGCGGAATCGGGGGAATCACGCCATGAACGGAACGGCACTTCACACGCGCGGGTCGGCTGGCCGTGCAACGGTAGTGGGCGCGCTGCTGCTGCTCCCGGCGGTGGGCGGCTGCAGGCGCGGTGACGCGAACGCCGCGACGGCGGCGAACGCGCCCATGGTCATCGGCCCGGAGAACGTCACCGTCGTGCGCGCGGAGGAGATTCGCACCGGGCCGGCCATCTCGGGCGCGCTGCAGCCCGAGGAGGAGGCGACCATTCGGGCGGAGATCTCCGGCTCGGTGCTCGCGACATACGCGGAGCAGGGCCAGCGCGTCACGCGGGGCCAGCTCCTGGCGCGCATCGACGACAGCGCCGTGCGCGACCAGGTGCTCTCGGCTCGGTCGGCGGTGACGACGGCGCAGAACAACCTGGACGTGCAGCAGCACGAGCTGGAGCGCAATCAGACTCTGCTCAAGGCTGGCGCGATTGCCGAGCGGGTGCTGGAGCAGTCGCAGGCCGCGGTCACGGGCGCGAAGGCGCAGCTCGCGAACGCGCAGGCCATGCTGGCAAACGCCCGGAAGCAGCTCGAGAACACGCGGATCACGGCTCCCTTCAGCGGGGTGGTGAGTGCGCGCTCCGTGAGTGCGGGCGACGTCGTCACCCCGGGCACCGCGATGATCACGGTGGTGAATCCCGCCACGATGCGACTCGAGGCCTCGGTGCCGGCGGAGCAATTGTCGGCGGTACGGCTGGGCGCCCCCGTGGACTTCACGGTGAACGGCTATCCCAATCGGCACTTTACCGGGCGCATCACGCGTATCAATCCCATTGCCGATCCGGCGACGCGGCAGGTGCGCATCATCGTCTCGCTGCCCAACGCGGGCGGCACGCTGGTGGGCGGGCTGTTCGCCGACGGTCGGGTGTCCAGCGAGACGCACGTCGCCCCCGTGGTGCCGACATCCGCCGTGGACGAGCGCGGCCTGCGTCCAACGGTGATGGTGATCCGGAACGGCCGCGCGCAGAAGCAGGAGGTGCAGCTCGGCATCCGCGACGCCTCCGCCGAAACCGTGGAGGTGACCGCCGGCCTCACGCCCGGCGACACGGTGCTGCTGGGCGCTGCCCGCGGTATCTCCGCGAACACGCAGGTGACGGTGAACGCGCCATCGGACGTGAAGCCGTAAGGACCCTTTACCTCCCGACCCATGTTCATCTCCGATTTCGCCATCAAGCGCCCGCTCATCACGGTCGTCTCGATGCTGGCGCTCGTGGTCTTTGGCGTGTTCGCGCTGCTCAAGCTCAAGACTGACGAGTTTCCGGACGTCGCGCCGCCCTTCGTTTCGGTAGGCATCGTGTATCCAGGCGCGTCGCCGGACATCGTGGAGAAGCAGATCCTGGATCCCATCGAGGAGCAGATCCAGGCCATCGCCGGCGTGAAGCAGGTGATGGGGAGCGCGTACGATGGCTACGCGATGATCACGGTCGAGTTCCTGTTCGAGAAGGATCTCAACGAGGCGACCCAGGACATCCGGGACGCGATCTCCACGATTCGCGACGATCTGCCGCCGGAGATGAAGGAGCCGGTCATCAAGAAGCTGAGCGATACGGATCGCCCCATCGTCTCGCTCGCCCTCTCGTCCACCGTGCTCTCGCCCGCGGAGCTCACCCGGCTGGCCGACCCCGGCATCACACGCGAGCTGCGCTCCATTCCCGGGGTGGCCGACGTGCAGGTGTTCGGCAAACAGGAGCGTGAGCTCACGGTGGAGCTGCGGCCGCAGGCGCTGCAGGCGTCGGGCGTGGGCGTCGCGCAGGTGGTGCAGGCGCTGGAGCTGCAGAACCTCGCGGCGCCGGTGGGCCACGTCACCGGCTCGCTGGACGAGCGCTCCATTCGCCTGAAGGGCCGGCTGCAGAACCCCGGCGAGTTCGCGCAGCTCGTCCTGGCGGAGCGAAACGGTCAGCTCATCCGGCTGGGGCAGGTGGCCGACATCCGCGACGGCACCGTCGATCCGCGCACGCTCGCGCTCTTCAACAGCACCGAGGCCGTGGGCATCGACATCAAGAAGGCGAAGGGCTACAGCACCACCGACGTGAGCGACAAGATTCGCGAGCGGGTGGTGGCCATGGAGCAGACGCTCCCGGCCGGCACGAAACTGGAGCTGGTGAAGGACGCCGGCACGCGCGTGCAGCACGCCGTACGGAATGTTCAGGAGGCGCTCATCGAGGGCGCCATCCTCACGGTGCTGGTGGTGTTTCTCTTCCTGAACTCGTGGCGCTCGACGGTGATCACCGGGCTCGCCCTGCCGGTGTCGGTCCTCGCGTCGTTCATCGCCGTGTGGGTGCTGGGGTTCAAGCTCGAGACGATGTCCTTGCTGGGCCTCT
This sequence comes from Gemmatimonadaceae bacterium, assembly GCA_035273185.1. Taxonomy (GTDB): domain Bacteria; phylum Gemmatimonadota; class Gemmatimonadetes; order Gemmatimonadales; family Gemmatimonadaceae; genus AG2. The sequence continues at coordinate 7,199 of DATEPM010000056.1, forward strand.
CGCTCGCCATCGGCATCCTGATCGACGACGCCATCGTGGTGCGCGAGAACATCGTCAGGCACGTGGAGAAGGGAAAGGATCACTACACGGCGGCACGCGAGGGCACCGACGAGATCGGCCTGGCCGTGGCCGCGACCACGTTCTCGATTCTCGCCGTGTTCGTACCGATCGGGTTCATGCCCGGCGTGGGCGGCCAGTGGTTCAAGCCGTTCGCGCTGACGATCGCCTGCTCGGTGCTCGTGTCACTGTTCGTGTCGTTCTCCCTGGACCCGATGCTGTCCGCGTACTGGGCGGATCCGCACAGGCCCGAACACGAGAAGTGGTGGATCACGAGGCAGCTGGACGGCTTCAACCACTGGTTCAATCGCCAGGCGCAGAATTACCGAAAGGTGATCGCGTGGGCGCTGGACCACCGGGCGGCGATGGTGACCATCGCCGCGGGCGCCTTCGTCTCCGCCTTCGTGCTGCCGGCCAAGGGGCTCACCGGCCTGCTCGGCGCGGTGGCGGGGCTGTTGATCATCGTATTTGCGTTCAGCAAACGGGGGCTCGGCGTGGCCGCCCGCACCGGGCTCGCGGCGGCGGGGCTGGTGACGGCCGTCGCGCTCGTCATGATCGTGCCGCCGGTCAACACGGTAGGGGTCGGCTTCTTTCCGGGGGACGACCGCTCCGAGATGACCATCGCGCTGGAAACGCCGCCGGGGTCCAACCTGGAGTACACCCGGCTCAAGGCCGAAGAGGCGGCGCGCCTCACGCGCGCCCACAAGGAAGTGCTCTACACGTATACGACGCTGGGGAACGGCGCGACGGGGACGGTGGACGAGGGAAACATCTACGTGCGGCTGGTACCCACCTCGGAGCGGCGCGTGAGCGCGGAGCAGTTCGCGATGGAGCTGCGCCAGGAGATGAAACAGGTGGCCGGCGTCACGCTGTCGGTGTTCACGAGTGACTTCGGCGGCGGGCGCAAGCAGCTGCAGGTCCAGCTGCGCGGCGGGGAGCTGGCGGCGCTCAATCAGGCCGCGGAGCAGGTGGAGGCGGTGGTGAAGCAGGTACCAGGCGCCGTGGACGTGGGCCTCTCCACCAAGGGCCAGAAGCCCGAGCTCAACGTCGAGCTGAATCGGGGGGTGGCGGGCAGCCTGGGCATCACGATGGGCCAGGTGGCGCAGGCACTGCGTCCCGCCTTCGCCGGCATCAAGGCGGGCGACTGGGTGGATCCCAGCGGTGAAACCCGCGACGTGGAGGTGCGCCTGTCGCCGGAGGCGCGCCGGCGCGCCGCCGATCTTTCGGCGCTCCCGCTCGTCGTGGCGGGTCCCAATGGCGGGGCACCGGAAACGCTGCCGCTGGGCCAGGTGGCAAGCATTCGCGAGAGCGCCGGCCCGGCCATCATCGACCATCTGGACCGCGAGCTGGTGGTGAACGTCGAGGCGAACACCTCCGGCCGGGCATCGGGGGACGTGACACGCGACATCGAGGCGCGCCTCGCCGCGATCACGCTGCCGCCCGGAGTTCGGGTGACGATGGGCGGGGAATCGAAGGACACCAGCGAGGTGTTCGGCCAGATCTTCTTCGCGCTCGGCGTGGCACTGATGCTCATGTATCTGATCCTGGTGGTGCAGTTCGGCTCCTTCCTGGATCCGCTGGCGATCATGATCTCGCTGCCGCTCTCGCTCATCGGGGTGATGGTGGCGCTTTCCATCACCGGGAACACCATCAACATCATGACCCTGATCGGAGTGATGATGCTGATGGGAATCGTGGCCAAGAACGCGATTCTGCTCATCGATTTCGCGAAGTGGGCGCGGGAGGGCGAGGGCATGCCGTTGCGTGAGGCGCTCATCGAGGCGGGCGCGATCCGCCTGCGGCCGATCCTCATGACCACCTTCGCGCTGATCGCCGGCATGATCCCGGTGGCGCTCGGCCGCGGCGAGGGAGCGCAGTTCCGGGCGCCGCTGGGCATCGCGGTGATCGGGGGTGTCCTCACGTCCACGTTTCTGACCTTGCTCGTGATCCCAACGGGCTACGAGATCTTCGATGAGTGGCGCCACAGCTTCGCCCGGATCTTCGGGTTCCGCCCGCGCCAGATGACGGCCGAGCATCCGATCCCGGCGACGGGCGACTGATCCCCCGGCACGCGCGCCCGCTTACCTTTCGGGAGCCTTTCCGGAGTCGTTCGCCATTCTCGCTTCTCTCGCGCTCGTCATCCCCGGCGCTGGCGTCACGCTGACGGCGCTGGAGCGACTGTGGGCGTACATCACCCTGGGTGCCACCGGGATCGTCACCGAGGAGGCAGCCCCGCTGGTCGGCGGGCTCATGGCGCACAACGGCCATCTGTCCTTCGTGGCGGTCGGCCTGTGCATAACGGCGGGCACCTGGTCGGCGGACATCCTGCTGTACTACCTGGGTCGGTGGCGAGGCGACTGGGTGCGTCGCCGCTGGCCCAAGCTGCGCGCCTTCATGTTGCGCGTATTTCGCGTGGTGCGGCGGCATCCGTGGCGAAGCTCCATGTCGGTGCGCTTCGCCTACGGGCTCCGGCTCACCCTGCCGCTGGCCTGCGGTGCGGCGCGCGTGCCCTTCCTGATCTATCTGATCGGCAGCGGCATCAGCGCCGTGGCGTGGGCGTTCCTCTTCACGCTCGCGGGGTGGGGATTCGGCGAGGCGTCACTGCGGATCCTCGGGCACATGCGGCGCTACGAGGTGAAGATCGCGCTGCTGATCGTCGTGGTCGTCATCGCCGGCCTCTGGCTGCTGCGCCAGCGGCACGTGGAAGAGGAGGTGGTGCACGCGCTGCAGGCGGGGGACCGGGACGCGTCCGTTCCGGCCGCCGCGGAGTCCGAGGAGCGCGAGGCCTGAGCGTCTAGCGCGCCGCGTCGCGCAGCAGCTCCCACGCGCGGCGCAGGTGTCGCTCCTCCGTGCGGATGTTGCCGACGGCCAGCCGCAGCACGTAGCGCTCGTCGATCTTCGTGTGAGACAGGAACACCTCGCCGGTGGCGTTCACGCGCGCGAGCAGCCTCGCATTGAGCTCGTTGAGCGCTTCCTGATGCACGCCGCCAGGGGCGTACCGGAAGCAGACCAGCGAGAAGGGGACCGGTGCCACCACCTCCCAGTCGGGGTCGGCGCGTACCCAGTCCGCGAAGGCGCGCGCCATCGCGCAGTGGTCGCGCAGACGCGCGGCCAACCCCTCCACGCCGAAGGCCCGGATGACCATCCAGAGCTTGAGCGCGCGAAATCGCCGCCCCAACTGGATGCCGTAGTCCATCAGGTCAACCACCGCATCGCCCTCGGGTGTGGTCAGATACTCCGGCACCAGCGAGAAGGCACGCTTCAACACCTCGGGCCGCCGCGTAAAGAAGGCGGAGCAGTCAAAGGGGGTGAACAGCCATTTGTGCGGGTTCACCACGAGCGAGTCGGCATGCTCCACGCCGGCGAGCACGCCACGCATCTCGGGAACGATCGCGGCCATGCCGCCGTACGCTCCGTCCACGTGCAGCCACATCCCCTCCCGCTCGCACACGCGCGCGATCGCCAGCACCGGGTCGATGCTCGACATGCTCGTCGTACCCACGGTGGCGATGGTGGCGATCGGGAGCCAGCCGCGCGCACGGTCGTCGGCGATCGCGTCGGCCAGCGCATCGGTGCGCATCCGATGATCCGCATCGGCCTCGACCTTCACCACATTCTCCAACCCCAGGCCGAGCCCCAGCGCCGCCTTGTCGATCGACGAGTGCGCATGCTCGGATGCGTATACGCGAAGGCGCGGCAGGTCCTCCCGTCCGCTCATGCCGCGCTCGCGGATGGCCAGCTCGGGCCTGGCTTCGCGCGCGGCCGCGAGCGCGAGAAAGGACGAGATGGACGCCGTGTCGGTGAGAAAGCCGAACCAGCCGCCGGGCAGCCCGAGCATCTGCCGCAGCCAGTCGGCCACCACGAGCTCCAGCTCCGTGGCGGCGGGGGACGTTCGCCAGAGCATCGCCTTGGCGTCGAGCGCGGCGGCGAGCAGCTCTCCGATGATGCCCGGCACCGACGACGACGTGGCGAAGTAGCCGAAGAAGGCCGGGTGATTCCAGTGCGTGATTCCCGGCACCACGATGCGTTCGAAATCGTGAAGGATGGCACCCAGCGATTCTCCGCCCGGCGGCGGGGACGCCGGCAGCAGCTCCCGGATCTCGCCGGGCACCGCCGGTGAGAGTACGGGATAGCGCTCCGGGTGGTCCAGGTACCCGGCAATCCAGTCGAGAGCGGCCTGACCGTGGACGCGGAGCTCGGAGGTGGGGAGGTCGGCGGTCATCGGCGGCGGGATGGCTCCGCGGCGGCCGCCGGCGCGAGGGGCAGCCGCAGGATGATGGCGCCGCGCGCTTTCGGATCGGGCGTGAGCCGTCCGTCCGGGGCGAGGCGGCCCCATTGGCTGTTCGCGATGTAGTAGAGCCAGTCGCCCACCACCGCGCCGGTGGTCGGCTGGCGGTACGCGGGATGCGCACGTTCCAGCACGTGCTCGGCCAGCACGCGCCGGCCGGAGCCATCGAGATCGAAGCGGACGACGCGCGTGAATGCGGGATTGGTCTGTACTCCGACCAGCGCCGCGCCGTAGCGATACAGACCGTCGATGTCCGCCGTCGTGATGCTGCCCGGCACCTCGAGGAGGGCCACCGCGCGCGTGCGGAGATCCACGATCCCCACGCCCGCCGCGAACGCGACGTACAGCCGCTGATCGTGTGCATCCAGGGCGAGGCCGCGGGGCCCGGAGAAGCGGGCGGGATCGGGCCGCACGAACAGCTCCAGCGAGTCGGCGTCGCGGCGCACGCGGTAGATCGCGCCGGCATCGCCGTCGGTGGCGTACACGTCGCCAGTGCGCGTCACCGCCAGATCGTTCAGGCGATGCGGCGCCGGCGACCCGCCGAAGGTGAGCCGCCGCAGCAGGCGTCCCGTGCGCGCGTCGTAGCGGAACAGGCGCGTGTGATCCACGCGTGCCGCCGGGGAGCGTGCCGTGTCGAGCCCCGGAGCCCAGGTGGCGCACCAGAGCACGCGCCGCGGCGCATCCACCCGGAGCGCCGCCACCCGCAGCAGGCCGTCGCCCGGATCCGCGAAATCCACCACGTCCGCGCTCCTCGTCAGGCGCAGCACCTCGTGCCGCGCGAGGCTGCCGACGAAGAAGGACGAGTCGTGCGGATCGAGGGCGAGCGCGTCGGGCAGCAGATCGGGATCGGTGAGCACGAAGGCCGTGTCGCTGAAGATCAGCGGCAGGCGGTTGCGGGCGAACGCCGCGGCGATGCGCCGGAACTCCGCATCACCGCGCAGAGCACGGAAGACCGTGTCGCCCTCCACCGTGCGCGTGTCGCCCATGCGTGCGGCCTGCGCCAGCAGCACCAGGGCGGGTCCGGGAAGCCCGTTGACGGTGTACGCCCGGGCTAGGCGGTACAGCACCGACGGATGGCGGGGGGCGAGCTGCCGGGCCTGCAGGCTGAGTCGCAGATAGGCCGCGCGGTTGCCCTGCTCGAACGCGGAATCGGCGTGCAGGGCGTACCACTGCGCGTCGCGCATCGCGGGCCGGAGCTGCGCCGGCGCGGGCCGCGCGCAGAGGGCCTGGGCCAGCAACCAGGATCCTGCTCCCCAGCGTCCGAGCCGTCTCATGCGATGGCTCGCCTGGCGCTCACTGCCAGCGGAACCACTTCAGCGCGAGGAAGGTGGTGAGCACCATCCACACCACGAGCACGGCCAGCTGCGGCACGATGCCGTTCCAGCCGATGCCGCGCAGCATGCTCGCGCGCAGCGCGTCGTTCACCGCGGTGAGCGGCAGTGCCTGGATGAAGGGGTGCACCACCTTCGGAAAGTTCTCCCAGGAGAAGAACACTCCCGAGAGGATCCACATCGGCATCATCGCCAGGTTCATCAACCCCGACGCGCCCTCGATGGTGCGCGAGCGCGAGGCCAGCAGCAGCCCCAGGCCGCCGAAGGCGAATGCGCTCAGGACGAGAATGCACGCGAGCTGCCAGAGCGACCCGCGCACCGGCACGTGGAAGAGGAGTACCGCGAAGCCGAGCAGCACCGCGGCCTCGCCCACCAGCAGGACGAGCCGCGAGATCACGAACGAGACGAGATACTGGATGCGCGACATGGGCGTGGCCACCAGCCGCTTGAGCAGCTTCTTCCGGCGCGCGTCCACGATGGCGAAGCCCAGCCCCCAGATGCTGCTGCCCATGACGTTCATGCCGAGCAGGCCGGGGATGACAAAATCGATATACCGTGCTCCGCGCTCGCGCACCTGGCGCTCGCTGACGGCCACCGGGTCCGCGCGGCCGAAGCCGCGCTGGATGGCGTCGTCGGCGAGCAGCCGCGCCGTGCGGGCGTCGGGCCGCGTGTCGTCGAACTCGTACTGCACGCGCGCCGCATCGTTGGCCTCGGGCAGCACCAGCAGCGCCACCCGCCCCGTGCGGAGCGCCAGCCGCGCGCTGTCGGCCGAGAGCTGCGCCACCGCCAGCCCGCCACCCGGACGCGCGCGGATCGCGGCGGCGAGCCGGTCCGCGGCCGGGGTGGTGCCCACCACGCCCACGTGCACGACGTCCGGCGGCCGATTGCGAAAGGCGATCCCCAGCCCGATGGCGATCAGGATCGGAAACACGAATGTCCAGAAGAGCGCCTCCGGCTCGCGCAGGAACTCCTTGAACCGGACGGTGGTGAGCTGGTAGAGCGAGCTGCGCGCGAGCGCGTGCCGCGAATCGCGCGGCGCGCCACCCGGCGCGGGTGCATCCTCCGGAAGCTCCGTCCGTGGAAGGATCTCGATGTCACTCATCTCGCAGCTGTCTCCCGGTCAAGGCGACGAAGACATCCTCGAGGGTCGCGGAATGGGTGCGCAGCTCCGCGAGCTCCAGATGCCGCTCGGCGAGCTCGGCGAGCAGCGCGGGGATGGTGCGGTGCGGCGCGGCGACGCGCAGCTCCCACTCCGCGCGCTCCTCGTTCGTGCTCGGCAGCCGGCGGACGGCATCCACGCCGGGCAGCTGCGCGAGCACGTGGTCGGCGATGCCCACCCCCCAACCGCCGGGCGCGGCTCCCGGTTCGCGGCGCGTCCGCCCCGCGATCCCGAACTCCACGACGTGCTCGGCCCCCAGCGACGCGATCAGCTCGCGCGGCGTGCCCTGCGCGATCACCCGGCCGTGGTCCACGATGGCCACCCGATCGCAGAGGCGTTCGGCCTCCTCCATATAATGTGTGGTGAGCACGATGGAGCGGCCCATCGCCTTGAACTCCTCGATGAGATCCCAAAGCTGGCGGCGCGACTGCGGATCGAGCCCGGTGGTGGGCTCGTCCAGGAAGAGCAGCGCAGGATCGCCCACGATGGCGCAGGCGAGCGCGAGCCGCTGCTTCTGGCCGCCGGAGAGCTTGCCGACGCGGCCGTGTCGCTTCTCACCGAGCTGCACCAGGCGGATCACCTCGTCCACCGTGCGGCCGCGGCGATAAAAGCTCCGGAACAGCCGGATGGTCTCCTCCACCGTGAGCTTCGCCGAGAGTTCCGTCTCCTGCAGTTGGATGCCGAGCAGCTCGCGCAGCACCAGCTCGTCGGTGCGCCAGCGGCGGCCGAGCACCACCACGTCGCCCTCGTCGGGCGTGGTGAGCCCCTCGCAGATCTCGATGGTGGTGGTCTTTCCGGCGCCGTTAGGTCCCAGCAGCCCGAAGCACTCTCCCGTGGCGACTTCCAGATCGAGCCCGTCCACCGCGACGACGTCCTCGTAGCGCTTGCGCAGGCCACGCACCGCGAGGGCCGCCGACTGCTCGGTCAGCGGATGCGAGGCGGGCAGTGGCGGGGCGGCGGAAGCTGACATGATCGGAGTGGCGGAAGGCGAGCGTCGAGGAAGGATAGCAGGCTCACGGCACCACGGGCGCCCCGCCGACGTAGCGCAGGACGTCGTACAGGAAGTGCACGCCGAATCCCACGTTCTCCACGGACAGCCGCTCGTCGTTGCCGTGCACTCCGCGCTGCGCGTCCGCGGCCTCCACGCGGAAGGGGTCGAAGCCGTAGGTGATGATCCCGAGCTTCCGGTACGTCGGGCGATCGGTGGCGCCGGTGAGCATCGGCGTGGTGACGAACGCGGCGGGATCGCGGTCGTGCGCCGCGCGCTCGATGGCGCGAAAGAGGTCGGTGGCAACAGGACTCTCGAGCGGCGGCCTGGGCGTCAGCTCGTCCGAGAAATGCACCGCCGTGTCGGCCACGATGCGCTGCAGCGTCGCGCGCATGGCCCGCGGATCCTGGTCCGGCAGCAGCCGGATGTCCAGATCGGCGCTGGCCTCGGGGGGGATCACGTTCGTCTTGTTGGACCCCTGCAGGCCGGTGAGGGAGATGGTGTTGCGCAGGATCGCGTTCCAGTAGACGTCGCTGAGAATCCAGTCGCGCGCCCTGGGGTCGCGCAATGCGGTCTTCACGTCACCCAGCCAGGCGCGCTGCTCGCCCGGGTACAGCCGCGAGATGTCGTGGAAGTACTTCTCCACGCCGGGCGTCAGGTGCAGCGGCGTCTCGTAGCGCGCGATGCGGTCGAGGGCGGCCACCAGCCGCGGCACGGGATTCTGCTTCGTGGGGCGCGCGCCGTGCGATGCCACCCCATGTACCACGACGTGCTGCCAGAACGTCCGCTTCTCCGCGACGCCGACGCCGTAGTATTGCAGCGCGCCACGCTCCACCTGGTTGTCACCGCCCTCGGTGAGGAGGAACTCCACGTCCGCCAGCAGATCCGGATGCCGCTTCACGAACACCTCGGCGCCGGTGCTGCCCAGCTCCTCGTCGGCGTTGGCGATGAAGACGATGTCCCGGTCCAGCGTCACCCCGCTGCGCTTGAGCGCGATCATCGCCATGAGATGGGCGATCCCCTCTCCCTTCATGTCCAGCGCGCCGCGCCCCCACACGTAGCCATCCTTGATGATGCCGGCGAAGGGATCCACGGACCAGTAAGACGCGGTCGCCGGCACGACATCCATGTGGTGCACCAGGGCGATCGCCTGCTTCGAGCCGTTTCCTCTGAGGCGTGCGTACAGGTTGGCACGTCCCGAGGGCCTGAGCTCTGCCGTGTCCAGGATCTGCGCGGGAATCCCCTCGCGATCCAGGATCCGCTTCAGGAAGCGTGCAGCCTGCAGCTCGTTCCCTGGCGGGTTGGTCGTGTTGATCCTGAGATACTCGGCGAGCACCTGCACCGTCTCGTCGCGGAGCCTGTTCCAGTCGATGGGCGTCGCCGCGTCCTGCGGCGCGGCCGCCGTGCGCGCCTGCGCGCGGGCGCTCGCGGCTACCAGAACCGTGGGACCGAGGCACAGCGCAAGGCTGAAGATCGAGGGCAGAATGCGACGCATGGTCTCGAGAAGCAGGGGGGAAGCGCGGCCACGGTGGACCGTTTCACGGGGCCGCATTAACGTGAGCGCGAGGCTCCGAACAGGGAAGACGTGAACGACACTCCAGACGACCCGCACGACGACAGCATCCCTCTCGACCGCTTGCGCCGTGCGGTAGACGAGGGGGTGATCACACAGGAGCAGCTGGACGCGATCGTGGGACACGCGGCATCGGGGTCGGGGTACGGGGAGGCGCCGACCGAGCCGCTCGAGCGGGCCACAATGGATGCTCCGCTCCCCATCCCCACCCTCCGTCCCGCAGTCCCAGTCCCCGACGAGCCCCGGGGCCTCAGCGCGGTCTCGGTCGCCTATTATGCCGGTGCGATCGCCGTGCTCTTCGCGCTCGGCTGGTTTCTCGCCGAACGGTGGAAGGTGCTCGGGCCCGGCGGCGTGCTCGCCGTCGCCGCCAGCTATGCGGCCCTCTTCCTCGTTTCGGGACGCGCGCTGGCCCGGCGCGGATTCCACACGGCCGCCGCGTTCACCTGGCTGCTGGTGGTCGGAACGACTCCGCTCATCGCCTGGGCGCTGCTCGCGCTCGCCGGCGTCTGGTACGAACCCTCCATGGCCCGGCCGCCCATTGTGCCGCGAGACATCGTGTATCGCGACAGCATCCGCTGGCTGCCGGTGGATGCCGCCACGCTGGTCGTCGCAGTCGTGGCGCTCTGGCGCACGCGCTTCGCGCTGCTCGTGCTGCCAGTCGCGATCGTGGTCTGCTATCTGGGCGTGCACCTCGTGCCGGTGTTCTTCGATCCGATGCTCACGCCGGAGCTCTTCTCCTCGATGCTGCTCTTCATCGGGTCGCTGCTTCTGCTCGCGGGCGATGCCGTGGATCGCTGGCAGCCGCCGCCCGTGGAGGACTACGCGCAGTGGCTCTACATCATCGGACTCGGCGCCGCCACCATCGGCGTGATCGACCTGTGGCACGCGCATCCGCAGGTGATGCCGCACATCGTCGTGGTGCTCGCAGTGCTGCTCGTCGTCGCGTCGCTGTATCTGCGCCGGCGTGTGTTTCTCGTCTTCGGAGCGGCCGGGCTCATTGCGTATCTCTCGTACCTGGCGTTCGACGTCTTCCGCCGGCAGCTCGGCTTTCCGATCGTGCTGGCGAGCTTCGGGCTGGCGCTCATCCTTCTCACGGTCTGGTTCCAGCGACGCTATCCGGCCATGGCGCGGCGCGTGGCGCGGCGGCAGGGGGCGAATCGCCCAACCCTTCCCGGCGGCTACTACTTCTTCGCTGTCGCCGCCGTGCTGACTTTCGTTCTCCTCCTGGCCGCGCCCGATCGCATCCGGGGCGTCCAGGCCCGGCGCCAGGAGCAGCAGCGGCTGCTCGAGGCTCAGCTGCGGCAGTCGCAGTCAGAACCGCCGCGCCGGCCGGCGCCGGACACCCTCACGCGACGCTGACTCCCGCCCGCGCTTCCGGTCGAACGACCGAGTCGCGCGCACCGGAAACCAGGCGCGGTCCGGGCGCGTAGGTGCCGACGTCACCACGCGTTTCCCGACGTCGCCATGCCGCCTCTTTCCCAGCTCGCCATCGTCCTCGCCGCCTCGGTGGTGCTCCAGCTGCCAGCCGCGGCTCAGCAGCCGGCAGCGCCGGACACCGGCCGCAAGCACGTCCAGATGAGCGTCGACGTTGGTCCGTCAGCGCGCCGGAATCGCGACACCACCACCATCGTCCGCGACAGCAGCGATTCCGCCGGCGCACGCCGAGGGCGGCATGGCGGTTGGGACGGCCCGGCGCGCCGCCTTCCCGTCACAGCGCAGGTGCTGGCGACCGCCTTCCACGATCCCACGGCACGTGCCACGCTCGAGCGCGCTCGTATCGCGCGCATGTCGCAGGATTCCGCGCTCGCGGCGTACGATGCCACCGCCTACCAGCGCGTCTCGGCCGGTATGGGATTCTCGCGCTTCGGCCGCGATCGGCTCATCTATCGAGGCGAGAACGTCTCCCGCATTCGTTGGCAGCGCGGCGTCGGCGCGTGGGTGGACGTGAAGGGGGCGCGCGCGGTGATCCCCATCGATCCGGATCCGGAGGATGCGGCCGACGAGCAGCAGGACGCGATCACGGATGTTACCATCCCGTACTTTCCCGGGCACGAGTCGCTGTGGATCGGCGGCGGCATCGCGAAGGCACAGGTGAACGATCGCGAGTTCGTGCATCCGCTGGCCACCGGTGCGGAGGCGTACTACCTGTACCGCACGGGCGACTCCATCTCCGTCCGGCTGCCCGGCGGGCGCGTGATCCGGCTGCGCGAGCTGCAGGTGCGTCCGCGCGTGCCGCAGTGGAACGTCGTGGTCGGCTCGCTCTGGTTCGACACCGAGAGCGGGCAGCTCGTGCGCGCCGCGTATCGGTTCTCCACCCCGCTCGACGTCTGGGCCAAGGTGAAGGAGGACGACTCCACCGCGACCGACGACATCCCGGTCTGGGTGAAGCCGCTCATCTCGCCGATTCACGCGCAGGTTACCGCCGTGGCCGTCGAGTACGGGCTGTACGATGCGCGATTCTGGCTGCCGCGCGTGCAGGCGGCGGAGGGCAGCGCCCAGGTGAGCTTCATGCGCGTGCCGTTCAAGCTGGAGCAGAGCTACCGATATGCGTCCGTGAATGCGCGCGACTCGCTGCCGCCCATTCCGGTGGACCGCGCGCGGATGCGCCTGGACACACTGCCGGATTCGCTCGCCGAGCATCTGCGCGACTCGCTGCGCACCGCCCGGCGGGCACGGCGCGATTCGGTGCGGAAGGGGCTGGTTCCCTCTCCCCCCTCGCAGTGCGACACCAGCGCGTACCGGGTGGAGACGCGCTCCCGGTACAATGCCGTGGATGACGGCATCCGGATCGCCTTCCGCGTGCCGTGCGACACGAAGGCGCTCGCCACCTCGCCCGACCTGCCGCCCTCGATCTACGACCCCGGCGACGAGATCTTCGGCGCGAAAGAGCGCGACGCGCTCATCGCCGAGGCCCTTTCGCTGGGAGCGCAGCCGCCCTTTCTCCTCGGCTCCGGACGTCTGCCCCCGCCGACGGTGAGTTACGGCCTGCAGTACGTACGGTACAACCGGGTGGAGGGGCTCTCGGCCGGCGCGCAGGTGGATCAGCCGCTGGGCGGCGGTTACACCGCGCGCGCGCTCGGCCGCCTCGGCCTCGCCGATCTCGAGCCGAACCTCGACCTCTCGCTCGACCGCACGAATCTCACGCGCACCATCTACGTGAGCGGCTACAACCACCTGGTCTCCGCGAACGACTGGGGGAACCCGCTCTCCTTCGGCAGCTCCCTCTCGGCGCTGCTGTTCGGCCGCGACGAGGGATTCTACTATCGCGCCACCGGCGTGGAGGTCGGGGCGCGGCGCGATCCGCGCAGCGAGGGCGCGCACCTCGACTGGCGCCTCTTCTTCGAGGGGGAGCGGAGCGCGCGCCAGGAGACCGATTTCTCGCTCGGCCCCGCGTTCATCGCGAACGTCGAGGCCACCCGCGCTCGTTATGCGGGCGGCGCGCTGCGCCTGAACCACACTGCGGGACTGGATCCGCGCGGCCTGCGGGTGCTGTCGGACGTGCGGCTCGAGGCCGCATCCAGCGTGGCGCGCGCGGACTCGGCGGACGCGCGGTATGCGCGGGCCGCCGCGGACCTCACCTTCTCGCACGGGCTGCCCGCTCAGCTCATCGGCGCACTGACACTGTCCGGCGGTACCACCGCCGGGACTGTCCCGCCGCAGCGCCGCTGGTTTCTCGGCGGCACCCAGACCATTCGCGGCGAGAGTCCCGACACGGCACTCAGCGGCAACGCGTACTGGATGACGCGCGCCGAGCTGGGGCGCGACTACGGGCCGCTGCGCCCCGTGGTGTTCGGGGATGTCGGCTGGGTGGGCCATCGCGCGGCGCTGTACCGGCGCGACATCGGCCGGCCGATGAGCGGTGTCGGCACCGGTGCGTCGATCATGGACGGGCTCGTCCGCTTCGACATCGCACGCGGGCTGTATCCGGAGAAGCGCTGGCGGCTGTCGCTGTACGTCGAGGCGCGATTCTGAGGATCGGCGGCGGCATGGCTGCGCCGCGGCGTGACTCGCCCCGCGCGATGCACACGGTCACGCGGCGGCCACTACGTCCTGATACGCGACGCTCGCGTGCGCAGCAGCATGGCGCGCGACCTCTCAGCCGCCCTGAAGCACCAGCTCGACGGCCGACGAGAAGGCACGCCACTGGCGCGTTTCCTCGGCGAGCTGCTTGCGTCCAGACAAGGGAGCTCGCCGGTCAGGCCTCGAACTGCCGGGCCATGCGCCGACCGAAGTAGATCCCCACGCCGGTGCCCACCATGCTGAGCACGAACGCCCCCATGAAACCCGCGAAATTGCCGAGGTACCAGCCGGCGTAGCCACCCACGGTGGCGCCGAGGAAGCTCATCATCTTGGACATGCGCAGCTCCAGGCTCGAGTGGCGGAACGTGCGAGCGCGTGCGTCCCCCGTCTCCTGAGGACTGACGATCGAGCGCGGCAGGGCGTTCCGTCCGCCCTGCTCGGATCAGTCGCTCGGGTGTTTCCGGGTACTGCACGCCACGCCGATAAACATGCCGCCGGCGCTCACCAGGTCGCGCTCCGGCCGCACCCGCCACGCGCCATTCACGCGACGCAGCAGCACGACCTTCGGTCCGGCGGCTTCCACGTCGGCAGGCGGGCCGAAGGCGCCGCGAGGTGAGGCGGCTGGCTGATGCAGCACGTAGGCGAGGGTATCGCGCTCCACCACGCCAAGCACGATCTCGGGCGGTTGCTCCGAGGCGCCGCCCGGAAAATCCTCCGGGCAGCCGCTCCTCCGCGCCGCCTCGCGCATGCGGTACCGCATGTCTCCAGCCTGCAGCCAGTGTGCGGCAGCATCGATGATGGACAAGGCTGCGAGCGAATCCGGATCGCCGATGTTCGCGTACTCAAGCGCCAGAAAGTTTGGGGGGTTGCTCCTCGCTCGTCGGGCGGCACGCGCTGCCAGGTATTCTGCGACCACGCGCGGCATCTCGGGATCCCCAGCCATCATCTGTTCGGCGGTCAGACGCCGGGCAGGCCTTCTCGCGAAGCGCCGCGCATTCTCGATGGCCTCTCGGCGTATGCTGTCGAACGTGGCCAGGTCGAGGTAGGCTGCCGCGTCACGCCACCGTTCCGCGGCAGCGGCGCCAAAAAAGGAATCCGCGACCACGGCCGGTGGCAGCGCGGGTGTTGCCTGGGCCGCCAGCGTGAGAGGACGAGCCGCGAGCATGACGAGCGGGACGCTTGCCCAACAACGAGCGTTCATGTCGGCGCCTCCGGTAGGTCAGGAGCTTCGGCTCTATCATGCACGCGGGCGCCGGACCGCTCCAGCCGAGCCGGCGGATCTTGACAGGCGAGCGCCCGCCATCTATCCATTCCCGCACAATCGAACTGCCGTGGTGATTTGCCGCCTATTGCCGCCACGTAAAACAATGTGCTAAAACGCGAATGCCCGGGCGGCCGCAATGCTGCACCGGGCTTCGTTGTTGATCCGGCTGGCTCTCCGCGCGCGGCGCTGCCGCCCAGCGGCGATCCGCCGACGTCGACGTACTTCGCGCGGTGCGGCATCTCTCTCGCCAGGACCGCGCGCGCACGCGACGCGGCACGGCCAGGGTCGCGATGTGCGGCGTCTGCCGCTCCTCCGAGCCCGAACCTCCCGGCGAGTCAGCGGGTTGAGCTCTTCTCGGACGGAGGACGGAGTACATGAGCGCCACATCGACCAGGCCCATCGCCATCTACCACGAGCACCCCGACTGGTTCAAGCCGCTGTTCGCGGAGCTGGATCGCCGCGGGCTCCCTGTCGCACGACTGGATGCTGCGTCGCACGCGTACGATCCCGCGGAGCGCGCCGACGACGTGCCGTATTCGCTGGTGTTCAACCGGGCGAGCCCGTCCGCGTACCTGCGCGGCCACGCGCAATCCACCTTCTACACCCTGCACTGGCTGCGGCATCTCGAGCGCCTCGGCATTCCAACCGTGAATGGCGCCACCGTCTACGCGCTGGAGCTCTCCAAGGCGTCGCAGCTCGATCTGCTGGCCTCGCTGGGGCTGCCGTATCCCGCATCGCGCGTCATCAACGACCCCGGCGGCGCGGTGGCCGCCGTGCGTGCGGCGCGCCTGCGCTATCCCGTGCTCGTCAAGGCGAACATCGGTGGATCGGGGGCGGGAATCGTCCGCTACGAGTCCGAGGACGCACTGGCCGGTGCCGTCGCGCGCGGCGAGGTGTCCCTCGGCATCGACGGCACGGCGCTCGTCCAGGAATCGGCACCGCTGCGCGACGGCCACATCACGCGCGTGGAGACGCTGGGCGGAAAGTACCTCTATGCGATCGACGTGTATCCCGCCACCGGCTCCTTCGACCTGTGCCCCGCGGACGCATGCCAGCGCACGGACGGCGTGGAGCTCGTGCGCGCCGCCTGCGCCGTGGATGCCCCGCGGACCGGCCTCCGCGTGGAGGGGACCACCCCCAGCGCGGAGATCATCGCGCAGGTGGAGCGCATCGCGCAGGCCGCGCAGCTGGACGTCGGAGGCATCGAACTTCTCGTCGACGACCGCGACGGGCGGCACTACTTCTACGACGTGAACGCGCTCTCGAACTTCGTGGCCGACGCCCCGAACGTGATCGGCTTCGATCCGTTCGTGACGCTGGTGGACTGGCTGGAGGGCAGAGCTGGGAGCGGGGGGCGGAGGGCGTGGGGAGGCACGACCGACGCCCTGCTCGCCCCGGCGGGCGCTCCAGGCGCTCACGAGGCCCTGCATCCACAGCCCGCCGCCCTCCGTTCCACGCCCTCCGCCCCACCCGAAGCCCTCCGCCCCACTTCGTACGCCCTATGAGATACGGCTACTGGCTTCCCGTCTTCGGCGGCTGGCTGCGCAACGTGGAGGACGAGGGCATGGAGGCGTCGTGGCGCTACGTGCAGCGGCTGGCCCGGCGCAGCGAGCAGATCGGCTATGACATAACACTCATCGCCGAGCTGCTGCTCAACGACATCAAGGGCATCGAGGCACCGTCGCTGGATGCGTGGTCCACCGCGGCGGCGCTCGCCGCGGTCACCGAACGCCTGGAGCTGATGGTGGCGGTGCGGCCGTCCTTCCATCCGCCCGCCATCCTGGCCAAGCAGGCGGCCAACATCGACCAGATCTCCGCGGGCCGGCTCGCCCTGAACGTGGTTTCCGCCTGGTGGAAGGACGAGGCGCGCCGGTACGGCGCCGCGTTCGACGAGCACGACGACCGGTACGCCCGCACCGGCGAGTGGCTGGACGTCGTGGACGGCGCATGGCACCAATCGCAGTTCTCGTACAGCGGCCGGTACTACCGCGCCGAGGATCTGGTGCTGGAGCCCAAGCCGGTGCCCACCGAGGCGCGGCGGTTCCGGCCGCGGCCCACCATCTACGCGGGCGGCGAATCGGAGACCGCGAAGTCGCTGATCGCGCGCAAGTGCGATGCGTACGTGATGCACGGCGACCCGCCCGACCGCATCGCGCCCAAGATCGCGGACCTGCAGCAGCGCCGGGAAGCGGCTTCGCGCGAACTCGAGCGCGAGACCGGCGAGACCCTGCCGCCCCTCGCCTTCGGCGTCGCGGCGTACGCCATCGTGCGCGACACCGAGGCGGAGGCGCAGCGCGAGCTGGCGCGCATCACGAACGTGGCGCCGGGGTCGCCGGGGTACCGCAATTACCAGGACTGGATCGGCAACACGAAGCTGGAGCAGCGCGTGTCGCTGGAGGATTACTCCGTCTCGAATCGCGGCCTGCGCGCCGGCCTGGTGGGCACGCCGGAGCAGGTGAGCGAGCGCGTGCACGCGTTCGCCGACGCCGGCGTCGACCTGCTGCTGCTCCAGTGCAGCCCGCAGCTCGAGGAGATGGAGCGCTTCGCGGAACAGGTGATCGGCGCGGGATCGCGCGTGCCGGCGTAGGCGCGCGCGACGTTTGCGCCGGTTGCTCGTCTCTGGTCATCTTGGAGCAGCCCAGAGACGCATGACGACCGAGGCACGCATCGAGAGCCGCACCGACGCCCCCGCGGAGACCCAGCCGGGCCCGGGGGCGCGCACGGGCGGCGAGCTGCGCGTGGACGGCGCGGCCATCGCGTACCGGTTGTACGACATCGGTTACGCGGTGGATCTCGAGCGCGTGCGCGAGCTGCTGGCGCCGGCCGCCACCGAGCGCGTGCGGCCGGCCCGCAGCGAGGCGCAGGCGCTGCAGATCCAGAATCCCCCGGTCGCGATCGCGCTCGGCACCGAGCAGCTGACCATCGGCGGCGTGGAATACCCGGCGACGATCTCGGCGCGGCTCTTCGACTTCGGCACCTGCTCGCTGCAGCTGCACGTGCCGGCGTCGGCGGAGCTGCCGTGGAGCGACTTCTCCGCGTTCGGTACGGCGCTGGATCGGTCCCCGGAGCTGGCGCCGCTCTTCGAGCGCCAGCTCGCGCTGCTGCGCGAGCGCGTGCGGCCCGCGGTGCAGCGCCCGAACCTGGCGCCCGTCGTGGAGGACTACGTCGTGTTTCGCATCACGCGCCTCGCCGACGCGGCGGGAGCTCCGGTGTCACCCGACGTGCTCACCGACGAGCACCTCGTGCCGCTGCTGCTGCACGAGCGCCGGCCGCTCTCGAGCGACGCGCGGCGCGAGCTGCTGCCGCACCGGTTCTCGTACTACCCGGACGACCTCACGATCCTCACCTGGGACAACGCGCTCGTGCTGGAGCCGCGCGGCGATGATCGCGACGTGGAGTACATCCTCGAGTTCGCGAACGCGCAGCTGCTCGAGCTCCGGGTGTACGACGCGCTGCTCGATGCCGACCTGCCGGTGATGTACGATCGCGTGGCCGCGGCGCGCGCCCGTATGTTCCCGCTCCCCACCTTCCGCTACCGCCCCCTGCTCGCCGGGCTGCAGACGCGCGTGGCTGACATCACCGAGACCGTGGAGCGTGTGGAGAACGCGCTCAAGGTGACGGACGACGTGTATCTCGCGCGGATCTACGTGGCCGCGCTGGAGCTCTTCCGCGGCACCGCCTGGCGCCGCGGCATCGAGCGCAAGCTGGCGATCGTTCGCGAGACCTATACGATGTTCAACGCCGAGGCCCAGGCCGCCCGCGCCGAGCTCCTCGAGGTGGCCATCATCGCGTTGATCGTGCTGGAGATCGTGATCGGCATCGTGAAATAGCGGACGGCTTACGCCACCGCCCGCATGCCGGCCTCGATGCGATCGTACACCGTCACCGGGTCCGCGTAGCGTCCGTCGGGACCGAGGGTGCGGATGATGCGCTCGCCGAACAGGGGAGCGATGCGCGCCCAGTTGCTCGACACCGCCGACACGTAGCGGTCGAACAGCGTGGTGTCGGGCTTGCCCCGGGTGTAGATGCCGTTGCGCAGTACCGTGCCGCGCGTGGCGTAGCGATGCCGCGCGGCCAGACGGTCGGCCTCGAACCACCAGGCCGTCACGCCGAAGCCCGTCATCTCGCGCACGAAATCGGTGAGGTCCGGCTGGAACCCCCAGGTCATCACCACCGGTTTCGCCAGCGTCTTCAGGTGCCGCACGAGCTCGCGCACCCGGCCGGAGTCCAGCGCAGAGATGCGCTCCTTGTCCGTCCAGAAGGGCGGCAGCCCCGTGGACGTGAGGCAGTCGGCCGCCTCGAGGTCCAGGTGCAGGTAGCCGCGCGTGTCGCGCAGCCAGTCGCCGAAGCTCGTCTTGCCGCTGGCGGGCATCCCGCAGATGAGCAGGGGCTGAACGGGAGTGGAGGTCATCAGTATTTGTGCGTGGCGCCCGGCTCGCGGTCCGGGGTCACTCGGAGGAAGGCGGTGGGACCGTGTGCGCCGCGGCGGCTGCCGCGCCATCCGGTGAACCGCCCTGCCGCAGCAGCCGCGCGAGCAGCGCGAGCAGCAGTGTGACGGCGATCACCAGCGCGCTCCAGAAGACGACGAGAGGGGTAGGCCGCGCAACATGCGGCACCGCACGCTCGGGGCCCAGCGCCACCGTGTGCAGCGGGCGATCTGCCAACCGCGATGCCACGAGCGCGAGATCGTAGCGGGGCGCGTTCAGCCGCGGCTGGCCGTACAGCAGCGTCAGCGCGGCGCCCGCCTCTCGATAGAAGCGCATCTGGTAGGCCGGCAGCCGCAGCGCGGCCGCCGTGATCGGCAGGGCGCGATTGTCGCCCTCGTCCACGATCAGCACGAGCTGCGAGTCGGGCAGCGGAGGCAGCGCGAGCGTGAGCCGCGCCGCGGCCGAATCGGGGCTGGCATGCCGCCAGAGCGCGCTCGCGATTACCTGTTCGCCCGTCACGCGCCGCTGCCGGCCGGTTTCCGCGCGCGCGCCCGGTATGGCCACGCTCACTCGCCGCTCGAACACCCGCTGGGCAGTCTCCAGCACGAGTGTGGCTTCGGGCAGCCCACGGTAAGGCAGCTGGAGCTGATAGCGCGAGCGTGCGCCGGCGGGCGTGCCCGCGATATCGTCCACCACGGACGTGCCCGCGATGGGACACGGGACGGGCAGCGGCAGGACGAGCGGCTCGCTGGCACGGTCCACGAGGTACGGCACCTGCCGGCCGCCGGCGGTGGCGATCCGCAGATCCGATCGCGTGCTGTGTGCCAGCACCGCCGCGTCGAGCGCCACCACCACGAGACCGGAATCGCCGGCGGGAATGCTCCGCGCATAGCGGAACTGCTTCACATCCACCGGCGCGCCCGCGTGCTCCTGGGCGCCGGCACGCCCCGCCAGCATGAGGCCCGCCGCGACACCGCCGGCGGCCAGCGCCCAGCGCGACAGCGCCATCATGGCTTGACCATCCAGGGATCTCCGGTCGGGGCCGCCGATGACGCGTCAGGCGGTCGTGAACGAGAGCGAGAAGTACAGGGTGGCGCCCGGATACTCCGGCGCGCGATCCCACACGGCCTGTGCCTGCCGCATGCTCTCGGTGCCCACGCGCGCCGCGCGCGCCGCGTCCGAAGGCAGCACGAACGAGCCCGGATGTCGTAACGACTTCGTGCGGCCGCCATCGGCGAACTGCACCCAGCCTTCCCACGCCTCCAGCCGGCGGCCAGCGGCGGTGAGGTGCTCCACCGCGCGTGCGGCCTCGTCGAGCGGAAGAACGATCTGCAGCTTCGAGATGGACCGGGCGGCGAGCTCCGGCGGCAGCGACTCGAGATCGGAAACGTTCATGAGGACCATGGACCCAGGGTGACCCCGCGGCAACGCGTTCGTCAAATCTAGTAACGGGTTGCACCGCCCCGCCGTCTCACTCCCGTCCTCTGCCGCGGCCCTCGTCGTGAGCTCCACCAGCCCGTCGCGGGCGAACGTCAACGCCGAGATCCTGCTCTGGCAGAGCCGGGTGCGCATGATGGTCGCCCTGCTGGCCGGCGGCGTGGAATTCGTGCTGCAGCGGCATCGCATTCTGCAGGGGAACGCGCTGTACCTGCTCGAGGGCGTCTGCCTGTATCTCGCCGCCATCACCATTCTCACATGGCTGGTGCAGCGGCTGGACCGCGCGCCCAGCTGGGCCGTTGCGCTCACGGTGCTGGCCGACATCCTGTTCATCTTCGGGTCCACCGCCGTCGCGTCGCCGCCGCAGTACTTCGATCGCATTCTCATCTTCGCCTTCCTCGTCCTGCACCTCACGGAGACGTACTTCGGGCCGGGGCAGGCCGCGTTCGCCGGCGGGCTCGTGGTGGCGGGCTATCTCTGGCTGGTGCGCACGATGATGCACCGCGGCGCGCACCTGGCGTGGCCGGAGGAGGTCTGGTCGGTGGTGGTGTTCGCCCTGGCCGCGGCGGTGTTCGTGCTGCAGTACGGCAGCTTCCGCCGGCGGCTGAACAACATCGCCGCGCTGTTCGAGCGCGTGGAGGAGGGCGACTTCTCACAGACGTACGACGTCGCCGCCGACGAGCGGCCCGACGCCATCACGCTGGTGGGCCGCGTGTACAACCGCGTTCGCAGCCAGCTCGAGAGCATGGTGCTCACGGATCCGCTCACCAACTGCCTCAATCGCCGCGGGTTCGATCAGGCGCTCGCGCGCGAGGTGGCGCGTTCGGCGCGCGCCGGCAGCAAGCTGTCGCTGCTCGCGATCGATCTGGACCACTTCAAGGAAGTCAACGACTCGCGGGGACACCTCGCGGGCGACGCGGTGCTGCGCGAGTTCGGGGCGCTGCTCATCCAGTCGGCGCGCGCGGGGGACGTGGTCGCGCGCTCCGGGGGTGAGGAGTTCAGCATGCTGCTGCCCGACACCACCGGCACCGGCGCGTTCCAGCTGGCCGACCGCCTGTGCGCGACGTTCAGCCAGCACACCTTCCACGTGAATGGCCGTGATCTCCAGCTCACCGTGAGCATCGGCGTGGTGTCCACGGGCGATCGCGCTGCCCTCGGCGACCGGGCCAAGAGCGTGGCCGAGGAGCTGAAGCTGCGCGCCGACGAGGCGCTGTACGCGGCCAAGCGCACCGGCCGCAATCGCGCGCGCGCGTGGGACGCCACGATGAGCATGCGCTCGGGGGAGATGCCGAAGGTCGTGCTCCCGGAGCTCGCGCGCGATGGGGCGGAATAGTTATGACGGCCGCCCTCGCAAATCGTCCATCTACAGGCTACCAGGCGGGCCTCGCCCGCCGTTCCGATGCAGGCGGGGAGTCGCCCGCCGATTGTGATCTGCACCGCTTTCCGAGGTGTTCTTCCATGATTCGTCGTCTCTCCCTCGTGGCACTCGTCCCGCTCACCTTCGCCTGCACCTCCGCCAAGGAGAAGGCGCGTGCCGACAGCGCCACCGCGCTCGCGTCGCATCAGCGTGAGCTCATGTCCCGGCTCGAATCCCAGCGCGATTCGCTCTCGAACGTCGTGGCCCAGGCGGACGACTTCATCGATCAGGTGGACAAGTCCATCTCGAAGGTGAAGGGACTGCCGAAGGGCAGGAAGGCCCGGCAGGCGTCGGAGAGTCCCATCCAGGACCAGGTGCGTGCCCGCAAGGAGATGCTCATTCGCGTGAACTCGCTCGTGGAGCGCGCCCGCATCACCGCGCGGGAGCTGGCCGACGCGCGGGAGCGCGAGAAGCAGCTTGTGGGTGAGAACACCAGGCTCGCGGCGCAGCTGGACAGCGCCGGCCAGCGCATCGCCACGCTGACGCAGCAGATCGAGCAGCAGGCGCAGACCATCGCCCTGCTGCAGACGCACGTGGACAGCCTGGACAAGGAGCTCACCGTCGCGCGTGCGGCCTTCAGCCGCGCGTACTACGTGATCGGGCGTGAGGACGATCTGGTGAAGAAGGGCATCGTCGTGAAGGAGGGCGGCGCCAACCTGCTCATCGCGCACCCCGGCCGCCTGCTGCTCCCCGCCCGCAGCCTCGACAGCGACGCGTTCACCGCCATCGACGTGCGCGACGTGCACGAGATCCCGGTGCCCGACAGCACGCGCCAGTACACCATCGTCTCACGCCAGAGCCTGGACGATGCCGACGTGCCGGAGCGCGACGGCACGAGCTTCCGCGGGAACCTCAAGATCAAGAACGCCGATCACTTCTGGGCCCCATCGCGCTTTCTGATCATCGTCGAACGGTGAACGATGGGGGCAGGGGACGGGGGATGTGGGATGCGTGACAGGGACCGCCGTACCCAATTCAACGCGTCCCCCATCCCGCATCCGCCATTCTGAATGGCGTGACTCTCGCATTGGTCGGCGGCACGTATGCGACCGCGCGGCTGGCGTATCCTCCAAGGAGTGTTCGTGCTGGCGCTGGTGTTCGCCATCGGCTACATGGTGGGCGCGAGCACCCGCGGGCCGCGCGGCGTCCACGCGACGGCCAGCGGCGGCGACGCGGCGCTGACGACGGACAGCGCGCGTCTGCGCGACTCGATGGCGGCGGCCGACAGCTCGGCGCGGGCGCTGGCCGTCGACCCGCTCACAGGACTGGATGCGTCAGCCCCCGGCACCCCCGGCGCCCCCGCCGCAACACCCGGTTCCGCGTCCCCGTCCCCGCCCGCGTCCAGTGCCGCCGCGCTGCGTGCGCTGCGCGCGGAGCTGATCGTGCCGATCGCCGGCGTGGACGTGGCGAGGATTCCCGACTCCTTCACGGCGCCCCGTGCGGGCCATACGCACCAGGCGCTCGACATCCTCGCGCCGCGCGGCACCCCGATCCACTCCGCGACGCCCGGCACGGTATTGAAGCTTCACAATAGCGTAGCGGGCGGGCTGATGGTGTACGCGGCCGATTCCACGCGGCGCTTCATCCTGCTCTACGCTCACCTGGACCGTTACGCACCCGGCCTCCGCGAGGGCGCGCCGCTCGCCCGGGGAGAGGTCATCGGGTTCGTGGGGACCACCGGCAATGCCCCGGCCAGTACGCCACATCTGCACTTCGCCATCGCGCGCAGCGACGACGTGTCGCAGTGGTGGAAGGGCACGCCGGTGGATCCCTGGCCGCTCCTGGCCGGCGCCCCTCAGCGCCCCGCGACGGCGCGGTAGGACACGACGAGCGGGCCGTCCCGGCCGGGCCGCGTCTCCGGCCAGAGCACGAGCGTGCGTCCGCCGGAGAGCGCAACGCGAATGCCGCGCGCCGGCAGCTCGGAGAGGAGATCGCCCGAACTGGTGAGCGCGCCTTCCGGCATCGCCCCGAGCGCGGAGTCGGCGGCGGCGCCGAATACCCGGGGCAGGGTGCTGCGCACCACGCGCTCGAACTTGTCGCGCCGGCGCGTGCGGGTCACCTGCGTATCGAAGTAGACATATACCGTGTCGCCGCTGCGCGTGGCGTAGAGCGAATCGCCGAGCTCCGTGCGCCCGTCCGCGATCACCGGCGCCAGCCGCGTCGGTGTCACGAGCGGTGTGGCCGCAGGCTCCGTGGCGCCCTGCGATGCCCCGGACACCGGCGGACCCCCGGCTGTTCCGGCCTGCACCGCACGCGGCGCCGCGCCGGCGGATGCGGATTCGGCCGCGGGGGCCGCCGCGAGCTGCCTCGATACCATCTGCGAGTCCGCGGATTTCCGCGCGACGCTCGTCTTCGTGGCCGAGCGGCTTGGCGGCGCTGCCGCACGCGCCGAAGCCACGCCATGCTCCTGCAGCGCCCCCGCGCCGGCGACTGCCCCTCCCGCGAGCAGCGCCAGAAATCCAGCGAGCACACCGGCGCGCGCCGCCACCGTGCGCCGCCGGGCGCGTGCCGCCTCACGCTCCGCGTGGCGGCAGTGCAGGCAGATCATCCCGGGGCGACGGTCGTGCGGGCAGTTGGCGGTTTGGCGAGACAGCATGGCGATGCAGCTGGGCCGGCGTGGAGTACGTTACTGGCGGCGATGCCAGTTGGGGGCGGGCGATGGGAGCGGCGGTGTCGCGGCGTTGTGACGTGGCGCACGCGGCTCGCGGGCGCGCGCCGCGGGAAACTCGGCACACGAGTGACGAGCGAGGAATCCTAGCGCAACCCGCGCGCGCGATGCTATGGAGGACGCCAGGCGAGGCTCGTTCGCGAGACGAGCTCTCATGAACTGGCGTGGCCGGTGCCGCGGGGAGAAAAGCGAAGCCCCGCAGTCGCGACACGTCGCGAACTGCGGGGCTCGTTCCGCCGGCGGGATTCGATCGTTCGGATCGGCGCCACGACGTGCGTGGCCTGATCGACTTCCCTTGCCCTCGTCGTACGGTCTCGACTCAGGTGCCTCGTGTACCTCGAAGCGCTCAGTTGTGGCCGGCGAGCTCACAACCGTCTCGGCCAGTGCCGAACTACCGCCGAGTTGCCTCCGGACAGCGTCCCGCCGGAGACATCACGATCGGGTATCGACCGTTCTCCCGACCGCGACAGGAAGATGCGATGCTCTCTCGAAGCCGTCAATCCAGAACGTTTGCCGAAGCGGACGAGCTGGACCATGCGGATGATCGCGTGCGTCAGTGCGCGAAGTTGATTAGCGGGAGCACCCGCCTGCCGCCGGGCCGGTCCAGGATGTTGATGAGGCCGAGCTGTACGCCGTGCAGGTCGCGCGCGTAGTTGATCACGCCGATGGTCAGGCCGTGCTGCGTGCCGAGAATCCGGTTGAAGAAGCTCAGCGATCCCCCCGTGAACGTCCCGCCATCCTCGATCTTGAAGTAGGCGGGCGCGAGCACCGCGCCCTTCGCGTGCTCCGCTCCCGCGCCGATGCCGGTGAGAACGATGCCCTGAAGCTCCGGTGCGCCCACGCCCACGCCGGCGATCGCCAGGCCCTTCAGCCTGCCGCCTGCGCCCACGCCGACACCCCCGATGCTGATGCCCGTCATGTCGCCGCCGACGCCCACCCCCACGCCGCCGATGCTCAATCCGCGCAGCGATCCACCAGCGCCCACGCCCAGGCCGCCGATGGTGATACCCTCCACGCGCCCTCCACCGCCTACCCCGAGCCCGCCTATCGAGAGGCCGGTGAGATCTGCACCGCTGCCCACCCCGAGACCGCCGATGGACATTCCCCGCATACCGCCGCCGGCTGCCACGCCAAGCCCGCCGAGGGCGATCCCCTGGATGCTTCCGCCGCCGCCCACGCCCAGGCCGCCAATCATCAAACCGTGCATCCGGCCGCCGCCTCCGACCCCCAGGCCGCCGGCCGCGATTCCGGTAAGGTCACTGCCCGTACCGACACCGAGGCCACCTATGGCCAGCCCCCGCACCGCTCCGCCGGCACCGAGCCCCAGCCCGCCGACTGCGATGCCCTCGATGCGGTCGGTGGCGCCCACGCCGAGCACTCCGAGCGCGAGTCCGGAGATCCGCCCCGCCCCCGTCACCGGCAGCCCAAGGGCCACCCCGTCGACGCTGCCGGTCGCCGGCTCGTACGGGCTCCAGATGGTCGCGTTCACTCCCTTCACGTACTGCAGCCCGCGGTCGCGGAAGTTGAGCCGCAGCCCGGTGAAGCGTGGCACGTTACCGACGGCGATGCCGACATGATCGACGCCGAGCTCCACTCCCTGCGCGCCCGCTACCACGGCGCCGCCGAGCAAAAAAAGCAGAGGCAGGACAGGATTCATTAGAGCGGAGGTGCGACAAGAGCGGGAACTGCGAGAAGACCGGGAGCTGCGAGAAGAGCGGGAGCTGCGAGAAGAGCGGGAGCTGCGAGAAGACCGGGAACTGCGAGAAGAGCGGGAGCTGCGAGAAGAGCGGGAACTGCGAGAAGAGCGGGAGCTGCGAGAAGAGCGGGAGCTGCGAGAA
>DATEPM010000057.1:0-13663 GCA_035273185.1 Gemmatimonadaceae bacterium
GCCGTCCGGGGAGACGATCACCACGTCGATGGTCCTGCCCGGCGGCAGGTTGTAGTCGCCGCGAATCTGCCGGATGGCGAGCACCGCTGCACGCACGATGTCGAACTCCTCCGCCTCACGAGGGCCGTGCGCCGGGACACCGGGCGCGGGCCACGGCGCGCGAATCAGAAAGCTATCCGGCGCGCGCCCGGCGATCGGCAACCGCTGCCACAACGCTTCGGTGATGAACGGCACCACCGGGTGGAGCAGGCGCAGCGCGCCGTCGAACACGTGCACGAGGACAGCGCGCGCGGCCTCGCGATCCGCGGCGTTCGTCCCGGCCAGGCGTCCCTTGGTCGTCTCGAGGTACCAGTCGGCGAGCTCGTTCCACACGAAGCGGCGCGCGGTTTCCGCGTACTCGTTGAGCCGCATCCCCGCGACGCGCTCGTCGGGACGCCAGGCGTGCAGATCCGGAGGTGCGGCGGCGGCGGTGGGCCGCAGCGGCCCGAGTGCGGCGTCGCATTCGGCGACGGCCAGGCGCAGCCGCTCCAGGATCCAGGCATCCGCGCGCGACAGAAGCGCGGGCTCGACGGTCGCCAGCGGCTGCACCGGCGCGTCACCCAGGTTGGAGAGCAGGAAGCGGCCGATGTTCCACAGCTTGGTGACGAAGTTGCGTCCGGGCGCAAAGGACTTTTCCAGGTCGGCGGGGTCGAGGATGACGTCGGTGCCCAGCCCCATCCCGGCAACGAGCGTCCAGCGCAGTGCGTCGGCGCCGTACAGGCGCACCACGTCCAGCGGATCGATGCCGTTGCCGAGCGACTTGGACATCTTGCGATGCTGCGTGTCGCGCGCGGTGCCGTGAAGATACACGGTGTGATACGGCGCCCGTCCCATGAACGCGTACCCCGCCATGATCATCCGCGACACCCAGAAGAAGAGAATCTCCGGCGCCGTCACCAGCACGTCGGTGGGATAGAACGCGGCCAGATCGCGCGCCTCCGCGTCGGGCCAGCCGAGCGTGGACAGGGGCCAGAGCCACGACGAGAACCAGGTGTCGAGCACGTCCTCGTCCTGCCGCACCGGGCCGTCGCAGTAGGGGCAGCGCGTGACGTCCTCCCGGCTCACGATGACCTGCTGCGGCGGATCGCAGTCGTCGCAGTACCACACCGGGACGCGGTGTCCCCACCAGAGCTGCCGCGAGATGTTCCAGTCGCGGATGTTCTCCAGCCAGTTGACGTACACGGCCTCCCACCGCTCGGGCAGGATGCGCACCGTGCCGCCGCGCACGGCCTGGAGCGCCGGCTCGGCGAGTGGCGCCATCTTCACGAACCACTGGTCGGAGAGGCGCGGCTCCACCACCGTATCGCACCGGTAGCAGTGGCGCACCGCGTGCGGGTGCTGCTCCACCCGGACCAGCGCGCCCGACGCGCGCAGCCGCTCCACGATCTGCTCGCGGGCCGCGAAGCGGTCCACGCCGTGGAGGTCGGGCGGGACGCGCCCCGCGGCCTCCTGCTCCTCCGCCATGGCGCCCTGCGCGTCGATCACCACCGGCATGGGGAGATGGTGCCGACGCCCCACCTCGAAGTCGTTGGCGTCGTGCGCGGGGGTGATCTTCACCACGCCCGTGCCGAACGCGGGGTCCGCGTACTCGTCGGCGATGATCGGGATGTCGATCCCCACGATCGGCAGCCGAACGGTCCGTCCGACCAGCTCCCGATAGCGCGCGTCGGCCGGGTTCACGGCGAGGGCCACGTCTCCGAGCATGGTCTCCGGCCGCGTCGTCGCCACCACCAGGGCGCGCGCGGGCTCGTCCGAGAGGGGATACGCAATCTGGTATAGCTGCCCCGGCTCGTCCGTGAACTCCGCCTCCTCGTCGCTGAGCGACGTGAGGCAGCGCGGGCACCAGTGGATCACGCGGTGCCCGCGGTACACCAGCCCCCGCTCGTACAGGCGCACGAACGCCTCGCGCACGGCGCGCGACAGGTCGGGGGAGAGCGTGTAGCGCGTGCGCGTCCAGTCGGCGGACGCCCCGATGGCCCGCAGCTGCTGGAGGATCACGCCGCCCGTCTGCTCCACGAACTGCTCGGTGCGCTGCACGAACGCGGCGCGGCCCACGTCGAAGCGCGTCCGCCCCTCCTGGGCCAGGAGCTTCTCCACGACGTTCTGGGTGGCGATGCCGGCGTGATCGGTGCCCGGCACCCAGAGCGCATCGCTGCCGCGCATGCGCGCCCAGCGCACGAGCACGTCCTGCACCGTGTTGTTGAGCCCATGCCCCACGTGCAGGATGGCCGTGACGTTGGGCGGGGGCATCACGATGGTGAACGGCTCCGCGGCGCCCCCCACCCGCGTGGAGCGCGCCGCGTCGGCCGTGAAGCAGCCGTGCGCGAGCCAGCGCGCGTAGATCTCTGCCTCCGTGGCCGCGGGGTCGTAGCGATCGGGAAGGTCGAGCATGCGAGATATCTAACCCGGGGAAAGACCCCCATAAAAGAGCAAACGAGCCGCAGGGCTGCGGCTCGTCGGGTGGTGCGCGGGAGGCGGCTGGATCAGGTCCGATCCACGTCGCCGAAGTTGGCGCGCACGCCGCCAGTGTCACGAGCCGCCTCGTTGCGCGCGGTCCGTTCGTCGGCCTCGCGCGGCGATGCTACGTGATCGCCCTTGGGTACCCCCGTCGGCGCCACCGGTCCGCCGCCGGTCCGGTCAGCGCGGGCCGCCCGCTTGGTGCTGCGCCGGCGCTCGGCGATCGCCTCCACATCCTCGGCGGCGCTGTCGAGGTTCGCGTCGGTGGCGAGCCAGCGCTGCTCCAGGTCCACCTTGGGATCGGCATGCCGGTCCATCTCCGCCGATGTGCCCTGCCGGCGCCGGCCCGTGCCGACGCGCTGGCCTTCCCAGCGTGCCTCGGTGAGCGCCGGGTCCCCTTCGTCCACGCGCCGCGCGCTCTCGCCGAAGCGGCGCTCGTCCTCGCCCACCGTGATGCGATTCACCACGGTGTCCACGCCCGGCACGCCGCGCGCGATCGTCACCGCATGGCGTGCCTCGTCGTCGGTCTCCACCCAGCCGGCGAGCTCGATCACGCCCTCGCGCAGCTCGCCGATGTCCACGGCGCGCTCGCTGAGGGTGGGATCGTTGCGGAATGCCTCGAGCACGCGCTCCTCCAGCGGCTCGCCCGCCTCCTCGTCCACCAGCTCGTCGGTCTCGTATTCGTCGAGCTCCTCGGCCTCGTCCGCGTCCTCAGCGTATCCGCGGCCGGCCGCGGCGCCGCGACGGCGCAGCCGTGAGGTGAGGCCGCCGATCCCGCCCACGCGTTGCGCGACCAGCATGCCCACCGCAAAGCCGGCGAGCGCACCCGCCAGCACGCCAGCGATCGTGCCGGCCGACGACTCGTCATCATCGCGATAGCGAAAACGTGACATCAGCGGAGTGTCCCTGTGGCGGAGGTTGTTGCGGAAGGATAACTTGCGACGAGTCATCACGCGAGAGCGGTGCAAGAAGAAGGCCACCTGACGCTCTCATCCTTCGACCACGATTCCGCTTCGCACCGCATGCACGCTCCGCCACTGGAGAGTCCCGAAGCGCCGAAATCCCGGCGCGTGGCGATCCTGCGATTCGTCGCCTGGATCGCGATCCTGGTGGCCCTGGCCGCCGGCATCCTGCTGTACCTCCGCTACGCGCGAGGGATCACGCCCCTGCTGTAGCCCGCTGTCGCCCGCTGCCCGCGTGCCGCGTTCCGCGGCGCATTCGCGTTGGCCCGCATCTGCTTCGCTCATGATTGATCGATCCGCCGAGCGCCATGATTCGCTCACGCTCATCCTACCCGACGGCTCCGAACGGTCCGTGCCGTACGGCACGCCGCCGCGCGAGGTGGTGCGCGCGATCGGCGAGCGGCTGCTCCGCGACGCCGTGGCCGTCGAGGTGAACGGCCATGTGCAGGATCTCATGACGCCGCTGCGCGCGGGCGGCCGCTTTCGCGTGCTCACGCAGAAGGATCCGCTGGCGCTCGACGTGCTGCGGCACTCCGCGGCGCACGTGCTGGCGACGGCGGTGCGGCGCCTGCGGCCGGAGGCAAGGATCGGCTTCGGCCCCGCCATCGAGGACGGCTTCTACTACGACTTCGAGGTGGAGCATCCCTTCACGCCGGAGGACCTCGCGGCCTTCGAGGCGGAGATGCACGCGGTGGCCGCGGAGCAGCTGCCGTTCGTGCGCGAGGAGGTGAGCCGGGCCGTGGCGCAGCAGCGGTTCGTGGACGACCCCCTCAAGCTCGAGCGGCTGAGCGAGCTGGCCGACGACGAGGTGATCTCCACCTACACGGACGGGCCGTTCCTCGATCTGTGCCGCGGCCCGCATGTGCCGGACACGTCGTACGTCAGGAACGTGAAGCTGCTGAGCGCCGCGCCCGCCTACTGGCGCGGCGACGTCCGGCGGCAGCAGCTGCAGCGCATCTACGGCACGGCGTGGTGGAAAAAGGAGGACCTGGACGCGTACCTCTTTCGCATCGAGGAGGCCAGGAAGCGCGACCACCGGAAGCTCGGCCGGGAGCTGGACCTCTTCATGTTCCACCCCGTCTCGCCCGGCGCGGCGTTCTGGACCGAGCGCGGCACGGTGATTTACAACTCGCTCATCGACTACGTGCGCGAGCTGCAGCGCGAGAAGTTCCAGGAGATCAAGACGCCGCTGCTGTACGACAAGGCACTCTGGCAGCAGTCCGGCCACTGGGGGAAGTATCGCGAGAACATGTTCCTCGTGCTCGACCGGGAGACGAACGAGCACGACATGTCGCTCAAGCCGATGAACTGTCCCTCGCACTATCTCATGTACCTGGCGAAGCGGCACTCGTATCGCGAGCTGCCGCTGCGGTTCACCACGTTCGACGTGCTGGAGCGGAACGAGCTCACGGGCGCGCTGTCCGGTCTCACGCGCGTGCGGCAGTTTCAGCAGGACGACTGCCACATCTTCCTTCGCGAGGCACAGATCGAGGAGGAGGTGCGCTTTCTCGTGCAGTTCATCCTGCGCTACTACGACACGTTCGGCCTCTCGGCAGCGATCAAGTTCGCCACACGGCCCCCGCAGCGCATCGGGACGGACGCGATGTGGGACCAGGCCGAGGCGGCCCTGCGCGCCGCGCTCGACGCGACGGGGATGCCGTACGAGCTGAAGCCGGGCGACGGCGCGTTCTACGGGCCGAAGATCGACTTCGATGTCACCGATTCGCTGGGGCGCGCGTGGCAGCTCGGAACCATCCAGCTGGACTATGCCAACCCGGAGAACTTCGACCTGCTGTACGTCGGCGAGGACAATGCCGAGCATCGGCCGGTGATCATTCACCGCGCCGTCAGCGGGAGTTTCGAGCGCTTCATCGCGATCCTCATCGAGCACTTCGCCGGCGCGTTCCCCGTGTGGCTCGCGCCGGAGCAGGTTCGGGTGCTGCCCATCTCGGACGAGGTGCGGAACGCCGCGGCCGACGTCGCCCGTCGGATGCGTGAGGCCGGGCTGCGCGTCACGCTGGACGACCGCGCCGAGACGCTCAACTATCGCATCCGCGAGGCCGAGGTGATGAAGGTGCCGTACATGGCGGTGGTCGGGAAGCGCGAGGCGGACGCCGGGACGCTGGCCGTGCGCAGCCGCGGCGCGGGGAAGAAGCAGGAGATCCTGCCCGTCGCGTCGTTCATCGCCCGCGTGGCGGAGGAGGCGAGGCAGCGCGTGCGCACATAGCCGGCCGCCGTTGTACGACTCCGCGTGCCGGGATAACTTCCGAGATCGCGGGCTGGTGACGTTTTCTCGTTTCTCGCACGATGATGGCGGATTCCTCGCGCATTCCGGTGATCGTATCGGCGGCACGAACGCCGATCGGAAAGTTCCTCGGCGGTCTGTCGTCGCTGGCCGCGCCGGAGCTGGGCGCGGTGGCGATTCGCGCGGCCGTCGAGCGCGCGGGCATCGCCGCGGACGACGTGCAGGAAGTGATCATGGGGAACGTCATCCAGGGCGGCGTGGGCCAGGCGCCGGCGCGCCAGGCGGCGCTGAAGTCGGGACTGCCGCCGAGCGTCTCCGCGCTCACCGTCAACAAGGTCTGCGGGTCGGGACTCAAGGCCGTGATGCTCGCCGCGCAGTCCATTCGCGCCGGCGACGCCGAGGTGGTCGTGGCGGGAGGGCAGGAGTCCATGTCCAACGCGCCGTACTACGTGTACGGCATGCGGCAAGGCGTGAAGCTCGGCGACCAGACCCTCGTGGACGGCATGATCAAGGACGGCCTCTGGTGCTCCTTCTGCAACGTGCACATGGGCGGCCACGCCGAGTACACGGCGCGCAAGGCGCACGTCACGCGCGAGATGCAGGACGAGTTCGCCGTGGCATCGCATCGTAAGGCGGTCGCGGCCATCGACCAGGGCAAGTTCAGGCCCGAGATCGTCCCGGTCCAGGTGCCGGGGCGAAAGGCCCCCACCCTGGTGGACACCGACGAAGGGCCGCGCCGCGACGCGTCGGTCGAGTCGCTCGGCAAGCTGCGCCCGGCGTTTCCGCGTCAGGGTGCTCCCCCGGAGGAGCTGAGTGTCACCGCGGGCAACGCTTCCAGCCTCAACGACGGCGCCGCGGCGCTCGTGGTCACCTCGGAGGCATACGCCCGCGAGCACGGGCTCCCCCGGCTGGGACGCATCACCGGCTACGCCACCGGCGCCGTCGCCCCGGAAGATCTCTTCTTCGCGCCCATCCTCGCCGTGCGCAACCTGATGAAGAAGACGGGCACGCAGATCGGGGATTACGATCTCATCGAGGCCAACGAGGCCTTCGCGTCGCAGGCGCTCGCCGACGGGCAGGAGCTGCAATGGGACTGGAGCCGCGTGAACGTGAACGGCGGCGCCATCGCGCTCGGGCATCCCATCGGCGCCAGCGGCGCGCGCGTGCTGACGACGCTCCTGTACGCCATGCAGGACCGCGGCGCGCGTTCCGGGCTCGCCACACTCTGTCTCGGCGGCGGCGATGCCGTCGCGCTGAGCGTCGAGCGTGGCGCGTAGGGCCTGGCCCGCGGCAGTTACAGCGGGCCAGGGGTGTGCGTCCGCGCGTCGCAGTGACATCTTCCATCGTCGTGTCGTAGTCGTGCTGTCGTGGCATCGCGTTCTCAGGTCGACTTCCGCTTTCCGTCTTCGCTTCCATGCCTTCTCTCTCTCTGCCGCGCACCCGTGATGCTCGCCTCACCGCACTCGGCATCGTCGGCTTCGCGCTGATTCTCGCGGCGGCATCGCAGGTCGCGATTCCACTGCCGTTCACGCCGGTACCCGTCACGCTCCAGCCGCTGGTCGTCGTGCTGGCGGGAATGATGCTCGGCCCCGCCGCGGGTGCGGCGAGCATGGTGTTGTATCTCGTCGCCGGCGCGGCCGGACTGCCGGTGTTCGCCCCGATGGGAGCGCCGGGTATCGCGCGGTTCTTCGGGCCCACCGGTGGTTACCTGGTCGCCTGGCCCGCGGCGGCATTCGTGGCCGGCGCGGTCGCGCGCCGGACGCCGACGTTTCTGGGCCGCTGGGTCGCGGCCTCGCTCGGCATGGTGGTGATCTTCGCCGGCGGCATCGCGCACCTCACGCTGCTCAGCGGGAGCTTCGCGCGCGCGGTCGCGCTGGGCATCACGCCGTTCGCCCTGTTGGATCTGGCCAAGGCGTTCGTCGCCGCCGCGGTCACCACTCGCCGGACGCCGCGCGCGCGCGATTGAGCGCCCGCGCGTGGCTGTACGCCGCCGACGGCCGCCTGCGCGCGCCGTGGCGGATCCTCGTCTTTCTCCTCGCCGCCGTCGCCTCGTTCGCCGTCGCGCAGAGTCTCGCGTCCCCACTGCTGCGCGAGGGGCGGCCCCTCGGGAACGCGCCGCTGGCCGCCGAGTTCCTCGTGCTCGCCCTTGCATTGTTAGGCGCGCACCTGCTGGTGGTGCGCTGGATGGAGCGGCGCTCCTGGTCGGCGGTCTGGTTGGGCGCGGCGGCCGCCCAGCCGAGCCAGTGGCTGCGCGGATGGATCGTCGGCGCGCTGGCGATCGGCATTCCATGCCTGCTGCTGATCGGAGTGCGCTGGTTGGCGGTGGTGCCCGGCGCCGGTGGCTCCTGGTTCGGCGCCGCGGGTCGGACGTCCATCGCATTGCTGCCCGCGGCGCTCTGGGAGGAGCTGCTCACGCGTGGGTACGTGCTTTCGGTGCTGCGCGACGCGTGGGGCTGGTGGCCGGCCATCGCGACCACCAGCATCGCGTTCGGCGCGATGCACCTCACGAATCCCGGCGCCGATCTGCAGTCGGTGACGCTCGTGACGGTCGCGGGCTTCTTCCTGGGCGGCATCGTCTGGGCGACGCGCAGTCTGTATGCGGCCTGGATGGCGCACTTCGCCTGGAACTGGGTGATGGCGGTCGCGCTTCATGCGTCCGTGAGCGGGGTGCCCTTCGACCAGCCCGATTATCGAACGGTGGACGCCGGCCCCGACTGGGCCACGGGAGGCCCCTGGGGTCCGGAGGGCGGTGCCGCCGCGGGACTCGGGATGATCGGCGGACTCGTATACCTTTCGGTGCGACGCAGACACGAGCAGCGGGACCGCTGACGCGCGTGCGAGGGCAGCAGGGCCGGATGCCGCGGCGCCCCTCGGCGACCTACTCACATCGCGAACAATGACCATCGCGGAACGGATCGCAGTGCTGGGGGCAGGGCAGATGGGAAATGGGATCGCGCACGTGTTCGCCCAGCACGGCTTCCCCGTCACGATGATCGACATCTCTCTCGAGGCGCTGCGCCGCGGGCGCGATACCATCGCCGCGAACCTGGACCGGCAGATCAAGAAGGGAACCCTCGCCAGCGACGAGCGCGAGCCGATCCTGGGGCGCATCGGGACGAACACGGATCTCGAGTCGGTGCGCGATGCGACGCTGGTGATCGAGGCGGTGTCCGAGAATCGCGACCTGAAGTTCGGGATCTTCGCCGATCTCGATCGCTTCGCGCCTGCCGCGGCGATCCTGGCCTCGAACACCAGCTCCATCTCCATCACGGAGATCGCCGCGCATACCAGGCGTCCCGATCAGGTCATCGGCATGCACTTCATGAATCCCGTGCCGGTGATGCAACTGGTGGAAGTCATTCGCGGCCTTGCCACCTCGGATGCCACGACGACGCGGGTGCTGGCGCTCAGCGGTGCCGTGGGGAAGACGGCCGTCGAGGTGCGGGACTATCCCGGCTTCGTGGCCAACCGGATCCTGATGCCGATGATCAACGAGGCGATCTACTGTCTCATGGAGGGCGTCGGTTCGGCCGAGGCGATCGACACGGTGATGAAGCTCGGGATGAACCACCCCATGGGCCCACTCGCGCTGGCCGACCTCATCGGGCTCGATACCTGCCTCGCCATTCTGGAGGTCCTGCACGGCGGCCTCGGCGACCCGAAGTATCGTCCCTGCCCGCTGCTGCGGAAGTACGTGGCCGCGGGCTGGCTGGGCCGCAAGACGAAGCGTGGGTTTCATGCATATTGATCCTTTGGGGCGTGGGGCAGCGTGGGGCGTGCGGCGTGGGGACGAATGCCCCGTCGCTCACGCCGTATCCCCGACGCCCTGTGCCCCCTGCCCCATGCCCCATTTATGGCCTGGGCACTGACCCCGCTGACGCCCGAGCAGCGCGAGATCCAGCATGTCGCGCGCGAGTTCGCCGAGCGTGAGGTGGCGCCCCACAGCGCCGCGTGGGACCGCGATCAGTACTTCGACCCGGCGCTCATCGCGCGTCTCGGCGAGCTCGGGTTTCTCGGCATGCTCGTACCCGAGCAGTACGATGGCCTGGGCCTGGACACCCTCACGTATCTCGTGGCCCTCGAGGAGATCGCCGCCGTGGATGCGTCGGTGGCGGTGATGATGGGCGTGCACAACTCGCTGCCCACCCAGATCATTCGCACCTGGGGCAGCGAGGCGCTGAAGGAGCGCTATCTCCGGCCCATGGCGCGCGGCGAGCTGCTGGGCGCGTTCGCGCTGTCGGAGCCGGACGCCGGGAGCGACGCGGCATCCCTGCGCACGCAGGCGGTGCGCGACGGCGATTGCTGGATCCTCAATGGGACCAAGGCCTGGGTGTCCAGTGGTCCCTACGCGGGGGTGATCCTCACGATGGCGCGCACCGACAGCGCGCACGACCGCCGCGGTGCGCGCGGCATCACGGCGTTCGTGGTGACGCCCGACATGCCGGGATTCCACGTGGGCAAGAAGGAAGACAAGATGGGCCTCCGCGCGTCGCCGACGGTGCAACTCGTCTTCGACAATCTGCGCGTGCCGGCGGCGAACGTGGTGGGGCAGGAAGGGGTCGGCTTCATCTACGCGATGCAGTCGCTCGACAACGGCCGCCTGGGCATCGCGGCCCAGGCCATCGGCATCGCGGAGGCGGCGCTGCGCGCCGCGGCAGCCTACGCGGCGGAGCGTCGGCAGTTCGGCAAGCCGATCAAGGAGTTCGAGGCCATCCAGTTCAAGCTCGCGGACATGGCGATGCGCGTGGCGGCGGGGCGCGCGCTGCTGCACGCCGCCGCCACGGCGAAGGATCGCGGCGAGCACGTCACGCAGTTCAGCGCCATGAGCAAACTCTTTGCGAGCGAGACGGCAATGTGGGTGACGACGCAGGCCATCCAGATCTTCGGGGGATACGGCTACATCAAGGAATATCCGGTGGAGAAGTACTTTCGGGACGCGAAGGTGACGGAGATCTACGAGGGCACCTCGGAGATCCAGCGCATCGTGATCGCGCGCGAGCTATACTCTCAGAGTGGATCGGCGCGCGCGCGCTCGAGCGGCTGACACCGCGGCGCCGGCGCCGATCACAAACGCTAATCCAGGGGTGGACGCATGGACACGGGCACGCTCGAGGTCCCGGCAGCAACTTCCAGCCAGGGCATGCCGATCTTCGACACGATCGCCAGCATGGGGCACGAACAGCTCGTGCTCTGCCAGGACACCGCCTCCGGCTACCGCGGCATCATCGCCGTCCACAGCACGGTGCTCGGTCCGGCGCTCGGCGGCACGCGCTTCTGGAACTATGTCAGCGACGAGGATGCCATCGTCGACGCGCTGCGCCTGGCGCGCGGGATGACCTACAAGAACGCCGTCGCCGGCCTCAACCTGGGGGGTGGCAAGTCGGTCATCATCGGCGACAATCGCACGACGAGCCGGGAGCTGCTCTTCCGTGCGCACGGCCGTTTCGTCGAGAGCCTCGGCGGCCGCTACATCACGGCGGAGGACGTCGGGACGAGCACCGCGGACATGGATTTCGTGCACATGGAGACCGACTACGTCTCCGGCCTCGCCGGCCGGTCCGGGGATCCGTCGCCGGTCACGGCGCACGGGGTCTTCCGCGCGGTGCAGGCGTCCGCCCGGGAACGCTGGGGCTCGGATGACATCTCCACGCGCACCGTCGCGCTGCAGGGGTGCGGGCACGTGGGCTACTACCTGGCGAAGGAGCTGCACGAGGCGGGCGCGAAGCTCATCGTCACGGACATCGACGGCGAGCGCGTGAAGCGCGTGGTGAACGAGTTCGGCGCGCGCGCCGTCGCCGCCGACGACATCTACGCCGCGTCGGCGGACATCTTCTCGCCCTGTGCGCTCGGCGCCATCATCAACGACAAGACCATCCCGCAGCTCAAGGTCGCGATCGTGGCGGGCGCCGCGAACAATCAGCTGCTCGAGGAACGCCACGGCGAGGAGCTGGACGAGCGCGGCATCCTCTACACGCCCGACTACGTTGCCAACGCCGGCGGCGTGATCAACGTCTACAGCGAGCTGGCCGGCTGGACCTCCGCCCGCTCCTTCCGCAAGGCCGATGAGATCTACGACACCGTGCTGCGCGTCTTCGCCATCGCGAAGGACGAGCATGTTCCCACGTACCTCGCCGCTGATCGCCTGGCCGAACAGCGCATCCGGGCGGTCGGCTCGATGTTCCGCACCTGGCCGCAGTGGCCCAACAAGTAGAGCGCGCGATGTGACACACGAATCCGATTTCTCCACCCCCATGCCGGCGTATGAC
The DNA here is from genome assembly GCA_035273185.1 of Gemmatimonadaceae bacterium. Taxonomy (GTDB): domain Bacteria; phylum Gemmatimonadota; class Gemmatimonadetes; order Gemmatimonadales; family Gemmatimonadaceae; genus AG2. The sequence goes on from DATEPM010000057.1 coordinate 11,970, forward strand.
TGACGAAGTGCTGATCGCCTCCGATCACGCCGGCTTCGCGCTCAAGCAGCGCCTGTCGGCGCTGCTGCGCGATCGCGGCCTGCGCGTGCGCGACCTCGGCATCGAGGACGGCGTCTCCAGCGACTACGCGGACGTCGCGCACCCGCTGGCGCGGCGCATCTCCGAGGGGCGCGCGCGGCGCGGGGTGCTGCTCTGTGGTACCGGATTGGGCATGAGCTGCGTGGCCAACCGGTACCGCGGCGTGCGCGCGGCGGTGGCATGGACGCCCGAGATCGCGGAGCTGGCCCGGCGCCACAACGATGCGAACGTCCTGGCGCTGCCGGCGCGCTTTGTCTCGGACGAGGAAGCAATGCAGATTCTGAATGCGTGGCTCGACACCCCCTTCGAGGGCGGCCGGCACCAGCGGCGCGTCGCGAAGATCGAGCGCGTGGAGGAGACCGACGGGGCACCGGCACGCGTGCCGCGCGAAGCCACGGAGACGAGGTGATGACGAACTGGTCGGGTTGGGACCGCTGTCCGCCGGGCGAGGCGCTGCGCGCCGCGGACCCGGAGGTCGCGGAGCTCATCGAGAAGGAGATCCAGCGGCAGAACGAAGGGCTGGAGCTGATCGCGAGCGAGAACTTCGTTTCGCCCGCGGTGCTGGAGGCCATGGGCTCGCCCCTCACGAACAAGTACGCGGAGGGGCTGCCCGGCAAGCGCTATTACGGCGGCTGCGAGTTCGTGGACCAGGTGGAGCAGCTGGCCATCGATCGCGCCAGGCGGCTGTTCGGCGCCGATCACGCCAACGTGCAGCCGCACTCCGGCGCCCAGGCGAACTACGCGGCCATGACCGCGTTCCTCAAGCCGGGCGACACCTTCCTCGGGATGGACCTCTCGAACGGCGGCCACCTGACGCACGGCTCACCCGTGAACTTCTCCGGGATGCTCTTTCACGCCGTTTCCTACGGCGTCACCGACGACGGGTTCCTGGACTACGACGACATGCGCCGGAAGGCGCGCGAACACCGCCCCCGGCTCGTGCTCGCGGGGTACAGCGCGTACTCGCGCGTGATCGACTTCGCCGCCTTCGCGGAGGTCGCGCGGGAGATCGGCGCAGTTTTCATGGTGGACATGGCGCACTTCGCCGGGCTCGTGGCCGCCGGCGTCTATCCGTCGCCGGTGCCGCACGCCGATATCGTCACCACCACGACCCACAAGACGCTGCGCGGGCCGCGGGGCGGTCTCATTCTCTGCCGGGCGGAGCACGCGAAGGCCATTGACAAGTCCGTATTCCCCGGCGCGCAGGGCGGGCCGCTGGAGCACGTGATCGCGGCCAAGGCGGTGAGCTTCCGGGAGGCGCTCGAGCCCGGGTTCAAGCGCTACTCCGCCCAGGTCGTCGTGAACGCCAGGGCGCTCGCCGCCGCGCTCGCGGAGCACGGCTTCCATATCGTTTCGGGCGGCACCGACAACCACCTGATGCTCGTCGATCTGCGCAACAAGGGACTCACCGGCAAGGCGGCGCAGGCGGCGCTCGACGCCGCGGGCATCACGGTCAACAAGAACACCGTGCCGCGGGAGACGCAGTCGCCGTTCGTCACGAGTGGCATTCGCATCGGCACGCCCGCGGTGACCACGCGCGGCATGCGGGAGGATGCGATGCGTCGGATTGCCGCGCTCATCGATCGGGTGCTGACCGCCCCGGCAGACGAGCAGGT
>DATEPM010000058.1:0-8959 GCA_035273185.1 Gemmatimonadaceae bacterium
CGGGCTTCGCGCACGCGCAGACGCCGGTCAGGGTGGTCGTGAGCGCCACTGCGCCCGGCTCGGCAATCCCCGCCGACTTTGCCGGGATCAGCATGGAGACCAGGACCCTCCTGCCCGACCGGAGCGGCCGCGACTACTTCCAGCGCCGGCCGCGCGCGCTGCTCGCCACCTTCGCGCAGCTCGGGATTCACAATCTTCGCGTCGGCGGCAACACCGCCGACAATCCCCGGGTGCCGATCCCGGCCGACTCGGACATCGCGCATCTCTTCGCGTTCGCGCGGGCTGCGCACGTCCGGGTGATCTACACGCTGCGGCTGCGGGGCGACGTCGATCCCCGCGCGGACGCCGTGATCGCGAAGTACGTCATGGATCATCATCGCGAACACGTGCTGTGCTTCGAGGTGGGCAACGAACCGAACATCTACGCGAAGAGCTACGCGCGCTATCGCGAGCTGATGACCCGCTTCATCGCCGTCATCACCGCGCCGGAAGTTGCCCCCGGTGCGCAGTTCTGCGGCCCGAACACCACCCCGGACAAGGCCGACTGGGCGCGGCAGTTCGCCACCGACTTCGCTGGCTCGGGGCGCGTGACGCTGATCACCCAGCACGCGTATCCGGGCGGCAATGCGCGCACGGTGGTGGATACCGCCGCCGCGCGCGAGCGCATGCTCTCGCCCGCCTGGGTGGGAGGCTATGAGAGGTTTTTCCAGGCGTTCGGCCCCACCGCAGCCGCGCAGGGGCTGCCCTTTCGCATCGAGGAGACCAACAGCTTCTACAACGGCGGCCTGCACGGCGCCAGCGATACCCACGCCGCCGCGCTCTGGGCGCTGGACTATCTGCACTGGTGGGCCACCCACGGCGCGGCCGGCGTGAACTTCCACACCGGCGACTGGGTGGCGGCCGGCGACGACTCGACGCGCTGCCGATACGCCCTGTTCTGGGCCACGAGTGATGGCTACGACGTGCACCCCATCGGATACGCGGTGAAGGCGTTCGACCTGGGTTCGCACGGCCGCGTGCTGCCCGTCCAGGTGACGCCCGCGGCGGCGCTCAATCTCACCGGGTATGCGGTGCTCGCTGCCGACAGTTCCATCTACGTGACGCTGATCAACAAGGAGCCGGGCACCGCCGCGGGCAGCGCCTCAACCGCCATCGTCACGCTCACGGCGGGCCACGGCTGGGCGCGCGCGGAATCCATGGCGCTCCGCAACAGCAGCATCGCCGCCACCTCGGGCGAAACGCTGGGCGGCGCGGCCATCGGCCACGACGGCTCGTGGACTGGCACGTGGACGCGGGTGGCCGCGCCGCGCCAACACGAGCTCCAGCTGACGCTGCGCCCGGCGACGGCGGTCATCGTCCATTTGAGAATGCGATAGCGCGCCGGTTGAGAATGCGATAGCGCGCCGGCACCCGCGCCGTCGCTCCCGCGGTCAGCGCCGGTCCCCGTCCTCCGACTGGCCGGCCGTGCTTCCGCGTATCGCGGTCGCGACCGCCTGGGCCGGGCGCTGTCGCTGCGTTTCCAGTGCCGGCGCGGCGGGCAGGCCCGTCACCTCGAGGATCTCCCTCTCGTCCAGCGTCTCGCGCGAGAGCAGCGCCTCCGCGAGCGCGTCGAGGGCCTGACGATGCGTGGTGAGCAGGCGCAGCGCCTCGGCATGGCAGTCGCCGATGATCTTGAGCACCTCCTCATCGATCGTGCGGGCCGTCTCCTCGCTGAAGGACCGCTGGCCTCCGATGCCGTCCAGGCTGGCCAGGTAGGGGTTCTCGCGCGGGGCCAGCTGTACCATGCCGAGCCGCTCGCTCATCCCCCACCGGGTCACCATGTTCCGCGCGAGGGTGGTGGCCTGCTCGATGTCGTTCTGCGCGCCGGTGGTCTTCGTGCCGTAGACGATCTCCTCCGCCGCGCGGCCGCCGAGCATCCCGACGATGCGGGCGCGCAGATACGGCTCCGGATAGTTGTACCGGTCGCTGTCCGGGCGCTGGTACGTGACGCCCAGGGCCTGGCCGCGCGGCACGATGGTCACCCGGTGCACCGGATCCGCGCCGGGCACCACCAGGCCGAGGATCGCGTGGCCACCTTCGTGATAGGCGATGCGCTCGCGGTCTTGCCGGCTCATGAGCAGCGGACGCTCCGGGCCGAGCACGATCTTCTCCAGCGCGTCCAGGAAATCCTTCTGGCGCACCTGATTCTGCTCGCGACGCGCCGCCAGGAGCGCCGCCTCGTTGACCAGATTCTTGAGATCCGCCCCCGAGAGCCCCGGCGTGGCGGCCGCGATCTCCGCGAGGCTCGCGTCCGGCGCGAGCGGCACGTGCCGCGTGTGCACGGCCAGGATCGCCTCGCGCCCCTTCTTGTCCGGCAGGTTCACCACCACGCGCCGATCGAACCGGCCGGGGCGCAGCAGCGCCTTGTCCAGGATGTCGGGTTGATTGGTGGCGGCGATGACGATGATCCCCTGGCGGCTGGAGAAGCCGTCCATCTCGGTGAGGATCTGATTGAGCGTCTGCTCCTGCTCGCTGGAGCCGCCAACCACCGTCTGGCCGCGCGCGCGGCCGATGGAGTCCAGCTCGTCGATGAAGATGATCGCCGGCGCGTTCTCGCGCGCCTGCCGGAAGAGATCGCGCACTCGGGCCGCGCCCACGCCGACGATCATCTCCACGAACTCGGATCCACTCATGGAGAAGAAGGGCACCCCCGCCTCCCCCGCGACCGCACGCGCGAGCAGCGTCTTCCCCGTGCCCGGGGCGCCGATCAGGAGCACGCCCTTGGGCGCCGTGCCGCCCAGCCGCGTGTACTTCTGCGGGTCGCGCAGGAAGTCCACGATCTCCACCAGCTCGTTCTCCGCCTCGTCGATGCCGGCCACGTCCTCGAAGGTGACCTTTCCCTCCTGCTGCTGGTCGAAGCGCCGCGCCCCGCTCTTCCCCAGCCCACTCAACAGTGATCCGCCCAGGCCGCCGCCCTGCTTGGCCGCGCGCCGGAAGATCCAGACGTAGAACAGGATGAGCAGCAGCGCGGGCCCGAAGCCGAAGAGAAAGGTGGTGATCGGGCTGGTCCCCTCGTCGATGGGTTCGGCGCTGATCTCCACGCCGTGGTCGATGAGCAGCGCCTCGAGCCCGGGATCCACGAACGTCGGGAGCGTCGTGGCGAAGCTCGTGAGCTGCTGCGGCTTTGCGTGCGACGCCGAGTCGGCCGCGGGCGGATAGGTGACCGGCTTGATGAAATGCCCCGTGATGCTCTCGCCGCGGCTGTAGATCGCGCGCACGTTGCGCTGCAGCACCTCCTGCTTGAACAGCGTGTAGGGCACCTTCGTGGGCGACGCGGCGCCCGGAAAGAAGACGCGCACCAGGAGGAAGTTGGCCACCAGGATGAGCAGGAAGGTGAGCCACATCCGGCGCGGGGGCATGCGCGGGGGCTCGGGCGGCCGGCCCGGCGGCGTACCGCCAGGCGGATTGGCGGGCGGGCGGCCGCGGGGCGAGGGTACCATGCCACCGCGGCGAGGCTGTTGCCGCTCTCGAGTCGCCATGCGTCCTCTCGTTCGCTCCGGTCCTGTGCGCACCCCGCCGCCTTCCGGAGGATACCATGGCGGGGGCGCGCGCGCACCTTCATCTTGGCCCGGCTACCCGTGCTCGGTCAGGTATCGCGCATCCCGCCTCGCCCATGATTCGCAAACTCAAGGACGGCCGCTACCGGCTGTACTCACGCAAGAAGAATCCGAAGACCGGCAAGCGCCGGAACCTCGGAACGTTCCCGACGCGCGCGGCGGCGGAGAAGCACGAGCGCGCCGTGCAATTCTTCAAGCGGCGGGGGTGACCGGCCGGCCCGATCTAGGGGCCCGCCCGCCGCGACTCACCTCGCGCACCACGAGCATGCTGCGCGAGGGGCCCGGCATCGATTCAGAAGCTCATCGCGCTCCGGCGCCGCACGCGCCCGGCCAGCCCTGGTCGCAGGCCAGCGCGTACAACCGTGCCGGGTCGCGCTCGTGCAGCGTCGGCTTGGTGCCACTCAGCACGATGGGCAGATCGCGGACGGCAGGCGGGCCGCTGGCGAACGACCCGACCCGAGCGCCGGCATTTGCATTCTCGCATCCCGCGGGATAGCCGAGCGCGCATGCGCGGCGGAAGTCCGGCTCCGCCGGCGCGCCGACCCGGCGCTTGAGGATCCCCAGATAGTTGCAGGCCCACCCCGAGCCGCGGACGCAGTACACCGTGGTGAGCGTCCCCACGTACTGACAGGCGCGGCTGCTCCCGGCGGCACAGGCATTCTGCCAGAACGGAAGGTACTCGCCCGGATGCGCGTCGCCGACAGCCCGGGTGGCGATCAGGGGAATGAAGATGGCCACCCACACCGACGTGTACACCACGTACGTCCGCTGTGGCGTGAGCGCGCGCAGCCAGCGGGCGGGGTCCAGCGCGGCGAGGGCGGGAGCGCGCGCCGCGCGGTCGATGCCGCGAACCATCAGGTTCATCAGCGGAATCGGCAGCAGCTTGTCGTAGAAGGTCGGCGCGCCGGCGCGCTCGAGCAGCACGAACAGTATCGCGGTCCCAACCGCGTACAGCACGCCGAACCACAGGCGGCCGAGCAGCGTTCGGGGCGATGTCGAGGGATCGGTGACGAGCAGCGTCATGCCGATGAACACCGCCGGCGGGATGTACGCGTCGTAGAACAGGTAGGTGCCGGTGGCCGCCAGATAGCCGGCGCCGATGGCGTACAGCGCGACGGCAGCGGCGATCGTCACGGGTGCCACGCCGAAGAGAATCTCGCCCGGCAGCGCGACGAGGAAGATCGCCAGGTGGATGTGGGGTGTGTCGAAGATCGTGTTGGCGATGATGTTGCCGAAGGTGACGTCCGTCGTGCCGGTGAGCAGCAGCACGAGCGAGAACACCGCGAGCGGAAAGGATGACGGATTGAAGATGTGCGCGGGTCGCCCCTCCCGCTGCCAGCGGATCAGCTCCTTCGCCGCGAACCCCAGCGCGATCAACACGAACTGCCAGTAGAACCACTCGGGCCGGAAGACCAGGAACAGATTGATGCTGAAGATGACCGGAAAGGGCCCGAACCCCAGCGCGTACACGTCGCGGCGCGACCAGCTCAGCAGGCTGTCGACGGCATAGGCAAAGGCCAGTTGCGCGACGAGGAAGGGCAGGAGGGCGGCGATGATCGGGGTGTGCGCCGCCCAGTACGCGATGAGGGTGAACTGCGCGCAGGCCTGCACCCAGTGGTTGCGTCGCGGCGTGAACACGACCGCCAGGGATCGGTGCCCGCTCCGCGCCGACCGCCAGAGCAGCGCACTCCAGAGCAGCAGCGCCGCCCCGACGCCGATGAAGGTGCGCTGCAGCACCGCCTGCTGGGTGAGGAGCGCGAAGCAGGTGATGATCACGCCGAGCGCGACGGGGAACGCGAGGACGCGGGCGCTGGGCGCTCGATCGTGCGGCCCTCCCGCCGCGGGGATCGGCGCGCCGTGCGGGCCGCCGGCGGCCGTGGCCGAGAGCGGCTGACGCGGGGACTGCGATGTGGTCATGTCGCTGAGGGCGCTCGGGAGATGATCACGGGCGGGTGCACACGGGCGCGAACAGGTATAGAAGCAGGCGATGGCGCCGCCGTCGGGCTGCCACCAGGGAGGGGAGTGCGCCGCGCAAGTCTACCGCGGGGGTTCGTGCGCGGCAAGAGAAAAGCAGGGTTTCGAGGAGCCGTGCTCGGCGAGCGCCGGCCCCTTGAGTGCGCTCGGACCGGGCGCCACTGTTCACGCGACCCCGACCGCCTTCCGCTCCGAGCCCTCGATCGATTGTCCCGCCCTCTCCGCACGGCGCGTCCGCTCCTCTCCATCGCCGCCGTCTGGCTGCTCGCGGCCATCGCGTGCGCCGCCGTGCTCGTCACCGCGCCGCAGCATCCGGAGGCGGTGCGCGCGGAGAACGCCGCCGGAGACGCGGTCTGCCTCTCCTGTCACCGACAGCACGCCGCCTTCGAGGAGACCGCGCATCGGCTGACGTCGCGACTCCCCACGGGAGCGTCGATTGCCGGCAGCTTCCGGCCGGGGGAGAACGTGCTCCGCACGGCGAACCCGGATCTGCATTTTCGCATGGACTCCACCGCGACCGGGTTCTATCAGACCGCCGTCACGGGGCGCGCCCCCGACACGAGCAGCCGCACCGAGCGGTTCGCCTACGTGATCGGCTCCGGCCGAAAGGGACAGTCGTATCTCTACTGGGGCAGCGGCGACCGGCTGTACCAGCTGCCGGTCTCGTACTGGACGGGGCTGCGCACGTGGATCAACAGCCCCGGATATCCGGACGGTCGCGTCAACTTCGACCGTCCGGTGGCGCCCCGCTGTCTGGAGTGCCACGCCACCCGGTTCGAGTCCGTGCCGGCGCTCCAGGCGAGCAATCAGTACCGCCCGGCGAGCGCGATGCTCGGGATCAGCTGTGAGACCTGTCACGGCGCCGGGCAGGCGCACGTGGCGCGCGAGCGCTCGCCCCTCCGCGGCTTGCTGCGCGCGGCAGTCCCCCGTGCGATCGTCAACCCCGCGCGGCTCTCGCGCGCGCGGCAGCTGGACCAGTGCGCGCTCTGCCACGGCGGCCTGGGGACCTCGAGGACCGCGGCGTTCTCGTATGTGCCGGGCCAGCCGCTGGAGAGCCATCTGGCGCTGCAGCCGGCACTGCCCAGCGCGACGGTGGACGTGCACGGCAACCAGGTGGGGCTGCTGGAACGGAGCGCCTGCTTCCAGGCCTCGCAGATGACCTGCGCCACCTGCCACGACGTGCACCGCACGCAGCGCGACGTCGTCGCGCTCTCGGGCCGGTGCCTGTCGTGCCACACCGTGCAGAGCTGCGGGCTTTATCCGCGGCACGGACGCGCGCTCCTGGGCCGCTGCGTCAACTGTCACATGCCGGCGCTGCCGTCGAACACGATCGTCTCCGACCACGAGGGGCGGCGCGAGCAGCCGCTCGTGCGAACGCACTGGATCAAGGTCTATCCGCAGGACACGGTGCCCTGAGGGCGCGCGCACGCCGGGCGACGAGCTGCCGAGGAGCGCGGCGCCAGGCTCCCCTTCCCTGATGGATGCGCGCGCGCCAATGTTCGATTCCCAGGCCCGGCGCGCACGCGCGCCGCACCGCCCGATGCGCCGCCGCGGAGGGTGAAATGCACGACGCAACAGACGTCACCGGACTGCTCTCCGCTGCCAACGCGGGAGACTCGGAGGCACTGGGCGACGTGGTGGCGCTGCTGTACGAGCAGCTCCGCCGCATCGCGCGCCACCGGTTGGCGCACGAGCACGACGGACACACACTGGAATCGGCCGCGCTCGTGAACGAGGCCTATCTGCGTCTCCTGGGACTGGAGCGCGTGCGCTGGCGCGACCGGGGCCACCTGTTGTCCATGGCCGCACGGATGATGCGCCGCATCCTGATCGATCATGCGAACCGGCGGCGCACGCTCAAGCGCGGCGGCGGCGAGGCGCCGGTCACGCTCGACGGCGCGCTCGCCGCGCTGGAGCAGCGCGCCGACGAGCTGCATGCGCTCGACGAGGCGCTGCAGCAGCTGGAGCGGCTGAGCGCGCGCCAGAGCCGCGTGGTGGAGTGCCGCTTCTTCGCTGGCCTCAGCATCGAGGAGACGGCGGAGGCGCTCGCGCTCTCGCCCGCCACCGTGAAGCGCGACTGGCTGGCGGCCCGCGCGTGGCTCAACCGCGAGCTGGCCGGATGACCTCCGGCCCGGTGTCGCGCGAGCGCGAGCTCGAGGGCGCGTCCATGCGCCCCTCCGACGCGGGTTCGCGCTGGGAACGGACGCAGGCGCTTCTGCACGAGATGGTGGCTCGCGCTCCGGCGGACCGGGCGCGCTTCCTCGAGGCGGTGTGCGACGATCCGGCCCTGAGGCGCGAGGTGGAGGAGCTCGTCGCCGCGCACGAGGCACCCGGACCGCTCGACGAGCTCGCGAGCAGCGTCATGACCCCGCTGCGGCACGGGCGCCGTGCCACCACTGCTGGCGCGGCCATGGCGCCGCTGACAGCAGCGGCCGCGGACCCGGCCGACTCCCTGGAGCTCGCGCGGTACACGATCCTCGAGCGGCTCGGCGGCGGCGGGATGGGAGTGGTCTTCCGGGCGCGCGATACGCGGCTCGGACGCGACGTCGCGCTCAAGTTCCTGTCGCCGCAGCTGAGCGCCGACGAGACGGCGAAGCAGCGCTTCATGGTGGAGGCACGCGCCACCGCCGCGCTGGAGCATCCCAACATCTGCACCATTCACGAGGTGGGCGAGACCGCGGACGGACAGCTGTACATCGTGATGGCGTGCTACGACGGCGAGACCCTCGACCGGGTGATCGCGCGCGGACCGCTCGCGCTGGACGCGGCGCTTCGGATCGCGGAGGCGATCGCGCGCGGGCTCGCGCAGGCCCACGAACGCGGGATCGTGCACCGCGACATCAAGCCCGCGAACGTGATGGTCACCGGCGACGGGCTCGTGAAGGTGCTCGATTTCGGCATCGCCAAGCTGTCGGATGCAACCGTCACCCTCACCGGCGGCGCGATCGGCACGGCCGCGTACATGAGTCCCGAACAGGCGTTCGGGGAGCCGGTGGATCAGCGCACCGACCTCTGGTCGCTGGGCGTGGTGCTGTACGAGATGCTCGCCGGCGCGCGGCCATTCCAGGGCGCGAATCAGCACGCGCTGCTGCACGCGATCATCGCCTGCGATCCGGCACCGCTCTCCACCCGCCGCTCCGACGCCCCGCCGGAGCTGGATGCGCTGCTCGCGCGGACGCTCGCCCGGCAGCCCGGCGACCGGTATGCGAGCGCCCACGCCGTGCTGCGGGACCTCGCGCAGATTGCCTCCGCGCTGCGCGAGCGACCCGCGACGGGCACGGCCCGGTCGCACCCGGCGGCCGCGGCCCTCGCGGACACGCCGCTCTCGCGCTCGGGAGAGCGCCGCCGCGTCACGGTCGTCACGACGGTGACGCACGAGTACGGCGATC
>DATEPM010000059.1:0-9480 GCA_035273185.1 Gemmatimonadaceae bacterium
TGGGCGCCGTCGCGCTCAACGGGCACTCCGGGAATCCGGCTGGACGGCTTGCGATCCACCGGCGAATTTTCATGGGGCCGCGCGAGTGAGCGCGGCCCCCGAGATCCGGTTTTCCTGTGCACCACCTGCACCACATGGATAGCCTGCAGCGCTCGCGCCGTGTCTGGCGCCGCGTGCCTCTTCCCCTGCCCGCCCGAGGACCTTCATGCCGCTCCCACCTTCCCGGCGCCCAGTGGTCGCCATGCTCGCCTTCGCCGCGATGGTGGCGGCGGTGGCCGGCTGCAACGTCCTGTCCTCCACGGAGCCGCACGGCTTTCAGCCGGGGCTCATCATCTTCGGCTCCGACACCGCGCCGATCACCGCACCGGACACCGTGGACGTGAACACGCCCTTCACCGTGAAGGTGTCCACCTTCGCCGGCGGCTGCACGCGCGAGGCCCAGGGGACGGACCTGGCCGTAAGTGATTCGGTGGTGGCGGTGCAGCCGTACGACCGCTGGCGCGGCAGCGACTGCCCCAGCGATCAGTTCAACATCGATCACACGGTGAGCATCACCCTGACGAAGTCGGGGGCATATACCCTCCGCATCCTGGGCCGCTCGCTGGACATCGACAACAGCTCGTCGCTCGTGAACGTGGATCTGCCGTTGTACGTACGCTGATACGGGCGCGGCCGATGCCGCGCAAGGAGGAAGCATGGAAAGCAACGAACCGACGATCACCTTCGCCATGCACTGGGCGCGCGGCGACCGCGTCCCCGGCGTCACCTTCTCCCCGGCGACGCACGTGCGCATCCTCGGCGGCCCGTTCACCGACGAGTGCGGGCACGTGCGCGCCCTGGTGTCGGTGGACCCGGAGCCGTGCTACCGCGTGGAGGTGGACGCGGCGCGCGTGTCGCTGCAGGTCGCACAGTCCTCGCTCGAGAATCTCTGAGGCCGCCATGCCACTCACCCTACGCTCGCCGGCGTTCGCCGCCGGCGGTGGGATCCCGAAGCAGTACACCTGCGATGGCGATGACGCGTCCCCCGCGCTGGAGTGGAGCGGCGTGCCGGCAAACGCGAAGAGCCTCGCCCTGATCGTGGACGATCCCGATGCCCCCGATCCCAAGGCGCCGAAGATGGTATACGTCCACTGGGTGCTGTACGACCTCCCGCCGAGCGCGAAGGGGCTGGCCGAGAACGCCAGCGGCTCGTCGCTGCCCAAGGGCACGCGGGTGGGCACCAACGACTGGAAGAAAGCCGCGTGGGGCGGCCCCTGTCCGCCCGTCGGCCGACACCGCTACTTCTTCAAGCTGTACGCGCTGGACAGCATGCTGGGGGATCTGCATGCGCCCACGAAGGCCGCCGTGGAGAAGGCGATGCAGGGCCACGTGATCGAGCATACGGAGCTGATGGGCACCTACATGCACCCGGCGTGACGTCCTGGGTGCAGGTGGCGACGTACGCCTCCGCCATCGAAGCCGAGATCGCGGTGGCGCGGCTGGAGGCCTCCGGCATCCCCGCGCGCGCCCGCGGCAACGACATCGTGGGCATCTTCGGCCCGGGCTTCCAGGGGTCGAGCGCGCGCGGGGTGTCGGTGCTCGTGCTCGCCGAGTCGGCGGAGGCTGCGAAGGAGATACTCTCCCACTCCGATCAGTAGGGGGACGACGCAACTGCGGGGGGGCGCAACTACGAACTGCGTAGCTACTGAAAGGTCGAGCTACGGAGCTACGAGCTACTGAAGAGCGATGCTGCGAACCGCGTAGCTACCGACCGACGCCAGCGGATGGGGTGGGGCGCAGGCGACGGCGGTACCGCAGTTGGGAGTTCCGTCCTCGCGTGCGAATGCCTTTGACGTGCTGACGCCCTCGCCCTCCGTATCCGCCGTTCGGCGTAGTTCCGTAGCTCGTGGTTGGGTAGCTCGCCGTAGCGTAGCTCGTGGTCCAGTAGCTCGCTGTTCCGTAGCTTCGTAGTTCGTCGTTGCGTGGTTGGCAGTCGCGGCCATCTCTGTAGCCTCGCAGTTCAGGCTTTTCGAATTTCAGCGGATGAGATGATTCGAACCCCTGAAGCGCTCTCGTGCGCCTCGCGCACCAGCGCCTCGGCCACCCGCCGCGCCTCCACGGGGCGGAGACCGCGCGGCACCACCGGGCCCACCCAGCGCACCACCCGCTTGGCCACCTCCTCGCCCAGCCGCGCCGGCGTGCGGCGGCCGAGGAGGAGCGAGGGGCGCACGATCGTCACCCGGGGATAGCCGAGCGCGAGCACCGCGCTCTCCAGCTCGCCCTTCACGCGGTTGTAGAACACGCGCGACGTCGCGTCCGCACCAAGCGCGCTCACCAGCAGGAAGTGCCGCGCGCCGCCGGCGCGGCCCAGTTGCGCGACGGCGAGGGGAAAGCCGAAGTCCACCGCGCGAAAGCGCTCGCGCGAGCCGGCATCCCTGATCGTCGTGCCGAGCGTACAGATGATCGCGTCGGTATCGAACAGCGACGCGTGCTCGGAGAGCCGATCGAAGTCCATCACGTGCACCGCCATTCGCGGCGAGTGCACGTCCGGGGAGAGCGGCCGGCGCGCGATCACCACGACACGCGAGACGAGCGCGTCGGGGAGCAGCAGTCGCAGGCACTCGCGTCCGACGAGCCCGGTCGCGCCGACGAGGAGAACGGACTTCGCGGTGGCGCTCACGCCCCGAAGCTGCGCAGGGCGCGGGCCGAGCGGCAAGCCCTGGGACCGTGAAGCAGCGTGCTCGCGCCCGCGCCGGCGGCGCGCTCAGCTGCGCTTCTTGGCCGGTGTGTGCCGCGAGGTGTGCGACGACGCGGGCTTCGCCGTGGGCTTCGCCTCGCGCGCGACGGGCTGCAGGGCGAAGGAGCCCTCGACGTCGGACCCGCGCACGCGCCCCGAGAGGGTGCGCTCCCCGGGGGCGCTGCCGGGCTTCCAGGTCACGAGCACGCGGCCGCGCGCGTCGCTCACGGCGCGCGTGGGGGTGACGCTCCCGGACTTCGTGGAGAAGCTCACGCGCGCGTCGGGCACGGGGTTCCCGTACACGTCGGAGATCACGGCGATCAGGCGGCGGATCCTCGCCCGGCTCTCCCTCGACTCGCCCGGCGCATCGTCGAAGGAGAGGTTCGCCGGGGCCGCGGGAAGCGCGCGCGCCGTGAGCTTGTGCAGCTGCTTCACCCCGTCCACGTGGATGGCGAGCGTGTGCGTGCCGGCCGTGCGCCCCATCGTCCACCGGATGCGCGCGATGCCGGAGCTATCAGTGTTCATGGATGTATCCGGCACGGCGCCCGCGGAGGGGGAGAGGATGATCGGCGCGCCGGCCACGCCGTTCCCCGCCGCGTCCACCACGCGCACGACGATCGCGGACCGCAGCTTCTCGTCCACCACCGCCTTCTGATCGTCGCCGCTCACGATCACGAGACCGCTGGGCGGGCCCGCGAGCGCGGCCGCCTCGATGGTGACGGGCTTGAGGCCGCGCGCGTGGCCGGAGCCGATCTGCGCGCGCAGGCGCTGGGTGCCGGCGCGGGCGCCGAGCGTCCAGTGCGCGTGCGCCTCCCCCACCGAGTCGGTGCGGGCGTCGGCGGTGTCGAGCGTGCTGCCGTCCAGCGCGATCCACGTCACCGGCACGTCCGGGAGCACGCGTCCCAGGGAGTCCGTGACGCGCAGCGCCACCGGATCCTCGAGCGCGCTCCCAGCGGGCCCGCTCGGCGGGTCGCCGAGCACCACGACGCGCGTGTTCGCCGCCACGGGGTCCGCCTCCGCCACGATCGCGAGCGTGCTGTCCACGTGATCCACAGACGCGAATAGCGTCTGGCGCCCCGGCAGGTCGCCCAGCGTCCACACGGTGCGCGCGCGCCCGTCGGCGTCGGTCGTGGTGGAGGCGGGCTCCACGGACCCCTGCGATTCGCCGGCGCGGAACAGCACCACGGCGCCCGGCACCGGCCGGCCGCGCAGGCTGGTGACGCGGACGATCACCGCCTGCGGGAGCATGCTCCCCGCGGCCGCGCGCTGGGCGGTGCCCGACACCGCCGCGATGGCGGCGGCGGTCGCGATCACCGAGACCGGCGCGTGGCCGGAGATGCCGCTGATGACAGCCGTCACGAGCGTGCGTCCCGTGTTCCGGCCGAGCAGCGCCCCGCTGGCGCTGTCCAGCGCGACCACGCTGGTGTCATCGATGTGCCACTGCGGCGTGTAGCCAGCGACGGCGTGGCCGCGGGCATCGAGCGCGCGGGCGCGCAGCACGCGCGACTCGCCCTCGGGCACGACGATGAGGCTGTCCTTCGGGCCGGCGTTCACCTCCACCGACGCGACGTCCTGCTTCACGACGATGCGTGACTTCTGCACCAGGCTGCCCACGACGACGGTGATGGTCGTGGACCCGGGACCGCGGGCGATGACGGAACCGTCGGAGAGCACCTTGGCGACGGCGGGATTCTCGGTGGTCCACACCGGCTTCGCGCCGACGAGGATGCTGCCGTTCTTGTCGGTGACGGTGGCGGCGAAGTGGATGGTGTCGCCCAGGGCGTGTGCCGTGTCGGCGGCCGGCTTCACCCCCAGCCAGGCCGCGCCGATGTTGCCGATGCTCTGGTGGCTCTCGGACTTGCCGAGCACGCCGAAGGAATACAGGAAGGAGAAGATCGAGACGAGCGCCGCGCCGGTGGAGGCGGCGGCCGTCACGAGCTTGTGTGCGTTGAGATGCCAGGGCGCCTTCTGCGCCTCACCCACTCGTAGAGGCATATGCAGAAGTCAGACGGCATTCGCGTGCTCCCGGTCACGACTATAGGGGAATACGGACGGGGTACTGGGGATCAGGGAGTGCGACTGGGGCATTGTGCCCGGTTCTCCCAGCGCGCGCGCTCAGGGGCGGCGGAGCCGGCGCAGGTGCATCACGCCGCGCAGCAGAAAGAACGCGGCGAAAGCCATGTCGAGCCACAGTGAGGGCGTCACGGAACGTCCGTGCGACCAGAGCGGATGCAGGGCGAGGTACAGTCCGAGGCCGAGCATGACGACGCCGAGCAGGATCCCGATGGCGGAGCGGGGAGAGGGCATGCCGGAAGCTAGCGCCGGCCTTCGCGTGACTGTGCCGGCATCACGCGGCGACTGCGGCACCTCCCCGGCCCCGGGCCCTCAGCCCTCAGTCCCCCGCCCTCCAAGCTCACCTCCGCCGCGCCACCCAGATCTGCTCCTTGCCATACGACGGCGGCGCGCCGAGGAAGTCCGAGAGCTCCTCCTCCACCACGAATCCTGCCAGCTCCAGCAGGTATCGCATCTCGTACCGGTAGCTCCAGCGCAGCTCCAGCATCTCCACCTCGTCGCGCATCACCTCCCCGCGCGCTCCCAGCTCGGTGAAGCGCCACCGCTCGCGAAAGCGTTGCGTCACCGGATCATTCGTCCGGTGCAGCACGGAAATCGTGACCAGATTGCCGGATGCCGGATGCCGCACCGGCGGCAGCTCGGGCCGCGGTGGGACGCCGTCGCTCACGAGATATTCCAGCTTTGGATCGAAGACGTCCAGAATCAGTCGTCCGTCATCGCGCAGGTGGCGGCGCATGCACGCGAGGGCACACCGCTGTTCGTCGGTGGTGAGCAGCATCTGGAAGGCGCGGAAGGGAACGATCGCCAGCGCGAAGGTCTCGCCCAGGTGGAACTCCACCACGTTCCCTTCCACGAATCGCGCGCGGCCGCTCGTTTCGGGCGACTCCGATGCCCGCTTGCGCTCCGCGTTCCCGAGCATTGCCGCCGAGAGGTCCAGCCCCACGATCGACACGCCCGCGCGCGCGATCGGCCAGCTCACGCGGCCGCTGCCGCAGGCGAGCTCCAGCACCGGCCCGCCGCTCGCCAGCGCGCGAGCGACGTAGAAGTCGATCTCCCCCGGAAAGCCCTCGGTGCGTGCATCGTACGTCTCCACGTTGAGACCGCCCGCCGCGTAGAAGCTCCGCGCCTCGCGTCCGTCGCGGGACGCGCCGATCGTCTCGCCGCCCGTGCCATCGGTCGCCTTCGTCACCTTCCCTCCTGGCATGTGCATCCTGCCATATGCCGCTCGACAGGTGATGGTCCGGGTTTCTCCACTGCAAGGTGCTCCACGCACACGTTCAGTCGGCGGACATACCTCCAGCGAGGCCGCCGGCGAGATCGCCGGCGAAATCGCTGATGAGCTGCGGCGCGGCCGCATCGAACCCGACCACGTCCAGCATGCCGGCGTCGCTCGGGTCCGCGATGCTGAATCCGTTCGAGGTCATCGCGACGACCACCAGCTTCGCCGCGATTCCCGTGCGCTCCCGGTACTCGCGGAGCGCCTGCGCCGGATGGATCGATCCGGCCCACGTCTCCGAGTCGGTGTAGACCACGAATACGTCCACCTCCCAGCCCTGCCGCAGCGCCTCGACCATCGGCAGCGCGCAGTCCGTGCCGCCAAAGGGCAGGGCGCTCGTCTCGCGCACCACATCGTCCAGCCGCTGGCGCGGCGAGATCGCGAGCGGGGTGAGGCCGCTGCCGTAGCCGGCGAACCTCGACGGATACGGCCCGTTGGTGAACGCCACGACCCGGTGCCGCGGCTCCGTCGCGGCCGTCACCAACGCCATCGCCGCCGACGCCTCCCGGCACGAGAGATACGGCAACCCGTGCACGGGCGCGGCCATCGAGCCCGACACGTCCAGCGCGAGCAGCATGCGCTTGCCGGACGCCGGCGCGTTCCCGAAGGCCAGGTAGAAGGCGCCGTCCAGCGCGTCCACCACCTGCGCCACAGGCGTCCACCGCCCCTCCCCCCGAGCCCCACGGCCCCGCGCGTACGTCCGCAGCGCGACGAGCACCGCGAGCGGGTGCACGCGCGCGCGGCGCAGGGCATCGGCGTCCCCGAGCCGCGCGACGACGGTGTCCGTCGCCGGGGTTCCCGGCGCCAGCAATCCAACCTTGCTCATGACACCCGGGTTGCGGATGAGCGCCGTGAGCGGCATGCCGGGCAGCAACGCCTCCCAGACTTCCGGGTATCCCAGCAGCTCGGTGGGGAGCATCTCCCGCGTGAGCCGGTAGATCCGGATCACCCGCGCGGCATCCTCGGGCGACATCTCGCGCAGGGCGTGCACCGCCTCGATGCGGCCGCCGACGTCGGTGCGCAACGCGTTCGTGCCCGCGAGCCCCGCCCAGCCCTTCACCGCGTACCGGAAGAGCAGGCCGTGCTCGTACGACGGCGCCGTCGGGTGCGCCAGCCGCAGCGCGTCGCGATGCGACCAGCCGTCGCGCGACCGGTACTTCATGAGCTGATACGCGAGATCGGCCGGCGCCTTCGCCGCATACCAGCCGCCCACCGCGCGCCGGACACCGCGTCCCCAGCCGCGAAAGGCACCCACGAACTGCAGCCAGTGAAAGAGGTGCGTGCTCGTCCGCGCCACCACCGGCAGTGCCGCCAGCGCCGCGGCACGTGTGGCAGGATCACCCAGCCCCGCCGCCATGGCCAGCACGAACAGCGCGGGATCGTTCGTCGCGGCGCGGGCGCTCCGGCACACCTCCACGGCGCGCCGCACCACGCGCGTCCCGTCCTCGGCCACGCACGCGGCGACGCTCCCGGCGTTCTCCCGCGTGAGGGCGCGCTCGCCGGCGTAATACGTCCCGTCCTCGGCGCCGAGGATCAGGAACCGGTCCAGCCGCGCCCAACGGTCCACCGTCCAGGTGTACCCGCCCGCGGCGTTGGGGCGCTGCGCGGTGCCGGGGATCGGCTCGGCCTGCGGCGTCCGGAGGCGCCGGAGGCGAGTTGCGAAATGCTGCGAGAAGTCGAACATGGCTCGCCCTCCTGTGGTCGAGTGGTGAGATGAGGTGCAACGACAGGGTGTGCGCGGATGCATGGCGCGGCTGGCCCCCGGCTACCGGGGCATCTCGGACACGAGCGATAACCCAGACGCATCGACCCGCGCACGGTTGGCCGCAACGTGCCCGGGCCGGCGGGGCTCACACCCGCATCTCGGCATCGTCCGCCCGCACGCTCCGGCCCTCGTCAGGCAAAGGGAATTCGTGCGGCGACGCCGCGCTCTGGAATTGAGCTACGGATCCCGGCGGCGCGCGGCAACGGCCCATACGCGCCGAATGTCCTGCTGCACGTGGTCCACCGCCGGCGCGACGGCGCACGGGCGCGTACCGAACAGTGGGAGTCGCGTTCCTCCTGCTCGAGCGCCGCGGCGACGCCGGCCGACGATGTCCCACGTCGACCTGCGTGCTACGTGATACTGCGTACTTCTCCCGGACCATCACTTGTCAAACAGCGCGCGGCGCTGCGTCGCGCCCCTTCAGCTTTCTCGTATGTCAGGCGCCAGAACGACGACGCCCCACCTGGCACGCGGCGCAGGTGGGGCGATGCTTCGCTCCCGGATCCGGAGTGGTCGGGCGTACTCTAGGGAGTACACCGTCCCACCGCGGCACCTGCGCCGGGTGACCCACCCGGCTGCCAGTCGAACTGGCGATTGTCGTTCAGGCACACGCCCTGGAATTGACCCGCAATGCGGGCCAGCCTCGCGGCGAGAGAGCTCGCGCGGGCGGGTCGCATGTCGCGGTATCGGGAGGACGTGGAGGCCATCATGTCTCGAGAAGATCTGGATGCTGGGGTACGAAAGCGCCGGAAACACAAAATCGCGCCGCCGATGATCGCCCGACGCATGTGCATCGGGGTGGCCGCCACCGCGCGACTGGCGCGATGCAACGACTGTGAACATCGGGACGCGACTCCCAGGGACCCGAGATTAAGCGCGTCTCGAACCTCTGTCAAGTGTGAGCAGTGCCCCAAGGGCTGCCCCCAATGACGATCCGCCGGGCTGGCCCCAATGCCGAAGGGGTGACGCATGAGGCGGATGCCAGCAGATGCTGCGGATTGCTCCTCGTGGCGCGAGCACGCCGAGCGCAACGAGCCGGGCGAAATGCTGTGGGAACGGCCTCGGGCAGCTCCTTCTTGTCAGGAAAGGCGTGCACGCCAGCACTGCTCTGCCGGTGTGCTGTTGTCAAAGTTCATTCACGGCTCGCGTGGCGCGAGGAACTGTCCCACCACGTGGAGCGATCCGCAGGATCCGGGTAGTTCATCCGCCGCATCCGTATACCGTTCGTCGTTGTGGCCAGACTGGCCAGTACGACGACAGCCCGATCGCGGCGCGATGTCGCTGCACCGCTGTGAAGCGTATCGGGCTCGCCGGTCGGGCAGACGGGCGGTGGTTACGCGGCGAGCTCGGTGACCACCAGCGGCTCGCCCGCGCGGATCACCACCGTGTGCTCGTGGTGCACGGCGAGGCAGCGGTTGTGGGTGCGCAGCGTCCAGCCGTCGGATTCCTCCACCACGCGCGCCGGTGACGCGGAGATGATCGGCTCCACGGCGAGCACCATCCCCTCGGCCAGGATGCCGCGCGTGAGCGGACTGTAATAATTCGGCACCGTCGGCTGCTCGTGGATGGTGCGGCCCACGCCGTGGCCGCACATCTCGCGCACCACGCTGAAGCCCTGGCGCAGCACCTCGGCTTCGATGGCGCGGCCGA
>DATEPM010000060.1:0-10076 GCA_035273185.1 Gemmatimonadaceae bacterium
CGCGCGGGCGAGTTCGCGGCGCGCGAGGGCGAATCCGCGGCCGCGCTGCTGGCGCGCCTCGAGCGCGTGCTGGACGACGCCGATGCCGCGCTGGCGCGGCTCTCCCCCGACGACGTCACCACGCCGCGCACGATTCAGGGACGCAACGTCACCGTGCTGGAGGCGATCTACCACGTGCTCCTGCACTTCGGGCTGCACCTCGGACAGATCATCCTGATCGCGAAGGAACGCGCCCCCGGCGCGATCCGGTTCTACGAGGACGCGGGGGGGCTGGCACGCCCCCTCTGGAAGGAGATGGGCACGGAAGGGAGGGGGAGGCCAGCGGCCCGATGATGCACGGATACAATTTCACGGAGCGCACGCGGGCCGTGCTCGTCTGCGCCCGCGCGCAGTCGGCACGCCTGCACCACGAGTACGTCGGCACCGAGCACCTGCTGCTGGGACTTCTGGACGAGGGAGGGGGCGTGGCGTACACCGTCCTCGAGTCTCTCGGTGCCGATCCGGAACAGGTGCGCACGCGAATCGAAGCTGCCATCGTCCCGGGAAAGCGGGAGCTGTCCACCGGACCCGATCTGCCCTACACCTCCCGCGCGAAGAAGGTGCTCGAGCTGGCCATGAGCGAGGCGAGCGAGCTGCACCACAGCTACGTCGGCACCGAGCACCTGCTGCTCGGCATCGTGCGGGAGAAGAATGGGATCGCCGCACAGGTGCTGCAGGACATGAATCTCACACTCGAGGACCTGCGCCGGGAAACGCAGCGCCTCCTCGGTACCGGGGTGCGCGATGCCGGCGGGGCGTCGCGGCGCAGGGGCACGGGTACCAACATGGGCGCCAGCACAGGTGCCAGCCCGGGCGCAATTAGGGGCACCAGCACCGGTACCGACAAGGCCGGCGCCGCTCGTGCGGCTGCGGGTTCCACCGCGCTTCGCGCCATCGAGGTCACCTTCGTCTACGAGGACGATCATCTGGTGCGCCGCAGCTTTTCCTCTCCGGCGGAGGCCATCATCTTCCTCGACGAGGTCCAGCCGTGAGCGACGGCGCTGGCGCGGGTTGTGCCGCGCAGATCAGAGCCCGAGCGCGGCAGCCCGAGGAGCCGCTGACAGTCGGCCGCCAGATCACACCGGCGGCGGCTCCGCGTACGCGGCGACTGAGTCCCTTCCACGGAGCGCATCACATGCGACGTTCACTCCAGACGCTCGCCATAGCCGCGGCGATGAGCGCGGCAGCCGCCATCCTGCCGGCGCCCGCGTCGGCACAGGCCACGCCGCTCAATGATGGTATTCTGATCGGCACCGTGGACGCCGCCGCGCTCGGCCTCGCGCCGCAGCCGGTGTTCGGGCTCTACGCCACCAGCCGCAGCAATTATCTCACGAGCCTGGCGTTCGGCGCCGGCCCCGGCACGCTGCGCCTCATCTCCAGCGTGGACCAGTGGATTCGCAGCTCCTTCGGTGTGGGCTACGCCGTGGGACTGGGCACCCGCGCGATTCCCTACGTCGGCACGTTCACGCTGGGGACCGACGCGGAGCTGGGCTACACATCCCGGCTGGTGGCGCAGTCCAATTGGGCCGTTGGCTCGCGGCTCGCGATGCCCATCGGCCTCCGCTGGGGGCGGGAGGGCCTGTTCTCGGTAGCGCCATACGTGATGCCGTACGTCGAGCTGGGCAGCCAGACGCTCTTCGAGGGTATTCCCGCCGGCTGCTCCTACCTGCCCAGCCAGTACAGCTGCAGCGACGTGCACTCGCTCGGCCAGCACCTCACCAGATCGGCAGGGATGGGCGTCGGGCTGCACGTCACCCTCTGGCGACTCACGGTGGAAGGCGCCTACCGGGACACCCGCTATCCCGGCCGCCAACTGGGCGGCGCGACCGTCGGCGCATCGCTGAGCTTCCGGGAACCCTGAGTCCGGCGACAGAACTCGGCTGGGCGGTACTGGAGCCCTGGCCCGCCAACACATCGGGGCAGGCGGTCGCCGATGACCCAACGCGGTCGTTGCGCGTCTCCTGACGTGCCATCTCACGTCCGCCGAGGCCCGATGCGCCGTTCCAGCTCGACGCTGATTGTCGCCGCCGTGCTCCACGCGAGCACGGCGGCAGTCTGCGCCGCTCAGCAAGCGGCCGCCCCCGCCCCCGCTCCCGTTGCCGCCGCCACTCGGACCCCTTCAACGGCTGCCGCTGCTCCCACCACGGTTCCTGCCACTTCGCGCGATGCCCTCACCGGCGTGGCGCTCCGCGCCATGCTCGCCGAGCTGGTGGGCGACAGTGCAGACAGCGTGTGCGTGGCCGTGGCGGATTCCACGGCCGGCGCACGCTCCGGCGACCTCGCCGAGCACGACCCCAGCCCCGCGGTGCTGCGCAGCCTGCGCGGCAGCAGCGTGACGGCGATCCCCGCCTCCGCCTGCGCCGCCGACGAGCGCGACGGCGGTCCCTTTCGCGGCGTGCTGCGCGTGAGCGACGTGAGCGCCCTGAGCGATTCCGTGCTGGTGGCGCACGCCGAGGCGATCGCGGAGCACCGGGCGCGGTATGAATGCATCGTGCCGCGCAAGGCCGAGGCAAGGTGTCGGGTTATCGAGATTTACTGAACTACGAGACTGCTGGACTGCGAAACTGCTGGAACGGCGAAGCTACTGGACTGCGAGCTACTGAACGGCGTAGCTACTGAACGGCGTAGCTACTGAACGGCGTGGCTACTGAACGGCGTGGCTACGGAACGGCGTGGCTACGGAACGGCGTGGACTGCGGAAGGTTAGCGGCGAGAGAAGCATGGGGTGGGCAGACGCCTGGGTGAGAGCAGGTCACGGGCGCGGATCCGCCCGCTTCGCAGGCCTCCGTTCCAGGCGCACGATGAGGGCGCAGAGCATCCGCCGCGTCACGGTGGCGAGATTCCAGAGCCGCTGGAAAACGTGCTGCGTCAACAGGCCCGTGCCCACGGCACGACGCACCGCTCGAAGGCAGTCCCCGGCCGATTGCGCTCTGCCGTGCCCCTCTCGTGCCGCCGCTCGCTGCCCTCCCGTTCCCGCAGCACGCTCTTGAACAGCGAGCCTTCAGTAGCTACGCCGTTGAGTAGCTACGCCGTTGAGTAGCTACGCCGTCCAGTAGTTTCGCCGTCCAGTAGTTTCGCCGTCCAGTAGCTATTAGTAATACTCCTCCATCACGGACTGAAGCCGTTCCGCCCCGGGGCACAGCGACTCGTATGGCACCTCGATCAATGGCTGCTCCACCGTCCCCGCCACGCCGTGCATGTCCGGCGCGCCCTCCTCGAGGTACAGCAACCCCGTGACGATCTCGCCGCGCGCCTGGTGCGCGCGCACGTGCGCGTAGGCGGCATCGCGGTCGGTGGGATCGTAGCCCGAGCCCACGGCCCGGAAGCGCACCACGCTGCCGTCGTGCATCGTCACCGCGGTCGTCGTGGACGCCTCCGCGTGCGCCGTGATCTCGCGCTGCAGCGGCACGAAGTCCACGGGCGCGAGCTCCTGCTGGTGTTCCCGCGTGTACCGGTAGCTCTTCGTGGAGCCCTCGTGGTCGTTGAAGCTCACGCACGGGGAGAGCACATCCACGAACGCGAATCCCTGGTGCCGGAGCCCCGCCTTGAGGATCGGCACCAGCTGCGCCTTGTCGCCCGAGAAGGAGCGCGCCACGAACGTGGCGCCGAGGCTCAGGGCCAGCAGCACGGGATCGATCGGCGGCTGCACGTTCGCCTCCCCCCGCTTGGACTTCGATCCCACGTCCGCCGACGCGGAGAACTGCCCCTTGGTGAGGCCGTAGACACCGTTGTTCTCCAGCACGTACAGCATGTTCACGTTCCGGCGGATGGCGTGGCAGAACTGGCCCAGGCCGATGGACAGGGAGTCCCCGTCGCCGGAGATGCCGATGTATACCAGGTCCCGGTTCGCCGCGTTGGCCCCCGCCGCCACCGACGGCATGCGTCCGTGCACCGCATTGAAGCCGTGCGACTGGCGCATGAAGTACGCGGTCGCCTTGGAGGAGCAGCCGATGCCGCTCAGCTTCGCGGCCCGGTGCGGCGGCACGTCCAGCTCGAAGAAGGCCTGCACGATGGCCGCTGTCACCGAGTCGTGGCCGCAGCCCGCGCACAGGGTGGACATGGCGCCCTCGTAATCGCGGCGCGTGAGTCCCAGCGCGTTGCGCTGCAGCGCGGGATGCCGCACGGGCGGCTTCTGGATCGACGTCATACGGCGACGGCTCCTCGCGGACTGGATGGCTGGGGACGCCCGAGCTGCCGGGACACTTCCTCGACGACGAACCCGGCGGTGAGCGGCAGGCCCCCATAGTCGAGGACCGGGATCATCGCATCGCGCGCGACGCCCGTCTCGATCGCGAGCAGCGATCGCAGCTGCGCGTCGCGATTCTGCTCCACGACGAAGCACGACGAGTGCGACCGCAGGAAGGACGCGACCTCCGGGGCAAAGGGAAAGCCGCGCACGCGCAGATAGTCCGCCACGATGCCGCGCGCGCGCAGATGGTCCACCGCCTCCAGCACCGCCGCGTGGCAGCTGCCGATCGAGACGATCCCGGCCACGGCGCCCTCCTGCCGGTGCAGCTCGGGTGCGGGCACCGCGTGCGCCGCGGTGGCCAGCTTGCGCGCCAGCCGGTCCACCACCTCCTGGTACGCCTCGGCGTCCTCGGTGTAGACCGCGTGTTTGTCGTGCCCCGAGCCGCGGGTGAAGTACGCTCCCCTGGGATGTACCCCGGGCAGCGACCGCGCCGCGATGCCGTCGCCGTCCACGTCCAGATAGCGCGAGAAGCGCGGCAGCTGCTCCAGCTCCTCCGCGCTCAGCACCTTCCCACGGTCCGGCCGGTAGGTATCGTCCCAGGTGAAGCGCCGGCACATCCAGTCGTTCATGCCGATGTCCAGATCAGAGACCACGAATACCGGGGTCTGGAACCGCTCGGCGAGATCGAACGCCTGCACGGCCATGCCGAAGCACTCCTCCGGGTTCGCGGGGAAGAGCGCGATGTGCTTGGTGTCGCCATGGGAGAGATACGCGATCGAGAGCAGGTCGCCCTGCTGCGTGCGCGTGGGCATGCCCGTGGACGGGCCGGTGCGCTGCACGTCGAAGAAGACGGCGGGGATGTCCGTGTAGTACGCCAGCCCGACGAACTCGCTCATGAGCGAGATGCCCGGCCCCGCGGTGCAGGTGAAGGCGCGCGCCCCCGCCCACCCCGCGCCGATCACGATCCCGGCGGCCGCGAGCTCGTCCTCCGCCTGGATGATGCAGTACTTCTTCTTTCCCGTCGCCTCGTCGATGCGGAAGCGCTCGCAGAACTCCTTGAAGGCCTCCATCAGCGACGTCGACGGCGTGATGGGGTACCACGCGCCGACCGTCGCGCCGGCGTACACTGCGCCGAGGCCGCACGCGGTGTTGCCATCGATGAGGACGTGATCCGCCGTGGCGTCCATCCGCTCCAGGTGGAAGGGGAGCGGGCAGTCGTAGTTCGCCGCGGCAAAATCGTAGCCCATCCGGATCGCGCGGAAGTTGGACTCCAGCAGCGCCTTCTTCCGGGAGAACTTTTCGCGCAGCATCTCGGAGACCACGTCCATGTCGATGGCGAGCAGCGCGGCGAGCGCGCCGGCGTAGGCGATGTTCCGCATGAGCGTCCGCTCACGGTCGCCGGGGTACGCGTCCACGCACATCCGGCCGAACGGGATCCCGAGGATCGTCACGTCCTCGCGCACCAGCGCCGGGTCCAGCGGCCAGCTGGAGTCGTACAGCAGATAGCCCCCCGCGCGCACGCTGCGGACGTCCCGGGCGTAGGTGGCGGGATTCATCGCGACCACGAGATCCACCGCCGCCGGCCGCGCGGTGTAGCCGTCCCGGCTCACCCGGATCTCGTACCACGTGGGCAGCCCCTGGATGTTCGAGGGAAAGAGGTTCTTCCCCGATACCGGGATGCCCATGCGGAAGATCGCCTGCATCAGCAGACTGTTCGCGCTCGCGGACCCCGTGCCGTTCACGGTGGCGATCTTGAAGGCGAAGTCGTTGATCATCGAGCTCCTACTCCCGAATCCCGAATACCCATCCCCGAGCCCCGACCTGCATACGGCACCAGCAGTTCGAACTGTCGCATGTCCCACGCGGCCGTCGGGCAACGCTCGGCGCACAGGCCGCAGTGCAGGCAGACATCCTCGTCCTTCAGCATCAGCCGGCGCGTCTGTGGGAGCGCCGGGGACACGAACAGCGCCTGGTCGGGGTTGGCCGCGGGCGCGGACAGGCGCGCGCGCACGTCCGGCTCGTCGCCGTCCGGCGCGATCGTCAGGCAGTTCACCGGACACACGTCCACGCATGCGTCGCACTCGATGCACAGGGACGCGGTGAAGTGCGTCTGGATGTCGCAGTTCAGGCAGCGCTCCACCTCGCGCACCGTCTGCTCCGGCGTGAAGCCCAGCTCCACCTCGATGCTGAGCGCCGCGAAGCGGCGCTCCAGGTCGGCGTGCGTCATCCGCGTGCGCGGCGCGGGGCTGTAGTCGTTGCTGTAGCTCCACGCGTGCATCCCCATCTTGGCGCTCACGAGGTTCATCCCGTACGCCGGCCGGTCCGTGAGCGGCAGCTGCTGGCAGTGCTGATGGATGGAGATCGCGGCCTGGTGGCCGTGCTCCACCGCCCAGATGATGTTCTCCGGCCCCCAGGCCGCATCGCCGCCGAAGAAGACGCCCGCGCGCGTGCTCTGGAAGGTGGTGTGGTCCACCACCGGCATCCCGCGCTCGTCGAAGGCGATGCCCAGGTCGCGCTCGATCCAGGGGAAGGCGTTGTCCTGGCCGATGGCCAGGATCACCGCGTCGCAGGGGAACACGACCGTCTCCAGCACCTCGCTGCGCTGCTTCCCGTCGCGCTCCGTCCACCGCAGCCGCTCCAGCTCCATCCCGGTGAGCCTTCCGTTCTCGACGATGAAGCGGCGCGGCGCGTGATTCTCGACGATCGTCACGCCCTCCTCCTCCGCGTCCTCCAGCTCCCAGGGCGAGGCCTTGAAGTGCGGGCGCGAGCGCCGGGCGATCACCCGGATGTCCTTGCCGCCCAGTCGGCGCGACGTGCGGCAGCAGTCCATCGCCGTGTTGCCGACGCCGATGATCAGCACGCGCTCGCCGATGGACGTCACGTGGCCGAAGTGCACGTTGGCCAGCCACTCGATGCCGATGTGGATCGCGTCCGTGTCGCGCCGGCCGGGCAGCTCCAGCTCCTTGCCCTTCGGCGCGCCGCTGCCGACGAACACCGCGTCGTAGCCATCCGCCAGCAGCGCGCGCATGCTGTCCACGCGCGAGCCGTACCGGATGTCCACGCCCATGTCGAGGATCATCTGCACTTCCTCATCCAGCACCTCCGCGGGCAGCCGGAACGAGGGGATGTTCACGCGCATCAATCCGCCGGCGCGCTGGTGCTGCTCGTGCATCATCACGTCGTAGCCGAGGGGCACGAGATCGTTCGCCACCGTGAGCGAGGCGGGGCCCGCGCCGACGAGCGCGATCCGCCCGCCGTTCTTCGCCGCGGGCGCCTTCGGGAGCAGCTGGCGGACGTCGTCGCGCAGATCCGCGGCCACGCGCTTCAGCCGGCAGATGGCGACCGGCTTCCCATCCACCCGTCCGCGGCGGCACGCGGGCTCGCACGGCCGGTCGCAGGTGCGGCCGAGGATGCCCGGAAAGACGTTGGAGGCGCGGTTGAGGAGATACGACTCCGTGTATCGCCCCTGCGCGATGAGCCGGATGTACTCCGGGACGTTCGTGTGCGCGGGACAGGCCCACTGGCAGTCCACCACCTGGTGGTAGTACCGCGGGTCGTTCACGTCAGTCGGTCGCATGCGACGCTCCCCTCCGGGAGTCGGGATGCAGGATCATCGCGCCGGGACCCGGGGGTCGCAAGTGTGCAGCGGATCACAGCTCATCCGTGATCCGCTATGCCGAGCCGCGACAGGGGATATCGCAGTCTTCCTCGCGCGGCGCCGGCGCTGCTCTCCGGGCTCGTCTCTTGCCCGAAGATGAGACTGCACGTGGCAAGGAGGCGTTCATGAGGAGCGCACGGAAGGCACTGGTGATGGCGTCGGATCCGCTGGCGGAGGCACGCACCTTCTTTCACCTGCTCTGGTCGAAGGCGCGCGCGTGCGACGATTACGAGAAGGAGGACTGGCTGCGCCTCGAGGCGCTGCTGCACCAGCTGGGGCTGCCGATCTGAAGGAGGTCGCTATCTTCGGGGCATGATCCTCCTCCGCCCCGGCGCGCGCTGGCTGCGTCCCCTTGGCTGGCTGGCCGCCGCCGCCGCGCTCCTGATCGTGCTGGTCGTCGGGATTCGCCTGGCGCAGGGAACGCTCTCGCTCGCGAGCCTCGTGCGCGCGCAGCCCCCGCAGATCACGCACGATCTGGTCGTGGAGCGGGTGCAGGACGTGGCGAAGCTCGTCTCCACGCAGATGACCGTCCGGGATGTCGTGGTCTATGAGCAGACGCGATTCGCCTCCACCAAGCGCGCCCTGCTCGTCGTCACCGGACGGGTGCTCGCGGGGATCGACCTGCAGCACGGCACCGACGTGCGCATCGACCACGCGGCCCGGCGCATCACCATCACCCTGCCGCCCGCGCGGGTGCTCGCCGTCGACGTGATCGACGTGCGCACCTACGACGAGAGCGCGGGGCTGCTGAATCCCTTCCGTCCTGAGGATCGCGACGCCATCCAGCGGCAGATCCGCCACAAGCTGCTGGAGGCCGGCCAGCAGTCGGGCCTCCTCACCCACGCCGATTCGAGCGCGCGGGTGATGCTCCAGCAGCTCCTCGCCCGCGATGGCTACACCGTGGACGTCGTTCGGTCGTCGGTGCTCGTGCCCGAGAGCGGATAGGCGGCGCCTTCACGCCCGGGCCCCACCGCTGATCCGCACCGCCTCACGCCCGCCGCTGCGCCGCGAGGCGGCCACCCCCAGCCCGCGGCGCCAGCATCATTTCGACTTCTCGCGCCCCCGCCCGGCCCCCAGCGCCGCCAGCACGCGGCCGCGATCGTAGCTCGAGCCGATGGCATTTGCCGCCTGCTCGTACTTGCTTCGGGTGTCGCCTGTGAGATCATACCCGGACGCGACGGCGATCAGCACGTTCGCCTTCTCGTAATCGCTCTGGATGCCGCTCACGGCGGCGATCACGCGCGCCAGGTCGCCGTCGCTCAGGTGGCCCGCGCCGAGCACCGCGCGCAGCACCCGCGACCGCTCGTAGTCTGACTTCAGCTGCACCGCGTCGTCCAGGAACTTCCCGAAGAGGGACGGCTCCAGGAGCTTGTGCTCCGCCACCGCCACGAGCGTCCGCGCCAGCTCGTAATCGGACTGCAGCCGGGATGCCGACTGCAGCACCGCGGCCACCTCGGCGGTGGACGGCTGCGATCGGTCGAGCAGCACGTTCAGCGTGCGACTGCGCTCGTAGTCCGATTGGATGGTGTCCACGGCGCGCAGGAAGGCGTCGCGTGTCCCGGCATCGGGCAGCCCGTACCGCGTCGCGACCGTCACCAGCACCTGCCCCATCGTGTAGTCGCTCCGGATCCCCGCGGCAGCCACGTCCAGCACCCGCCGCACCTGAGCGGCGTCCAGCTTCGCGCCGGCCAGCAGCTTCTGGAGATACACGCCGCGTGCATAGTCGCCCTGCATCTGCCCGACCTCGTCCAGCACGGCGCCCACGCCGCCGTGCGACATGAGTTGCGGGAAGCGCGTGTCCACCGCGAAGGCGGTGCGGCGATCCAGCGCGATCAGGAAGTCGCTCAGCCACTGCCGCCCCGACGCATCCCACGGCCGCACGGTGCCGTCCACGGTCCAGCGATGCTCCAGCGCGCCGCCGGCCGCGGGCCTGATCTCCAGCCGCGTCAGGTGGTCTCCGTCGCGCACCGAGAGATCGAACCAGCCGCCCGGCGAGATGCTCGTGACGTCGCTCAGGTCGTCCGCGAACTGGAGCTTGCCCTGCGAGCGCAGATCGACCCCGCAATCGCGGCCCGTCCAGTGTACCTCCCACGTGCGCACGCCATCGTTGTCCGTCGTCATGTTGCTGGACGAACTGCCGTTCGCCTCGCAGGGCGCTGACTCGGCGGAGCCGCCCCGCGCGATCGCCGG
>DATEPM010000061.1:0-3288 GCA_035273185.1 Gemmatimonadaceae bacterium
CACGAAGGTCATGACCAGCGGACCCGCCGCGGCGACGCCCTCCTGCAGCTCCGGATCCCCCGTCGCCGCGCGCGCCAGCGCGGCGAGCGCCTCCTCCCGGAGCACCGCCATCTCCCGCTCGATGGCGGATTCCCGCCACCCCACGCGGAAGCGCTGCGCGCCGTGGCGTTCGGCGAGGGTGCGCATGATCTCGGCGCCATCGCGCATGAGTGCCGAGGCGTCGGCGCCCGCCTGGCCGATGGTGCGGAGCGCCAGTCCGATCTCGGTGAGGAACGTCGCCGTGTGATCGTCCAGCTGCACCTCCGGCAGCAGTCGCGCGCGCGGCGCATCGTTGTCCGCGCGGAGACTTGCACGCCAGCGCTCGAGGATTCCGTCCACCGCCTCCACCAGCTGCTCCCCGGCGCGCACCAGGCCGGGCCGAACGGGAGTGGCCGGCACTCCGCCGGTGCCAGGTTCTGCGGTCCCGGGCGTCCGCCCGTCCACGGCGGGCACTCGTGAGGCAGGGCTGCCGCGGTGCGGGGTGACCCGCGGATGCTGGCGCCGCTCCACCGCGGGCAGCCAGAGGGTGAAGACGGAGCCCTGGCCGGGCGTGCTCTCCACCGTGATCTCGCCTCCCATCAGGCGGGCGAGCCGCCGGCTGATGGTGAGCCCCAGGCCGGTGCCGCTCCGCTCCCGGGTGTACCCCGACTGCGCCTGCGTGAACGGCTCGAAGATTCGGGCCAGCTGCTCGGGCGGGATGCCGATGCCCGTGTCCTCCACCCGCAGCGCCACCCAGGGCGTGCCGGCGTGGAGCGCCGATTCGGCGGGCGGCCGGTCCGTCATCGCGCAGCGCACCACGATGCGGCCGCCGGCCTCGGTGAACTTCACGGCGTTGGCCAGAAGGTTCGTGAGCACCTGGCGCGCCCGGTGCTCGTCGCCGACGTACACGCTGGCCCGCACGCCCTCGCACTGCTCCGAGAGGGTGATACCCTTGGCGGCCGCCTGCGGCCGGATGAGCGCGAGCGCCGCATCCACGGTGTCGCCGGCCACCGCCTGCTCACGCTCCACGGCGATCGTGCCCGACTCCACCTTGGCGAGGTCGAGCACCTCGTTCACCAGCCCGAGCAGATGCTTCGTGCTGGCGTCGATGCGCGCCAGGTGGGTGCGCTGCTCGTCGGTGAGCGGCCCGAAGATCCCCAGCTCGAGGATCTCGCTGTAGCCGATGATGGCGTTGATCGGCGTGCGGATCTCGTGGCTCATCGTGGCGAGGAAGTCCGACTTCGCGTCGTTCGCCGAGATGGCGGACTGCCGCGCGTCCTCCGCCTCGCGGAAGAGTCGCGCGTTGTCCACCGCGATGGCCGCGCGATTTGCGAGCTCCTCGGCCAGCTCCAGGTCGGCGCGCGTGTAGCACCGGTCCGAACCGCCGTGACTCGCGTCCGCCATCACCAGCGACAGCGCCCCGAAGGTCTCACCGCGTGCGGAGAGTGGGACGCAGATGTACGAGCGCGGCCCCAGCTGGTGCAGCAGCTCCAGCTGCTCCGGATCGCGCGCGAAGGCCGCCATCGCCTCGTCGGAGAGCTGCGGGGCGAACTGCGGTCGGGCGCTGCGGATCACCTCCGGGACACCCACGCCGTCCGTGGCGCGATAGGGGTATCGCTGCCAGACCTCGCGCACGAGCGGTTCCCGCGCCGGATCCACGTGCGCCGTCTCCACGCGGCGCACCTCGCCTTCGGCCGTGAGCATGTCGACGCTGCAGTAGTCCGCCAGGAAGGGGACGCACAGCCGGGTGAGGTGGGCGAGGGTGTGCTCGTCGGCCAGCGACTGCGCGAGCAGCCGCGTGGCCTCGTCCAGGAAGGCCTTGCGACGCTCGGCGTGCACGCGCTCCGTCACGTCCTCCTGCACGCATACCCAGTAGCTCCTGCCCTCGTACCGGGTGGCCGTGATGCGGGCGTGGGTGAGGAAGTGGGTGCCGTCCTTGCGCACGTTCTCCCAGTCGCCTTCCCAGGAGCCGCTCGTGCGCAGCTGCTCGATCACCTCGCCGACGATGCGCGCGTTCTCCTCCGGCGGATAGGTGTTCTGCACCGTGACGTGCTGGCCGGTCAACTCCCCCGGCGCGTAGCCGAACATCTCGTCCTCGGCGGCGTTCGTGTAGATGATCACGCCGGCTTCGTCGGCGACGCTCACGCCCTCGCGCATGCTCTCCAGCACCCGCGCCTGCAGCTGGAGCTCGCGCGATGCCGCCTCGGCCGCCCGACGCGCCGCCACGGCGTCTCCCGTCGCGCGGCGGAGCTCCGCGTTGGTCTCCTCCAGCTCTTCGGCGATCGCCTGCGCGTCTTCCGTCTGCTGCTCCAGTTCCGTGGCCTGGCGTTCCACCTCGTTCAGCCGGCGCGCCGATTCACGGCCGCGGAAGAGCTCCACGAAGATGCGCACCTTGGCGCGGAGCACTTCGGGATCGGCCGGCTTGTACAGCAGGTCCACCGCACCCGCGGCGTAGGCGGCCGCTGCGTTCTGCCGGTCCGGATCGGCGGCCGTCAGAAAGATCAGCGGCGTGGCGCGCGACGCGCCGCCCTCGCGGATCCGGCGCGCCACCTCAAGGCCGCCGGCGCCCGGCATCTGCACGTCGAGGAGGATCACGGCAAACTCCTCGGCGCGCGCGCGGTCCACCGCCTCGTTGGCGCTCGCAGCCTCGACGAGTTGCTCGCCCAGCGGGTCGAGCACGGACCGGAGCGCCAGCCGGTCCGCCTGCCGGTCATCCACCAGGAGAATGCTGACCGGACGCGGCCGGCTGGCTTCGGAGCGCACCGGCGGGCGGGGCGTTCGGGGTCCCGAGGCCGCGTGCATCGAGCCGTGCGCTAGCTGTCGAGCACCTGGCTTCCCGCGCCTCCGCGATAGGCCCGCGCCGCCAGCGCCTCGCGTTCAGCGGCGAGCCAGTCGGCCAGGTCGTCGCCGTCGGCGGCGCCGCGCTCGAGGTAGCGCGTGTATGCACGATTGCGAATCTCGTTCTCGAGCTCCGCGCGGTCGGAAGCCCGCGCCGCGCCCGGCTCCGGGACCGCGGGAACCGCCAGCAGTGTTGCCTCCGCATCCAGCGGCTGCTCCCTCTCCACGCGCTGGAGCGCGCGCGCGGGCTCTGCAGCGTGATCCGCATCACCGGCGAGGGGCAGGCGCTCGCCGACGGGGTTGTTCGACTCGATCATCTCGCTCCCTCCAGTTGACAGCTGCTCGCAAGGGCCGACGGGTGCTCCTGCACCTGCCGCCACCGCGCCCCCGTCCCGCAGCATGTTTCGATCCAGCACCAGAGGTTGCGTTATT
>DATEPM010000062.1:0-24078 GCA_035273185.1 Gemmatimonadaceae bacterium
GCCCCGCCCCCGAGGCCCGCGGCGGCTCCGGGGGCGGCCAGCGCACGGAGCGCCGCCGTCCCGCCTCTCACGCCGGACGAGCTGCGCATCCGCGACTACGTCCGCGCGCACGAAGCCGACCAGATCGCGTTTCTCCAGCGCATCGTGGACATCAACAGCGGGACGATGAACCAGGCCGGCGTGCGCGCGGTGGGCCGCGTACTCGGGGACGAGCTCGCGGCGCTCGGCTTCGAGACGCGCTGGATCGAGATGCCGGCGTCGATGCAGCGCGCCGGCCATCTGTTCGCCGAGCGGCGGGGCGGGCGCGGCAAGCGCGTGCTGCTCATCGGGCACCTGGACACCGTATTCGAGGGGGAGGGTCAGCGCTGGGTGCGCATCGATTCCGTCACCGCCCGGGGCGCCGGGTCCGGCGACATGAAGGGCGGTGACGCGATCATTCTGTATGCGCTGAAGGCGCTGAACGACATCGGCGCGCTGGACGGCACGAACATCATCGTCGCCTTCTCGGGCGACGAGGAGAGCGCGGGCGATCCGCTCTCCATCTCGCGCCGCGACCTGATCGACGCCGGCAAGCGGAGCGATGTCGCGCTGGCGTTCGAGGGCGGCAGCCGCGACAACGCCACCGTCGCGCGGCGCGGCGCGAGCGGGTGGCTGCTGCGCGCCAGCGGTCGTCAGGCGCATTCCGGCGGCATCTTCGGGCAGGGCACGGGCTACGGCGCGATCTTCGAGGCCGCTCGCATCCTCGACGCTTTTCGCGCGCAGCTGGACAGTCAGCAGTATCTCACCTTCAGCCCGGGCGTGATCGTCGGCGGCACGGACGTCAGCTACGACACGGTGCACGTGAGCGGCAGCGCCAGCGGGAAGCTGAACATCGTCCCGCGATCCGTGGTGGTGCAGGGCGACCTGCGCTTCATCTCCGAGGAGCAGAAGGAGCGCACGCGCGCCCGGATGCGGGAGATCGTCTCTCGGCATCTGCCCGGCACCGGCGCGGAGATCAGCTTCGCCGACGAGTACCCGGCGATGTCGCCGACGCCGGCCAACTATGCGCTGCTCGCGGTCTACGACTCGGTGAGCCGGGCGCTCGGCTACGGTTCGGTGGCCGCCCTGGACCCGGGCCGTCGCGGCGCGGGCGACGTGTCCTTCGTCGCGCCGTTCGTGGCGGGGCTGGACGGCCTGGGCGCGTCGGGGGCCGGCGCGCACACGCCGGATGAGCGGGTGGATCTGCGCTCGCTGCCGATGCAGACAGAGCGCGCCGCGCTCATGCTATACCGCCTTACGAGGGAGCCCACGCCATGAGGCGCGGGCCGGCGGCGGTGATCGGCCGGCGCGAAACGGCAGTGGCCGGGCGACGCGGCTGGCGGTGCCCGGCCGACGCGAGGAGTCGGCCGGGATCAGCTCAGACGCTGCCGCTTCCGATCCGCTTGCGGATGTCGCGGGCGCCGGAGGACACGCCGGCCGCCACGCCCAGCCCGAACAGGATGGCCGTGCCCTCGCCCACCAGCGGGAGCAGCCACACCACCGGCGAGGCGATCAGGATGGCGCCCAGGCCCGCGAGCACCGGCGCGGCGAAGCTGTGCACCGCGTCCACGAAGCGCAGCCGGGAGGTGACGAAGCCGCGCGAGAACACATAGCCGAAGAGCGTGGCGGCGATGGTGATGGCGAACGAGATCAGCGTGAGCACGGGCGTCTCCTTCTCGATTGTGATGCGTGCACCAATGCGTACGCCGGTGCGGGGGCGGAGTTTCACGACCGGGGCCGCGCGGGGGCGTGGTTCTCGCCTTCCGGGCGCGCCGGCACGCGCCTGTGCGCACGCTCACTGGTCGCGCCCGGCTCGCCCGGATAAGCTTCGTGCACGACGTCCCGCATCGCTCCCCACCAGCCTCCGCCGAAAGATGGTCTCTCTCCGCGTCGTCCGCCACGATCGCGATCAGCTGCTCGCGGAATGCCAGAGCGCCGTCGTTCCGGCCAGCGGCGAGGTGCTCCAGCTCGACACCCTGGCAGCCGACGGCGCTCCGCTGCGCCCCAGCACCCTCTGGCGGGTGGTGAGCGTCACGCTGCACATCCCCTCGCTCCAGAGCGCGGCGCGCGCGGATGGCGAGCCGCAGCGCGTGCGGCTGGTGGAGGTATCCGTGCTCCCGGACGTCGCGCTCGTGCCGGAGTTCGCGCACGCGGCGGAGAAGGTGCTGTCCGAATCGCGCATGTGAGGCATGAGCATCGAGGAACCTAACGCGTACGAGGTCACGCACGAGCTGCCGTCGCACCTGCGCAGGTGGGAGCTGCCTCCGGGCTGGTCGTGGGGCGCCGAGGGGCTCGCGGGGCAGTACCGGCATTATCAGGAGATCATCGACGCGCTGGGCCGCTCGCTCTCGCTGGTGAGCGCGCCTGATCCGGAGCACGCCCCGTGGCTGGAGGCCGAGGCCCGCCACCTGGCCCAGCGCAATCACCCCGCGATTCCCACCACCTATCACTACTGGGCCGCGTTCGAGGAGAGCCGCCGCGGCCCGGGGTACCTGCGCCGCTGGATCGCCGGCGAAACCATCGGCCAGCACCTCCGCCGCGCGGGCCCCGACGACGTGCCCGCCGCACTGCGGCTGATGCGCGAGGTGGGTTCCACGCTCAGCTATCTGCACGACTCCGGAACGGTGCACGGCTGCATCTCGCCGGAGATCGTCTGGATGGCACCCATGGGTCGGCTGTGGATCATCGGCTGGCAGTGGGCGATCCCGGCCGCCGAGATTCCGGCGCAGCTGCATCCCGGCTTCGAGTTCATGCCCGTGCCCGCCGAGTGGGGGGCGGGCGAGTGGGTGCCGACGCCGCTCACCGACCAGTGGCAGCTCGCGGCAATCTGCTTCTCGATGCTCACGGGGGAGACCGCCACCGCGGAGGACCGGCCCCCCATTCAACTGCTGCGCCCGGACTGCCCACAGTCGGTGGCGAGCGTGATCGATCGCGCGTTGAGCAGCGATCCCGCCGCACGCTTCTCCTCCATCGCCTCGATGCTCCGCGCGGTGGACCGCGTGGTGGGGAGCCGTACGGTGATCATGCTCGCGGGCGACGAGCCGCCGGTGACCAGCGACGAGTCCGAGGAGGTGCGGGTACGCTGGGCGCTGGCCGACGACTACGAGGTGCTCGCCTCGCTGGGCGCGGGCTCCTTCGGGTCCGTGTGGCGCGTGCGCGACCTCACCCTCGGCCGCGAGGTGGCGCTGAAGCTGCTGCACCCGCACATCGCGCGGGACGAGCGCGAGGTGGCGCGCTTCCGCGGTGAGGCCCGGCTGGCGGCGCAGCTCGCGCATCCCGCGATCGTGCCGATCTTCGACTGGGACAGCCGCGGCGACGTGTCCTGGTACACGATGGAGCTGGAGGAGAGCGGCTCCGTCGCGGACCTCATCGCGCGCTCGGGGCCGCGCCCCGTCGCGGAGATCGCGCCGCAGGTGGATTTCGTGCTCAGCGGGCTGGCGGCGGCGCACGCGGTGGGCATCGTGCACCGCGACCTCAAGCCCGAGAACATTCTCATAGACCGCTACCGCCGGTGGCGCATCGCCGACTTCGGCATCGCAAGGCCGGCGGGTGAGCACACCGGCACGTCGGGCACCCCGGCGTTCGCCGCGCCGGAGCAGCTGCTGGGCGAGCCGCAGGACGCCGCGGTGGACTGCTTCTCCCTCGCGGCGATCGTGGCGTTCGTGCTCTCCGGAAAGGCGCCGTTCGGCGAGGACGAGGCGCGGGCGATCCTGGCGCGCGAGCTGCGCCGCGAGCTGGATCTCTCGGCGTATCCGGCGGAGATCGCCGACTGGCTGCGCCGCGGGCTCTCCGCCGACGCCGCGGAGCGCTTCGGCGATGCCGCCACGATGCAGGCGGCGTGGCGTGAGGCGGTACAGACGCTGTACGAGCGCGAGCACCGGATGCCGTGGTGGCGCCGCTGGCGATCGGGCGACACCGCTGGCCTCGCGTGGACCGGCGAGGCGACGTGAGCGTCCGAGGCGGTTGGCGGCCGATGCGCGGCATCCGAGTTGCGCGACGGTGAAGCTCCCGAATCCCCAGCCATGTCCATCCAGAGCATCAATCCCGCCACCGGCGAGCGCCTCCGCGAGTTTTCACCGCTCAGCGCCTCGGAGATCGAGCTGCGCGTGCGCCGCGCCGACCAGGCCCGCGCACGCTGGGCCCGCACGTCCATTCAGGAACGCACGCGCATCGTGGCGCGCGCGGGCGAGATCCTCGACGCGGAGCAGGCGGCGTTCGGCAGGCTCATGACGCTGGAGATGGGGAAGCCGATCCGGGCGGCGCGGGAGGAGGCCGCGAAGTGCGCGCTGGCCTGCCGCTACTATGCCGAGCACGCGGCCGAGTTTCTGGCCAACCAGCTGGTGGACATGCAGGGGGAAACCGGCTATGTGGCCTTCCAACCGCTGGGCGTGGTGCTCGCCATCATGCCGTGGAACTTCCCCTTCTGGCAGGTGATGCGCTTCGCCGCGCCGGCGCTCTGCGCGGGCAACATTGGCCTGCTGAAGCACGCGTCCAACGTGCCGCAGTGCGCGCTGGCGCTCGAGGACCTCTTCCGCCGCGCGGGTGCTCCCGAGGGCACCTTCCAGGCGCTGCTCGTGGGCTCGGGCGCCATCCCGGGCATCCTTGCCGACCCGCGCGTGGTTGCCGCGACCCTCACGGGGAGCGAGCACGCGGGCAGCGAGGTGGCCGCCGCCGCGGGAAAGCACATCAAGAAGACGGTGCTGGAGCTGGGCGGCAGCGATCCCTTCGTCGTCATGCCCAGCGCCGATCTCGACGCCACCGTGCGCGTCGCCGTGAAGGCCCGAGTCATCAACAACGGCCAGTCGTGCATCGCCGCCAAGCGCTTCATCGTGCACGAGCAGATCGCGGAAGAGTTCGAGCGGCGCTTTGCCGCGCGCATGCGCGAGCTAGTGGTGGGCGATCCCATGGACGAGCACACCGACGTGGGGCCGCTGGCCACGGCGCAGATCCGTGACGACCTGCACCGGCAGGTGGAGAGCTCGGTGCGGTTGGGGGCCTGCGTGCTCACCGGAGGACAGCCGCGCCCCGGCGCGGGCTTCTACTACGAGCCCACCGTGCTCACGCAGATTCCCGCCGGCTCGCCCGCGCACGACGAGGAGCTGTTCGGGCCCGTCGCATCGGTGTTCCGCGCGCGCGATCTGGACGATGCCATTCGCATCGCCAACGACACGCGTTTCGGCCTGGGCGCGAGCGCGTGGACGCGGGAGGGTGCAGAGGCGCGCCGCTTCGCGGACGAACTCGAGGCGGGGAGTGTCTTCATCAACGGGATGGTGGCGTCGGATCCTCGCTTCCCCTTCGGCGGCGTGAAGATCTCGGGCTACGGCCGCGAGCTGAGCGCCTTCGGCATCCACGAATTCGTGAACGTCAAGACCGTGCGCATGACGCTCGGCGAGACGATGGGCGCGCACGCCACGGAGTAGGACGTCCGGCGGTCAGCCGCCAGGGCGGAGCACGATGCGCACGGTGGTGCCCTGCCGGGGCGCGCTGGCGACGGAGATGTCTCCCCCCCAGCCGTCGATGATCTGACGCGAGATGGCGAGCCCCAGACCGCTGCCGCTGGTACGCGTGGAGAAGTGCGGCTCGAAGACGCGCGGCAGCACGTCCTCGGCGATCCCGTGGCCGTCGTCGTGCACGGTGAGCACCACGTCCCTGCCCGCCTCGCCATCGCCGGCCTGCGCGAGCTGGATGTGCACGTGCCGCGCGCCCGCGAGGCGGGCGTTCTCGAACACGTTGAGCAGCACCTCGCGCAGCTCGTCAGCGCGCGCCAGCGCGGTCACCGGCGACGCGGCGCCCTGCACCCGCCACTCCACGTGCCCCGGGCTCTCGCCCGGCGCGGCGACCGATTCGGCGGCCATGGATTCCAGCGCCACGACGTCACGCAGCACGGCGGCGACGTCGGTGGGCACGGCCGGGGCGCGCTCGCCGGGAGCGGATCCGTATTTGCTGAAGGCTCGCGCGATCTCGTCCAGCCGATCGATCTCGCGCAGGATACGCGTCACGTTCTGGTCCAGCACGCGGTCGAAGTCCACGCGCTGATCCGCGCGCGCGCGCCGCAGATGCTGGACGCCTAGGCGAATGGGCGTGAGCGGATTCTTGATCTCGTGGGCGATCTGCCGGGCCATCTCCCCCCAGGCCAGCACGCGCTGCGCGCGCGCGAGCTCGCTGACGTCGTCGAGCGTCACCACGACGCCGCCGCGCGCCAGCCGCGTTATGCGCCCGCGCAGCTGCTGCCCGTCGAGCTCCACCTCGAAGGCCTCGTCGTCCGCGGCGCTCTGCAGGAAGCGCAGCACGCGCTCGCTCAGCTCGCGCGGCACGGCGCGCGCGAGCACCGTGCCCGGGGGCAGGGGTACACGCAGGAGATCGTCCGCGCGCGGATTGGCGAGCACCACGCGCCCGTCGGGGGCCACCGCGATCACGCCGCTCGCCACGTTGCGGAGGATCGCGGCCGTGCGGCGCTGGCTCTCCTCCAGCGCCGAGCGGCTGGCGGCAAGGTCGGCCGCCATGCGCCGGAAGGCCGTGAACACCGGGTGGAACTCCACCGTGGGCTCGCCCTCCAGCGGCGGCATCTGCTCCCCGGAGGCGATGGACAGCGCCGCGTGGCGCAGCGTGCGAATGGGGCGCGCCAGCTCGCGCGCCGCGATGCCGCTGAGCCAGAGCGCGGCCACCGCCCCCACCGCCGTCGAGAACAGCACCAGCACGCCCAGATCGCGGCGCCGGCTCTCCAGCGGCAGCTCCGCCGCGCGCGCCGGCGCTGCCAGCACCAGATCGGGGAGCCCCGGCCGGTTCACGGAACGGAAGCCGAAGAGTGTGCTCGCGGATCCAATGTCGAAGGTGAAGGTGGCGTAGTCCTCGTCGCCGATCACCAGCAGGCGCTCGATGTCCTCGCGCAGAAAGCGCCCCACCGGCGAGAGCGACTCGTACAGCGGATCGCTGGCGTCGCGCAGCTCGCCCCCGGAGTACAGCAGCAGCGGCGTGGCGAGGCGGCCGCTCTCGTTCTCCACCCAGCGGGACGTGCTGTCTACGGGCGCAACGGCGCGCAGGGTTTCCTTCACCAGCAGCTCGCGCGACTGAACGGCGTCGGCGCTGAGCTGCCGGTACGACCACACCGCGAAGGCAAGCGCCGGAATCACGAAGAAGGCAAACAGTGCGAGCGTGAGGCGCAGGCGATAGCTCCGCACCCAGGTGCGGCGCCGCGCGCGCAGCCAGCGCCCCACGCCGCCGTCGGCGAAGACGCTCAGCAGCCAGAGCACGCCCACGATGGCGAGATCCAGCAGGACGATGAGCGTGCCTCGCTGCACCAGGGCACTGAGCGGCCGGAGCTGCACCTCCACGTGCGCGCGCGAGAGTCCGGTGCCGGTGTGCACGGACCAGTCGCCATGCAGCGCATCTTCGCGCTCACGCCACACCGTATGTTCACGCTCGGGGGGCTGGTGGCCGGCGGTGAGCGGAGACAGCTGCACGGTATACGGCGGCTCGCCCTCGGGCGCGAGATCCAATCCAAGAATGCGTACGAAGGGATCGGGCAGGATCAGCCGCGTGCGCGGCGCCACCACCACGGCGGTCACGCCTCCCCCGCTGCCGGGCACGGCGAGCAGCTGCTCCATCGCCGGATCGCCGGCAATCGCACGGACCACCGGCCGCCTGGTGCGCCGCGCGTCCGCCACTGCGTGCGCCACCTCCGGCATGGGAATGCCGAAGGTCGCGGTCTGCAATGCGGCGTTGGGCGCCGAATCGGTCGGCCAGGCGAAGAGCGCCGTGGGATAGCTCGCGGCCGCGAGATCGGAGGTGATATACCGGCGCAGCAGCTCCGCGCGGCTGGCCGGCGCCACGTCGCCCTGCAGCTCGTCGCCGAAGCGCTCGAGCAGGGCGCGCGCCTCCGGATCGGGCACGCCCAGGCTCGTCACGTCATGTTCCGCCAGCATCACTCGGGCGCGCGCCGTGCGTCCCCACACCAGCGTCACGGCGCCGAGCGCTGCCACGGTGGCAACGCTGATCACCACGCCGCGCGTCTGCCGGCCCAGGGCCAGCGCGGCGATCGCGGCAATCCACACGAAGGTGTACCACCAGGGCCACTGTCCTGGTGGTAACCAGACGAGGAGCGCGAGCAGCGCCGCCGCTGCCGCGAGCGCGGGCGCGACCCAGGTGGGCAGCCCCCGATGCCGGCCGAGCAACACGCTGCCCGCTCCCGCGCCGGCGAGCAGCACCGTCATCGCGGCGAGGAAGAGCGGGATCTCCCAGATGAGCCAGAGCGACGCGCTGACGCCGTACGCCGGCAGGTGAATGCCGCGTGCGAGATCGCGCAGAAGAAAGGGACCGAGCCCCGCCACGAGCAGCACGATCAGCAGCCCCGTCCAACGCGAGGGGCGACGGCCGCGGCGGAGAATGGTGAACAACCCGAGCAGGGCGAGCGCACTGGTGATTGCCAGCGCTCCGGCGCTGGCCGTGAGGGCCCGGCCCAGCGCGGTGAAATAGTACGTGGCATCGAACAGCCGCGCGCGGCTGGAGAAGCTGTTCAACGGCACCAGGCCGGTGCACAGCAGCGCGACGGCCAGCGTCGTGAGGCGCCACTGAATGGCGCGCGTGCCGCGCCAGGCGGCGATGATGAAGCACCCGAGCGCGAGCACCAGCAGCGCGCCGACATCCAGCCGCGCGCGTTCGGTGAGGTGCAGCAACATCTGATCACTGCCGAGCGAGGCGGGACGCGCGTCGAGCAGCTGGCGACCCTGCCAGGCGTAATGCAGCACGCCCCTCCTGATGGACGTGCGGCCTGCCGAATCGCTCGGGGCGGTGAAGAGGAAGTCGTCCAGCCCCACCCGGCGCGCCGTCCGGCGGGCCAGCGGATCGGTGAGCCGGTCCGCTGGCGGCAGCGCCGCCAGAATCGCCGTCGCGATCGCGCGCGCATCGCTCCGGCTGGCGGTGGCGAACAGCGCGAGATAGAAGGGATTCGCGGCCACGCCGACAGGGGCCCGCAAGCTGTCGGTGGGGACGCGCAGCCGGCCGGCCCAGGCGTAGGCGCTGTCGCCACGGTAGAGCACCACCCCCTGTTCATCGGAGGCGTGCACCAGCTGGTGCAGCCGCGCGAACGCCTGAAGACGGTCGGCGGGGGCCTGGGCCGCCGCGCTGGCGGCCTGGGTGACGGACGCGAGCGTCTCGTCCAGGGTGACGCGCAGCGCCTGGAGCCCGCGCACGTCCACCTCGCCGCGCCAGTGCACCCAGTTGCCGGCCACCGCGGAGAGCTGCCGCTGCGACTGGGCCGCCGCGATGCACAGCACCAGCTGCACGCCCCCGCAGGCCAACGCCCACACGCGCTGGCTGCCGCGCAGCCAGGAGGCGCACCCCAGCGCGGCCACGGTGGCGACGACGCACACCAGGAGGTACTGTACGCTCGGCCGGTCCATCCACTGGCCGGCCGCGAGAAGCGCCACCGCCGCCGCCGCCGCCCAGCAACCGCCCGCCAGGGCAAGCAGCCGGCGAGGGGGCCGCCAGACGCGATGCAGGTGCCGCACGATCAGCTCACCCGGAATGACTCAGCCTCTCCTGGCGCCGTCGCTCGCCGGCGCGCGCCGCCCACGTCGCCTGAAGGAGCTTCGGCCGGCGGAGATCGCCGAAGTGCTGGAGCGCGACCGCCGGCTCATCCTGCCGGTGGGCACCTGCGAGCAGCATGGGCCCCACCTCCCGTTGGGCTGCGACACGATGATCGTGGAGTATCTCTCCGACGACCTGTCCGCGGAATTCGGGGTGCTCCGTGCACCCACGATCGAGTACGGCGTGAACGTGGATACCGAGCGGGTGTTCGCCGGGAATGCCTCGCTCCGGCGCAAGACGCTGCACCGCACCCTCAACGATCTCATCGACGCCTGGGAGTCTACCGGCATCCGGGAATTCCTGCTGCTCACCGCACACGAGCAGGACAGCCACCTGGAGGCCATGTCCACCGTGGTCACTTCCGGCGCCCGCGTGCGCGTGGTCGACATCTTCGGAATGGATTTCACCGATCTCCTGGAGGGGCAGTCCGAACCGATGCACGGCGACGAGGTGGACACGTCGCTCATGCTGTTCATTGCACCAGAGCTCGTCGACATGCAGCTGGCGCAGGATTATATGATGTCGCGGGAGGAGCTGCGGCGTTACCGGCGCGGCGCACTGCGCGTCCCGAAGGACAGTCCAGGGTCCATCGGCCGTCCCACCGTCGCCAGCGCCGAGAAGGGACGTGCTCTGTACCAGCGAATCCGCAGCCGGATCCGCGAGCGCGTATTCGTCGCACCGGCGTCGGATGCCTGAATCGCCGCGCTCGCCTGGAAACTACAGCCGCAGAGGCGGGTATGACCATCTCATGAGC
This sequence comes from Gemmatimonadaceae bacterium, assembly GCA_035273185.1. Classification (GTDB taxonomy): domain Bacteria; phylum Gemmatimonadota; class Gemmatimonadetes; order Gemmatimonadales; family Gemmatimonadaceae; genus AG2. The sequence continues at coordinate 10,358 of DATEPM010000062.1, forward strand.
TCCCGTCTTGCCGCCACGGCGATGCTGGTCGGCCTGCAGGCCGCCGGGTTGTCCGCGGTCGCCGCGGCCCAGGCGCGCACCGTGGACGAGGGTACCTTCGTGATCTCGCGCGACGGCGCTCCCGTGGGCCGCGAATCCTTCCGCATCGTCCGCAACCCGCCCGGCGCCGGCGAGGCGTACCGGGCCACGGCCCAGATCGCGATCGGTGATCGGCGCATCGCGCCCACCCTCGGCACCGATTCGCTCGGAGCGCCGGTGAGCTATGCGGTCGCGGTGCAGGACGGCGCCGAGCCCGCGGTGCGCCTGCAGGCCCGCGCCCGGCCGGGGCGTTTCAGTGCGCTGCTACAGACGCGACATGGCGAATCGGCCAAGGAATACATCGTCCAAGGGAATGCCGTGCTGCTGGACGACGACGTCGCGCACCAGCTGTACTTCGTGGCACTGGCCGGCAGCCACTCGGGTCCGCTCACGATCATCGATCCTCGCGATGGAGAGCAGGTGAGGGCAAGCCTGCAGCGCGTGGGCGCGGAGGCAGTGGACATCGCCGGGCACCAGGTGCCGGCCACGCGGTTTTCGCTGGACGTGGCGGGGGTGCATCGCGACTTCTGGATCGATGCGGCGGGCCGGGTGCTGAAGGTCACGTCGCCGGACCGGCTGACCGCCGTCCGCGACGAGCTGCCGCGCTAGATTTGCTCACCTAACGCACTCCCAGGGCTGAACGGGCTGCCGCGCTGCCGCGCGGCGCCCGTCGGCCGCGCCTGAAACCGGGCGTGCCGGCCGCCCGTACTGCCCGCAGACCCCACTCCAAGGATCCACCCCGATGCGTTTGCTGAAGCCCGCCACGCTGGCCCTGCTGCTGGCGCAGGCCGCCCCCGTGCTGGTCGCACAGGTGCCCACGGCGCCCTCCGCCGTTCCCTCGGCGCCGGCACAGCAGCCGGTGGAACTCTCGCTCGAATCGGCCATCGCGACCGCACGGCAGAACAACCCGAAGTACCTGCAAACGGTGAACAGCCGGCGGGGCGCGGACGCCGAGGTGCGGAGCGCCTATGGCGCGCTGCTCCCGTCCTCCAGCGCGTCGTTCGGCACGCGCTACCAGCAGGGGGGCACCATCTTCACCCAGGGCGCCTCGGTGGGAGTGAGCTCGGACCAGCTGCAGTCCAACTACAGTCTGGGGCTGAGCTATCAGCTGAACAGCGCGACGCTGCTGGCGCCGCAGGCGGCAAAGGCCAACCGGCAGGCCGCGGAGGCCGACATCACCGGCGCCGCCGAGACGCTGCGGGCGACCGTGACGCAGCAGTACATCACCGCGCTGGAAGCGGCCGCCAACGCGGCGCTGCAGGACACGCTCGTGGAGACCGCGCGCGGACAGCTGGAGCTGGCCAAGGCGCGGGTGGCGGTGGGCGCCGCCACCATCCTGGACACGCGCCGGGCAGAGGTGGCGCTGGGGCAGCAGGAGGTCGCCGCGCTCACCGCACACAACACTGCCGCGGTGGAGAAGCTGCGGCTCTTTCAGCAGATCGGCATCAACGAACCCGATTCGGTGACGCTCACGACCAGCTTCGCCGTGGCGCGCCCGAGCTTCTCGCTGGATTCGGTGCTCGATCTCGCGCGCCGGGTGAACCCCGCCGTGCACGCGCTGCGCGAGCGCGAGCGTGCGTCGGGGTGGACCGTGCGCATGCAGCAGTCGCAGTACACGCCGACGCTGTCCGTGTTCACCGGCTGGGGGGGAAACTCGTTCCAGTACACGAATTTCGATCCCATTCTGCAGCAGGACTCGATTGGGACGATGCTGGGCCTCGCGTCGTGTCTGGGGCAGGATTCGGTGCGCACGCGGGTAGGGCTGAACAGCACGGCCGGAAGCTGCTACAGCCGGTTCAGCCTCACCGCCGCGGACATGCAGGCCGCGCGGGAGCGGAACCGCGCGTTCCCCTTCCGGTTCACGCGCGCGCCGTTCAGCCTCTCGGCGCAGATCTCCATCCCGGTATTCGACAACTTCAATCGCGAGCAGCGCGTCGAGCAGGCGCAGGTGGACCGGGACAACGCGCGCTACAGCGTGCGCGCGCAGGAGCTGCAGCTCACCGGGGACGTGACGCAGGACTATCTGAATCTGGTCACCGCCGCGCGCACGGTGGAGCTGCAGGAGGTGAACGCGCAAGGCGCGCGCGAGGAGCTGGCGTTCGCGGAGGAGCGCTATCGCGTGGGGGCCGCCACCTTCCTGGACGTGACCACGTCGCGCGGGACCTTCGCGCAGGCGCAGCTGGACCGGTTGAAGGCCATCTATGACTACCACCGGGCGTTCGCCGCGCTGGAGTCCGCGGTCGGCCGTCCTCTCCGTTGACAGGGGCCATGACAATGAGCAAGCGAACCAAGTGGTCCGTCGCGAGCATCGTCGCGATCGTGATCGTGGGCATCGTCGTGCTGACCGCGATGAAGAGCGGCACCAAGGCCGTGGCGGTGCGCATCGAGCCGGTGCAGCGCCGCGATCTCGTGGCGTCGGTCACGGCCAGCGGACAGGTGCGGCCGCATACCAAGGTGGACCTCAGCTCCGACATCACGGGCAAGATCGTGCGGCTCGCGGTCAAGGAGGGACAGATGGTCACCAAGGGCCAGTTCCTGCTGCAGATCGATCCGCAGGAGGCGCAGGCCAATGTGGAGCGCGCCGAAGCCGCGCTCTCGGCGGCGAAGGCCGCGTCCGCGCAGGCCAAGGCCAACCTGCTGCAGGCGCAGAAGAGCTACGAGCGGTCGCTGGAGATCAAGAAGAGCAACCCGCAGCTCATCTCCGACGAGCAGATGGAGCAGCTGCGGACCACCGTGGACGTGAACCAGGCGCTGCTCGAGGCGCAGAACCACGTGGTGGACCAGAACGTGGCGCAGCTGGCGCAGACGCGCAGCGCGCTGGGCAAGACCACCATCTACGCGCCCATGGCGGGACGCGTGACGCGGCTGAACGTGGAGGGGGGCGAGACCGCGATCATGGGCACGCTGAACAAGGACGCCGCGACGCTGCTCACCATCAGCGACATGTCCGACCTGGAGACGCGCGTGAAGGTGGACGAGACCGACGTGGCGCGCATCCGGGTGGGCGACTCGGCACTCGTTCAGATCGACGCCTTTCCGGACACCACCTTCACGGGGCGCGTGACGGAGATCTCGAACAGCTCCGTGCAGAACGCGCCCACCGGCGGGCAGAGCGGCGACCAGGCCGTGGATTACGAGGTGACCATTCACCTGCTGGACGTGCCGCCGGAGACGCGTCCGGATTTCTCGGCCACCGCGAAGATCGTGACGGACGCGCGCAAGAACGTGCTCTCCATCCCGATCATCGCGCTCACCGTGCGCGAGAACGAGCCGGTGAACGCGGGCGACACAGCGATGGGGCTGGGCCGCGCGAAACCGAAGAAGGACGTCGGCAAGAAGGACGTGGAAGGCGTGTTCGTGGTGGGCAGCGACAACAAAGTCAGCTTCCGGCCCGTAAGAGTAGGGATCGCGGGAGAGAAGCAGTTCGAGGTGCTGAGCGGGGTGAAGGAGGGCGAGCGCATCGTGGCCGGCACCTACCAGGCGATCCGCGAGCTGAAGGACGGCGCACTCGTGAAGGAGACCGCAACGGACGCCAAGAAGCCGGGGTCGAAGTGAACCAGCAAATCACGGAAGCACCGCTCGGCTCGACCGCCGAGCGTCAGATCGTCGTCGGCGCGTCGGGCCAGGCGCCCGACAGCCGCTGGGTGATCGTCACGCGCGGGCTCAAGCGCGACTACGACATGGGGGGCGAGGTGGTGCGCGCGCTACGCGGCGTTGACCTCGCCATCTCGCGCAACGAGTACGTCGCCATCATGGGTCCGTCCGGATCGGGCAAATCCACGCTGATGAATCTCATCGGCTGCCTGGACACGCCCTCCGCGGGGGAGTACTGGCTGAACGGCACGCTCGTCTCCCGGATGAGCGACGACCAGCTGGCGCGGGTGCGCAACAAGGAGATCGGCTTCGTCTTCCAGACCTTCAACCTGCTGCCGCGCGCGACGGCGCTGCACAACGTGGAGCTGCCGCTGGTGTACGCGGGCATCACGTCCGACGAGCGGAAGCGGCGCGCGCGCGCGGCGCTGGAGCGGGTGCAGCTGGAGAACCGGATGGACCACCGCCCCAACGAGCTCTCGGGCGGCCAGCGGCAGCGCGTCGCCATCGCGCGCGCGCTGGTGAACGAGCCCTCCATCCTCCTGGCGGACGAGCCCACCGGCAACCTGGATTCGCAGACCTCCGAAGAGATCATGCGTGTGTTCGAGGAGCTGGCCACGCAGGGGCAGACCGTGATCATGGTGACGCACGAGCCGGACATCGCGGCCCACGCACGACGCGTGGTGGTGCTGCGGGACGGTCTGCTCTCCAGCGACGACCGCCGCGAGGCGTTCGCCGCGAAGCACGGCGTGTAATCCGGCGTCCGTGCCGCTCTTCGAAGCCGTTCGCCTGGCGCTCGCGACCATCCGCGTGCAGAAGCTGAAGAGCTTCTTCACGCTCATCGGCGTCACCATCAGCGTGATGTTCCTCATCGCGGTGGTGTCGATCGTTCAGGGGATGAGCAGGTACGTCGAGGACGACTTCGCCGGGAAGTTCCTGGGCGTGAACACCTTCAATCTCCGACGCTTTCCGGATATCCAGAACGACGTCACCGCGGAGCAGTGGCGGGAGTGGCAGCGGCGTCCGAACATCACCATCGAGGACGCGACGGCGGTGAAGCAGGCGCTCCCCGCCGACGCGCGCTGGGCGATGCACGATGTCGTCTGGGCCGACGGCAGCTCGGATTTCACGCAGGGCGGACCGCAGATCCTGGCCGAGGCGGCGACGCCCGAGTACTTCGCCATCAAGGACCTGAACGTCACCCAGGGGCGCATCTTCACCGAGCAGGAGGACGCGCTCGGCACGGACGTCATCGTGATCGGGACCGAGGTGGCGGAGCGGTACTTCCCGAACCTCGACGCCATCGGACGCGAGCTGCGCATCAACCGCTTTCCCTTCCGCGTGATCGGGGTGCTGGAGAAGCAGGGCACGGTGTTCGGCATGCCGCTCGACCGCCAGGTGCTCGCGCCGTTCCACTCGGAGATGTCGCGGCTCACGCATGCGCGCCACAATCTCTACGGTGTGGTGGTGCAGGCCCCCAGCCCAGCGGCGTTCGATGGCTTGCAGCAGATCGCGCGCGAGGTGATGCGCAAGCGGCACAAGCTGCACCCGGCCGAGCCGGACGATTTCTCCTTGGAGAGCTCGGCCTCCGCGCTGGGCCAGTGGATGACGATCAAGAAATACCTGGTGCTCGCGGGCACGGTGCTGCCGGCGATCGGGCTGGTGGTGGGCGCGATCGTGATCATGAACATCATGCTGGTGGCCGTGGCGGAGCGCACGCGCGAGATCGGCATTCGCAAGTCGCTGGGCGCGCGACGGCGCGACATTCTCGCGCAGTTCCTGGTGGAGTCCGCGACGCTGAGCGCGTTCGGGGCCCTTATCGGCGTGGGGCTCGGGATCGCGCTCGCGCAGGGCGTGGCGAAGATCTCGCCGCTGCCGGCTGCGGTGGCGCCCTGGTCCATCGTCCTCGCGGTCGGCATCGGCGCGGGAGTGGGCATCATCGCGGGCGCGTATCCGGCCAGCCGCGCGTCGCGGCTGGATCCGATCATCGCCATGCGGTCCGAGTAGGGAGCGCGCCTCATGTCCGGTCTCGGCACGCGGCTGTACCATCTGGGCGAGGGCATCGTCATCGCCTTCGACGCCATCCGCACGAACAAGGTGCGCGCGGGCCTCACGGTGCTCGGCATCGCGGTGGGCGTGTTCGTGGTGACCGTGATGTCGGCGGCGGTGCACGGCATCAACGAGGGCGTCTCGAGCTCGCTGGCCGCAGCGGGGCCGAGCACTTTCTTCCTCACCCGCTGGCCCGCCGAGATCACCTCGTGCAACGGGTCGGACGACAGCTGCCCGTGGCGCCGGAACCCGCCGCTGACGCTGGACCAGGCGAAGGAGCTCGAGCAGCTGCCGAGCATCCAGGCGGTCACCGCCGACATCGGCAGCTCGGCGGGGGTGAAGTATGCGGACCGGCAGCTGCCCGGCGTATCGCTCATCGGCTACACCCCCGCGTGGTTCGACGTGACGGGCGGCGACATCGTCGCGGGGCGGAACTTCACGCCCGCGGAATACGATGCAGCCGCGCCGGTGGTGCTGGTGAACGACAAGGTGGTGGAGCGGCTCGGGCTGGGCGAGGATCCCATCGGGAAGCTGATCCGGCTGAACGGTCAGCTGTTTACCGTGATCGGCGTCTACAACCCCATCCCGAACGCGTTCGACAGCGGGGACAAGGGCAAGCTGATCGTACCGATCACGAGCGCGAAGCGGCGCCTGAACGTGGGGCTGTGGTGGCTGGAGATGACGGTGAAGCCGCGGGACGGCGTGCTGCGTGACGCGGCGATGGACGATGCCATCGCGACGCTGCGCGCCAGCCGGCATCTGCGGCCGGCGCAGCCGAACGATTTCTTCACCTCCACCCCCGAGAAGATCATGGAGCTGTACAACAAGATCGTGGGGGTGTTCTTCCTGGTGATGATCGTGCTCTCCGCGGTGGGGCTGCTCGTGGGGGGCGTGGGCGTGGTGGCGATCATGATGATCTCGGTCACCGAGCGCACGCGCGAGATCGGCGTACGCAAGGCGCTGGGCGCCACGCGCGGGACCATCCTCTGGCAGTTCCTGGTGGAGGCCTCCACGCTCACAACCATCGGCGCCGTGATCGGCTTGCTGGCGGGGGGCGCCATCACGCTGTTGATCCGGAGCGCCACGCCCATCGCGGCCTCCACGCCGCCCGAGGCGATCATCGCGGCGCTCGTCTCGAGCGCGCTGGCCGGCGTGATCTTCGGGATGCTGCCGGCGCTGCGCGCGTCGCGGCTGGATCCGGTGGAAGCCCTGCGCTACGAATAATGCCGCTGCTCGAAGCCGTTCGCCTGGCGCTCGTGCAGATCCGGGTGCAGAAGCTCAAGAGCTTCTTCACGCTGCTGGGCGTCACGATCGGCGTGATGTTTCTCATCGCCGTCGTGTCCATCGTGCAGGGGATGAGCAACTACGTCGAGCAGGATTTCATCGGCCGGCTGCTGGGGGCCAACACCTTCACCCTGCGCCGGTTTCCCTGGTTCGGCAACAACACCACCGCGGACGAGTGGCGGGAGTGGCAGCGGCGGCCGCGCTTCTACCAGCGCGACGTGCACACGATTGTGAGCGTGCTGCCCGCCGGCACGCGCTGGGCGGTGGAGAGCCAGGACAACAACATCTGGGCCAGCACCGTCTACGCGCGGCCGCGCCAGGTTGAGGGCCACGCGGTGGACGGCGACTACTTCAGCATTAAGAAGTACGATCTCTCCAGCGGGCGCATCTTCTCCCCGCAGGAACTGCAGCTCGGCGCGCCCGCCGTGGTGATCGGCGACGAGGTGGCGAAGTACTTCTTCCCGGGGCTGGATCCGCTCGGGCGCGAGATGCGCATCGGGGGCGTCCCGTACGCGGTGATCGGCGTGATCGAGCATCAGGGTTCGCTCTTCGGGCTGAGTCTCGACAAGATGGTGATCGGGCCCTTCAGCTCTCCCCTGCACCGCCTGACGAATCCCCGCGGCGACATCGATGGGCTCATGGTGCAGGCGCCGACGCAGGTGATGATGGACGACGCGATGGAGAGCGTGCGCGAGCTGCTGCGCGGCTACCGGCACCTGCGGCCGGAGGAGCCGGACAACTTCGTGATGGAGACCTCCGCCTCGGCCCTGGTGTTCTTCGAGCGGACAAAGCGAGTGATGACCATCGCGGGGACGGCACTGCCGTTCATCGGCCTCATCGTCGGCGGGCTGGTGATCATGAACATCATGCTGGTCGCGGTCGCGGAGCGCACGCGCGAGATCGGCATCCGCAAGTCGCTGGGCGCGCGGCGGCGCGACATCCTGCGGCAGTTTCTGGTGGAGGCGGCGACGCTCAGCACGCTGGGGGCGATCATCGGCATCGCGCTGGGCCTGCTGGCCGCGAAGGTGGTCGAGTGGAAGACGCCGCTCCCCGCGGCCGTGGCCCCGTGGTCGCTCGTGGCCGCGACCCTGCTCGGGCTCGTGGTGGGGATCGTCTCCGGCGTGTACCCGGCGCGCCGGGCGTCGCTGCTGGACCCCATCGAGGCGCTGCGCCAGGAGTGATGAGCACATGGGAATGATGCGCCGGCTGCTGCTCGCGCTGGAAGGCGTGACGCTCGCGCTCGAGTCGCTGCGCGCGAACCGGGCGCGCGCGGCGCTCACCATCCTCGGCGTCGCCGTGGGGGTGTTCGTGGTGGTGGCGCTGTCGTCGGTGGTGCGCGGGATCAACCAGAGCTTCGCGCGCGACGTCGAGGCGGCGGGCCCCACGTCGTTCTTCATGTACCGGCGCAACCTCGCGGCCTTCCAGAGCTGCGACGGCACCGACGAGACCTGCCCGGACCGCCGCAATCCCGCGATCACCATCGACGAGGCCAGCGCCATCGAGCGCCTGCCGACCATCGCCGCAGTGACGTCGCACGTGGCCAGCGGGGGCACCTTTCGATACAAGGACCGCGAGCTGAACGCGGGCATGGAGGCGTACACCCCGAACTGGACCGCCGTGGACGGCGGCGACATCTACCCGGGGCGCAGCTTCACCTACGCTGAGAATGCCACGGCGGCGCGCGTGGTCATCGTGAACGACAAGATGGCGGAGGAGCTCTTCGGCACGTCCGATCCCATCGGCAAGGAGATCGACGTGAACGGCGTCCCCTTCGCCGTCATCGGCCTGTACCACTACACGGCGAGCCCCATGGGAACGCCCACCTCCGCCGGAGGCGGTGACTCGCCCAAGGCGATCATCCCCTGGGAGACCGCGCGCCGGCATCTGCGTTTCTGGATGCGCGGCAACAACCTGATCGTGAAGCCGCGCCACGGCGTCAGCGTGGACGAGGCGACGGACGACGTGACGGCGCTGCTGCGCGCGCGCCGGGGCCTCAAGCCCGGACAGCAGAACAATTTCGCCATCATCACGCAGGACCGGCTGATGGCGGTCTACGACAAGCTGTTCGGCACCTTCTTCGTGGTGGGCCTCTCCCTCTCCGCGGTGGGGCTGCTCGTGGGGGGCGTGGGCGTGGTGGCCATCATGATGATCTCGGTCACCGAGCGCACCCACGAGATCGGAATCCGCAAGGCGCTCGGCGCCACTCGCGGCACCATCCTGTGGCAGTTCCTGGTGGAGGCGATCACGCTCACCAGCATCGGCGCCTCCGTGGGCCTGGTGCTCGGCATCCTGGTGAGCGTGGGGGTGCGCACCGCGTGGCCGGCGATCCCCGCGTCCACGCCGATGTCCTCGGTGCTCTCCGCGCTGGCAATCAGCGCGCTGACGGGCGTGGTGTGCGGGATCCTGCCCGCCGTACGCGCGGCACGGCTCGATCCGGTGATCGCGCTGCGATACGAGTGAAGACCGCTTCGTGAGCTTGAGAGAGGTCCACCGGCATCGGCTCCGGGTCGGGATGGCTCCCGTACGCGCGAGGACTGGCTCCAATGACAAAAGGGTATACGGATGCAGCGGATGAACTACGCGGATGCTGCGAATCGTTCCGCGTGGCGGGACGGCTCCTCTCGCGACGAGCCCGGATGAATTCTTTGACCACGGCACGCCCGCGGAGCCCTACTCGCGCGCACACCTCTCCTGGCGCGTAGGAGCTGACCGAGGCCATTCCCAAAGACATGGTCCCGGCGCGTTGCGATCGGAGTGCTCTCGCCACGATGAGAGATCCGCAGCATCTGATGGCATCCGCGCTCATGCGTCAGCCCTTCGTCATTGGGGCCGGTCTCGCGTGTACCATGCCAGCTGAGGAGCGGAGCCGTATCGCACGACCGACTGCCCAATAAGTCAGCCAGATTCAGCGACGATCAGTAGCAGCGCAGAAGGCCATTACGGCGTCACGTCCAGGCGAGCGTTAGGACGTCCGGTACTGACGGGCGTTGACACGTCAAAGCGACCAGCGTCAATACCTCGCACAGGCCAGCATCATGGTCCCCTGGCATACGGCCTGCCCGCTTCAGCTCTCACCCGAATCAGGAGAACGCATGGCCACCCCCAAGGAACAGCGCGACGCGCGTCCGGACGCGACCAGCACCGGGTCGCCGCCGCCGGCCGGCCCCGAAGGAGAGCCGCCGGAGGCGGCACACGCGGCCGGGACGTACCGCGAGGGGATCGAGTCGCAGCGCGCCACCGGCGGACGGCGTGACTCGATGGAGGCGGGCATGGGCGGCACCTCGGACGCGGGCACCGCGGCGGACGATGCGGCCGAAGCCGCTGCGTTTCATCGCGGGCTGCCGGACGACAAAACGGCATAGCATGCCGGCACGCGCACGCTGGCGCGCCGTGGCGCGGGTTCGGGGCGCCGACCGGTCTGCCGTATATTGCCCGGATGACGAATGTCGACATTCTGGCGATCGCGGCACACCGGGACGACGTGGAGCTCACGTGCGGCGGCACCCTCATCAAGGCGGCGAAGCAGGGTCATCGCACGGCGGTGCTCGACCTCACCCAGGGTGAGAAGGGGACGCGCGGCTCCGCGGCATCCCGTGCGGCGGAGGCAAGCCGCGCCGCCGAGGTGCTGGGGCTCACCGCGCGGGAGAACCTTGATCTGCCCGACGCCGGCATCGTGAACGATCCCGCCACCCGGGAGCGGCTGGCGCGGTCTATCCGCCGCTTTCGCCCGCGCGTCGTGATCGCGCCATCGTTCACCGGACGCCACCCGGACCACATCACGACGGCGCAGCTGGTGCGCGACGCGTGCTTCGTGGCCGGCCTGGCGAAGGTGGCGCCCGAGGTGCCGAAGCACCGCCCGGTGAAGGTGGTGCACACGCTCACGTACCGGCACGACCTGGGGAAGCCGAGCTTCGTGGTGGACGTCAGCGCCGAGCTGGAGCAGAAGCTACAGGCCGTGCGCTGCTACGACACGCAGTTCGACGGCGTGATCCAGGCGGGCGAGGTGTACCCCAATGGCGAGCCGCTGTACGACCTGGTGCGACACTACGCCGCGTATTATGGTACGCTGATACGCCGACGGTACGGCGAGCCGTTCTTCACGAGCGAGACGATGCAGGTGGACGATCTCATGCGGCTGGAGGTGTCGACGTTTTGAGCCGCGCCTCCGATGACGCGGGCGCCGGCACGGCAGCCGCCGGCAGCGACGAGCCGGGCGTGAGCTACGGATCCTATCTCGCGCTCGACGAGCTGCTCGCGCTGCAGCGTCCGCGATCGGCACCCGAACATCCGGACGAGCTGCTCTTCATCGTCGTGCACCAATCGAGCGAGCTGTGGTTCAAGGCCATCCTGCGCGAGCTGGATCAGCTCACCGCTGCGCTGCGCGGGCGGGAAGTGGGAATCTCGCTCTGGCACATGGATCGGCTGAACGCGCTCGTGCGCATCGTCTCCGCGCAGCTCTCCTCGCTCGAGACGCTGCCGCCGCAGCACTTCGCGCAGTTCCGCGGCTATCTCGGCAGCTCCAGCGGCTCGCAGAGCATCCAGTTCCGCGCGATCGAGGCCGCGTCGGGGCTGCGCGACCCGCATTTCAGGCGCGCCCTGGAGGAGCACGGGGAGATTCCGCCGCTCGTGCGCCGCTACCTCGAACGTCCCACGCTGCAGGAGCTCTTCCTCGAGCTGGTGCGCTCGGAGGGCGCCACGCTCGAGCAGTTGTACCTCGGCCCCGGCCCGACGATGCTCTTCTTCCTGGCCGAGGCACTGTTGAGCTACGAGCAGCAGTTCGCCCTCTGGCGCTTCACGCACGTGCAGCTGGTCGAGCGGATCATCGGCCCCGCCACCGGCGGCACGGGCGGTACGCTGGGCGCCCGCTACCTGCAGCACACGGTGGATCAGCGCTTTTTCCCGAAGCTCTGGGAGGTACGGGGGCGCTTCTACCACATCAGTGCGGACCGATCCAGAACCCCGCCGAGATGACGATCAGGTTGGCGGAGCCGTGGTACGGCGTGATGATCACCGAGCTGTCCGACTGCATCCGCATCGCGGAATCGTTGGCGTAGGCGGCGCGCTCGTTCCGGCGGAAGGTGATCCCGAGCTGGAATGCGCCCTTGCGCGGGTCGCTGCCGCCGAAACGAAGCCCCGTGCCGACCGCCCAGGCGAAGTTCGTGTGCGAGAAGACGGTGATGTCGTCCCCCTGGTCGATGTTCGACGTGGGCGGCCGAACGTTCATACGACTCGCGAAATACGAGAGCCCTCCCGTGGCGAACGCGTACGGCCGATAGGGGCCGCGCAGCCAATCCACCTGCGGGCCCACATCGAGCGAGAACACCGAATGGTTCCGCACCGCGAAGGACACGTTGTCGTAGTAGCCGGTCCAGTAGCCGTAGTCGTCGTACACGGGAACGTCGCGATGGCCGGAGACGTATCCGTATACCAGATACCCGACCGACGCGCGGAGGGAGACCGCACGCGCGCGGTCCAACGCGTACGCCACGTCCAGCACGCCCCCACCCCCGCCATCCTCGTGCTGGCGGAACGCCCCCACCGGAAAGCCCCACATCCCCTGGATGGAGCCCGACAGCGGGTCGTACCACCGGGGCGGCTCCGGCGGCTGAGGAGGCGGCTTCGTGATGTCGATGGGAGGATGATCGGGGGGCTTCTGCGCGGCCAGGCGCGCGTCCGGCCAGAGCCCGAGCAGCAGGGACGTGCAGATCAGTGGGCGAACGGTCATTTTCGGCCTCGATGCGTACCGGCTCGCGTAACATAAGGGTCGGGCGCGCAGGGCACGCGACCCGCGACCCCGTGCTGAAAAGCACCCGTTCAGGCAATAGATTGTTCCCCATGGCACAGCCGATCTATCTGGATCACGCGGCCACAACGCCGGTTCGGCCCGAGGTGCTCGAGGCGATGACCCCGTACTTCGGGCCGCGCTTCGGCAACCCGTCCAGCGTGCATCGCTGGGGCCGGGAAGCGCGCGTGGCGCTGGACGAGGCCCGGGAGCGCCTCGCCGCCTGCCTGGGCGCACACTCCGACGAGATCTGCTTCACCTCGGGCGGTACGGAAGGAGACAACCTCGCCGTGCTTGGCGCCTGGCGGGCGCTGCGGAGCTCTGGGCGTCACGCGGTGGTCGGCTCGCCGATCGAGCACAAGGCCGTGCTCGCCGCCATCCATCAGGCCGTGCACGAGGGCGCCGAGGAGCGGCTGTGCCGCATGAGTGCCGACGGCATCGTGGACCGTGCGTCCTTCGACGATCTGGTGCGGGAGGACACGGCCATCGCGTCGGTGATGTGGGTGAACAACGAGATCGGCACGCGCCAGCCCATCGAGGGGCTCGCCGAAGTGGCGAAGTCGCGCGGCGTGCTTTTTCACACGGATGCGGTGCAGGCCTTCTGCAAGGTCGCGATCGACGCCAGGGCGGTGCCGTTCGACGTGCTGTCGGTGTCGGGACACAAGATCTACGCGCCGAAGGGCTGCGGCGCCATCTTCATCCGGCGGGGCACTCCCATCGAGCCGCTCTTTCACGGCGGTTCGCAGAACCGGGACCGGCGCCCCGGTACGGAGAACGTCGCGGCCGCAGTGGGGCTCGCGCGTGCGGCGGAGCTCGCGCTCGCCGAGCGCGAGGAGCGGCTGCGCGCGGCGCTGTACGCGTCGCGCACGGGCACGTTCCGGTGGGACCTCCGCAGCAACGCGCTCGACTGGGACGAGAACCTCGACCGCCTCTTCGG
>DATEPM010000063.1:0-11368 GCA_035273185.1 Gemmatimonadaceae bacterium
CGGGAGGGTGGCGAGCGCGCGCTCGCCAGCGCCGGCGTGGAGCTCGTGCGCGGCCAGGCGCGCTTCGTCGGGCCCCGCGCCCTGGAAGTCGCGGCGCCATCCGGCGCGAACGGTCATGCGGCCGAGGCGCGCGAGGTGCGCATCCTCTCCGCCACGACGGTCGTGATCAACACCGGCCTCCGGGCCGCGGTCCCGCCGCTCCCAGGGCTCGACCGCGTGCCCCATCTCACCTCCACCTCCATCATGGAGCTGACCGAGCCTCCGGCGCACCTGATCGTGCTGGGCGGCGGCTACGTGGGGCTCGAGTTCGCGCAGGCGTACCGGCGCTTCGGAAGCCGCGTGACCATCGTGCAGCGCGACCGCCAGCTCCTCCCCCGCGAGGACGACGACGTCGCGGACGCCGTGACGGGCATCCTCCAGGACGACGGCATCGAGGTGCGGTGCTCGGCGGAGGCTGTGCGCGTGGAGCCTCACGACGACGGCGTGCGGCTGGTCTGGCGCGAACGGACTCGGGACGACGCGGACCTCTCCGGTGGAGATGCCCAAGGCGAGATCGTCGGATCGCATCTGCTGATCGCCACGGGGCGCACGCCCAACACGGAGGACCTCGGACTCCAGGCGGCCGCGGTCGAGGCCGACGCGCGGGGCTACGTCCGCGTGAACGACCGGCTCGAGACCTCCGCTCCGGGCGTCTACGCCATTGGCGACGTGAAAGGCGGACCGGCGTTCACGCACATCTCGTATGATGATTTTCGGATCCTGCGCACGAATCTCCTCGAAGGCGGCACGGCCACCACGCAGGGGCGCCAGGTGCCGTACACGGTGTTCATCGACCCGCAGCTTGGCGCCATCGGCCCGACCGAGCGGGAGGTCCGCGCGAGCGGACGCCGCATTCGGGTCGCCAGGCTGCCGATGACCAGCGTCGCCCGCGCATTGGAGGTGGACGAGACGCGCGGCTTCATGAAGGCGATCGTGGACGCCGAGTCCGGGCAGATCCTGGGCGCGCGCGTGCTGGGATTGGAGGGTGGCGAGATTGCCGCGCTCTTTCAGATTGCGATGCTGGGCCGGCTCCCGTACCCCGCGCTCCGGGACGCCACCTTTTCGCATCCCACGATCGCCGAGGCGCTCAACAACCTGTTCACGGCGATGGAGCGGGACGGCTGACGGGATCCGTCGCAGAGGTGGAAGCGGTGTAGCCCTCCCCTTGACCTTCAAGTCGGCTGCAAGGTTTAACTTCCTCGATGGAGGTGCCGAACCATGACCATTGGACAGGTCGCTGCCCGGGTCGGCGTTCCCGCGGCAACGGTGCGCTACTACGAGCAGCGAAAGTTGCTGGCGGCCCCGCCGCGCTCCCGGGCCGGCTACCGCATCTATGGGCCGGAAGCAGTCGAGCGGCTCCGCTTCATCAAGCGGGCCCAGTCGATCGGCTTCTCGCTCGACGAGATCCAGGAGCTGCTCGCGATCAACGCCGAGGACCGTGAGGCATGTCCGCGCGTGGTGGCTACCGCGCGCGAACGCATCCGCATCATCGATGAGCGCCTCCGGGAGCTGCGGACCATGCGACGGCAGCTCGAGCACGTCATCCATGTCTGCGAGGAGGGATGCGTGCGCTGTCCCGTCCTCGCGCCCATCGCCGCCCCGGTTCGCGCCGTGGGGGCCGTGGCGTGAGCAGACGCTCGCTCGAGACCACCGGAACGGCCGCGGGCGGTCTCGTGGCAGCCGTGGTCGCGCTCTTCGCGGCGCTCTGCTGCGTGGGTCCATCGGTCGTGGCCATCATCGGTGCCGGCGGTGCGCTTGCCGCGGCCGAGCTGGGTCGCTTCCGGCCATGGCTGCTCCTCGTTTCCGGTGTGCTCATCGCGTATGGCTTCTGGCGCACGTACGGCCAGGTGGTCTTCGCGAACGGCCGTACCTGTCCCGTTCGCGTCGGCCGCGGTGCCCGCACCCTGCTGTGGATTGCCGCGGCGGCCTGGCTGGTGGCCGCCGTCATTCCCAGAAGTTGATGCACGTCCAGGCGGCAGACCATCACGCCTTCCCGACACCAGGAGCTTCGGTCCATGCACACCGCACGTCGTGCCCTCGGCGCCATCGCCTCCGTCGCACTCGGTCTCGTTTCCATGTGGTCCTGTGAGCCCCGCGGCCACGATCGGCCCCACACGAATCTCGACGCGAGCGCCTCGCAGCTCCGCGCGGCCTTCAACGCCGACAGCGGGAAGGTGCGCGTCGTGATGCTGCTCTCCCCCACGTGAGGGGAGTGTCTCCGGGGGGCCTCCGGAGTCGAGAAGGCGCTGCTCGCGAAGCAGCCTGACCCTCGCCTGCGCACCTACGTGGTGTGGGTGCCGAAGAAGGGTGCCACCGAACGGGACGTCGCGGTCGCGACACGCCTGGTGCCCGACCCGCGCGCAACGCATTTCTGGGACGGGAGTGGCGTGACCATGCGGGAGTATCAGAAGTTGCTGCGGATTCCAGCCGAGGCCTGGGACGTGTACTTCCTGTACCCACCCGGTGCCCGCTGGACCGACTCGCTGCCACCGGCACCAGTCTACTGGATGCATCAGATGGGAGTGCTGGGCGGCCCGAACGCGCCCGCGCCCCGGCTGGACCCCGACGAGCTCGCGCGTCATACCAACATGCTGCTGCAGCCCGCCGCCGCGCCGCCGGCCGCGCAGCCATGAGCGAGAAGCCGCCGGAGCACGACGTCCTCGTCATCGGCACCGGCGGCGCGGGCGTCGCCGCTGCCATCCAGGCGGCCAACATGGGCGCCACGGTGGCGATCGTGGAAGCAGGCGTCCTCGGCGGCACCTGCGTGAACGTCGGGTGCATCCCATCCAAGAATCTGATAGAAGCGGCCGCGCACTATCACGACGCACGGCGCGGCTTTCCCGGTATCGCACCCTGCGAGCCGACGCTCGACTGGCCCGCGGTGCTCCAGCAGAAGGAGGCGCTCACCGGTGAGCTGCGGCACGCCAGGTACGCCGACGTGCTGCAAGCGCTTCCCGGCGTGACCGTGCTCCGTGGGCGTGCGGAGCTGGTGGATGCGGGAACAGTGCGGGTGGGCGACGCCATACACACCGCGCGGCGGATCATCGTCGCGACGGGCACCTCGCCCGAGCTGCCGCCCATCGAGGGCCTCGACGCCGTCGAGCCGCTCACCAGCACATCGGCCATGGAGCTGCAGGTGCTGCCGGAATCACTGATCGTGCTCGGCGCCGGAAGTGTGGGGCTCGAGCTGGGTCAGATGTTCGCCCGCTTCGGCGTGCGGGTGATCGTCCTGGAGCTGCAGCCGCGCATTCTTCCCACCGAGGAGCCGGCGATCGCCGATAGGCTTCGCGGCTATCTGGAAGCCGAGGGGCTGGAGATCCACACCGGCGTGCGCGCCTCACGAGTGGCGCGAAGCGGCGGGCAGGTGGTGGTGCGGGTGGAGCAGGGCAGCATGGCGGGAGAGTTTCGCGCCGAGCGCATTCTCGCCGCCACGGGACGCACGCCGAACACGCGCGACATGGGGCTGGAGCGCGCGGGGGTCGCGCTCACGCCGCGCGGCTTCGTCCAGGTGGACGCGGCGATGTGCAGCTCCAATCCCCGCATTCTTGCCGCGGGCGACGTCACCGGAGGGCCGGGGTACGTGTACGTGGCCGCGGCAGGCGGGCGCGTGGCCGCCGAGAACGCGGTGAACAGCCTGCGCGGTGACCGCCTCACCGCGCCGCGCCAGCTGGACCTCACCACCGTGCCGGGCGTAACCTTCACGTCGCCGCAGGTGGCGTCGGTCGGCATCCTGGAGAGCAGCGCGCGGGCCGCTGGCCGCGACGTCCAGGTCACCTCGCTGACGCTGGACCAGGTGCCCCGCGCGCTGGTGAACCACGACACGCGCGGACTGGTCATGGTCGTTGCCGAAGCAGGCAGCGGGCGCCTGGTCGGATTTCACGCCGTGGCGCCGCACGCGGGCGAGATGCTGGGCGAGGCGACGCTCGCGATTCGCTTCGGCCTCACGGCCGCCGACCTCACCGGAATGCTGCACGCGTATCTTACGTGGGGCGAGGGCGTGCGGCTTGCGGCGCAGGGCTTCACCGCCGACGTCGCCAGGTTGAGCTGCTGCGCCTGAGTGGCGGCCTCGAATGCGGGGGCTTCCCCCGCGATCACGCCTCGGCGGATTCGCGTGCGCCGTAGGGGAAAAAGGACGCGCGATCGCCCGCCGTCCAGCGGCGCAACTGCTCCGGCGTGAGAATGTCCCAGTCGGGACGGCACTTGCGGGTGAGCACGCGAAACTCCTGGCGCAGCTCCTCGGGCGTGGGTCGACCCCAGTACCAGTAGCCGTCGAATATGGCGTGAATCACGAGGCCGGGCTCGAGAAAGATCGTGTGCGGCACCATCGGATTGTGGACGGGATCCGTGTACTCCGGGATCTCCAGATCCTGCTGGACCACCCGTTTCTCATCGGAGAGGAAATGCCAGCGCGCGCCCAGCCGCTGCCGCCACTCCTTGGATCCGAGCACGCCATCGGTGCTGATGGTCACCAGCCGGCAGTAGCCCACCTCGATCTCGCCCTGCATGTCAGCCAGCCAGGCGTGCTGCGCGTGCTCCTTGGGACAGTAGCCGCCGCGCGCCAGCATCAGGGCCATCGGGTCGTTGCCCTGCAGCTCGCCGAGTCGCCGCGCGATCCCGTCCTGGTCCGGGAGCTGGTAGTCGGGGAAGTGCGCCCCCGGCTTCATGTCCGCTCGCATGCCGCTACGTGAAGAGCCAGGGCAGCCAGAAGGCTGAGGACATTCTCCGCCGACGCCTCACGAGAGTCGCGACTCGATGCGGCGCGCTGCCGCGAGGCCGCCCACCACCGCAAGCCCGTACACGAGATGTTCCACCAGCGGTCCGGCAATCTGCGCTGGGCGCTGCTTCGTGACCGGCGGCATCAGTTCCGCCGCCGGCAGCCAGCCAAGGTAGCCGGCAGCCCACGTCACGAGCCCCAGCGCGGCTGCTTCCGCGAGGATGTTGCCCGGACGCGGACGCAGCATGGCGTAGAGCGCACCGAAGGTGATGCCATAGCCGAGCGCGAGCGACTTCGCCGCGGCGTGCTCCGCCGCCTCCGGAATGCGATCGGCCGCCTTCGCCGGCAGGCGCTCCTCGACGCGCTCCACCATGAACTCGCCCGGGTCCTGCCGGATGGGGGCCTTCGCCTGCGGAACCCTGGCAGCGGTGAGCGAACGCAGCGGCTGCATCACCACAGTCGCGGCGGCGCCGGCGACGCTCCCCGCGATGAGCCGATGGGTGAGTGAACTATCCTGCATGACACACTCCCGGTTGCGGAGAACATTCCGAGCTCAGTGCGCGCCGACGATGCGCCGGGCTGCGTCCCGAGCCTCGGGAACGACGAGCGGCGTGGCTGAGCGCGCATGCCTCGGTCTCGCTCGCCCGGATCAGCTCCTGCATCGTCGCGCTCCTGTGCCGTGCGTTCCTGGTGTTCGAGCCGTACATCGGCTCATGCACGCGCCAGGCCGGGCGTCCGGGAAGGCGCGGGGCGCCGGCTGTTGCATGCCGTGCCGGAGCACACCGCGCCCGCCGAGCTGGCCTGGAGGTTCACAGCGCTCAGGGCACGCGTATGGCGTGGCGGGCGCAAAGTAGCTACAATGACCACATGGCTAGGCGTCCAGCAAAAGTGGGCTCCCGGGAGCTCAAGACCCGGCTGGGGACGTACCTCGAACGGGTGCGCCGCGGCGAGACGATCATCGTGACCGATCGCGGCGAACCGGTTGCCGAGCTGCGACCCGTGAGCGGGTCGCAGGAAGCCGCGGATGAAGCGCTTCGCAAGATGGCGGCGGAAGGTCTCGTCACCATGCCGACGCGCCATGGCGGGCTCACGCCATTCAAGCCGATCCGGTTGCCCCGCGGCGTATCGGCCTCCGCGCTGATTCGAGAGGATCGAGACGAGGGCTGGTGACTCGTTTCTTCGATTCCAGCGCGGTCGTCGCCGCGTATGCACAGCAAGCCAGTACCGCCAGAGCTCGGGAGCTACTCGGCACGGACGGCGTGGCGGTGAGTCGCCTGACGCAGGTGGAGACCATATCCGCGCTGGCGCGGCTGGCTCGCGAGGGGCGGATACCCGAAACGGACCGCGACGCCGCGATCGCGGCATTCCTCACCGACTACGCCGGCTGGTACATCCTGGAGCTGACGCCAGAAGTCACGGCGCTGGCGAAGGAGCTTTTGTTGCGGCACCCGCTGCGTGCCTCCGACGCGATTCAGCTCGCGTCGGCCCTGCTCGTCCACTCGCGGGATGCGACAGCACTGGACGCGTTCGTCGCGTTCGACCGGCGGCTCGCCGCGGTCGCGCGCGGCGAGCGGCTCACCGTCATGGACGGCTGACGACGGCGTCGTGCTCCGTCCCACGTGAAAAAAATCCTATGCGACAGCCTCGCGACGCACAGCCTCCCAGGGCGACAGCCCGCGTTGGCGCAGCGCGATCTCGATGCCGGTGATGCACGCCGACAGCCACACGCCCCCAGCCGCGTAGCCGCCGATGACGTCGCTCAGGTAGTGCACCCCGAGATACAGCCGCGACAGCCCGATCAGGAGCACCAGCACCAGCGTGCCGGCGAGAACGGCGATGCCGTGGCGCCGCGCCGGCGGCCAGAAGGCGATGAGCAGATACGCAAGCATCCCGAATCCGATGAGCGATCCGAGGGTGTGGCCGCTCGGGAAGCTGAAGGAGGTGGCGTACAGGAACTCCGCCGCGCCGGGCGGGCGCGGCCGCTGAATCACCCGCTTGAGCGCCCAGTCGAGCGCACCGCCCCCCACGAACGCCGCCACCCAGCCGGACAGCACGATCCACCAGCGCCGCCGCGCGAGCACGATCAGCACCGTCAGCGCGAGCACGCTCATGGCGACTGGCGATCCGATCGCGGACACCACGAGTCCCGCATGGTCGCCCGCCGGCGTGGCGTGCGCCCGCATCCAGGTGGCCAGTTGCACGTCGATCGCCGTGAGCGGGTCGTGGTGGATGACGTCCTCGGTGACGCCGCCGAAGAGCCACAGGGCCGCGACGCTCGCGACGAAACCGATGGTGAGGTGCAGCCCGAGATACTCCCCGCTGGAAAAGCGGGCCACGGCGAACGACCAGATGCGCGGATGCCGCGCGCGGAGTCCGGCGAGCCAGGATGAGAGGGCCAGCTGCTGCCAGCGCGACGCCACCCCCGCGACGATCCGGTCGCCGTTGCGGCGCGCCCAGCGGACGCCCAGCACGAGCAGCACGCCGAGGGTGACGAGCAGCACGAGCGCGAGGCTCAGCTGCGCCACGTACCGCTCCAGCCGAGGGAGGTTGCGCCCGAAGGCGTAGCCGAGCGCGCCGAAGAGCACCGCCCACACGATGCCGCCGGCGGCATTGTAGAACATGAATCGGCCGTACGGCATGCACGCCACGCCGGCGAGTGCCGCGGCCCAGCTGCGGAGGAGCGCGACGAAGCGGCCGATGAACACGGTCTTGGCGCCGTGCCGCACGAAGAAGGCGTGCGCCCGCGCGAGCTTCGCCTCGTCGAGCCCCACGCGCCGGCCGTGGCGGTGCAGCAGCGCGATCCCGCCCTCGCGACCCACCCAGTAGCCCGCATTGTCGCCGACGATCGCTCCCGCGGCGGCGGCGCCGATCACGCCGAAGATGTCCAGCCGCCCCATCGCGGCGAGGGCCGCCGCGGTGACGAGGGCCGTCTCACCGGGGAGCGGGATGCCGAAGCTCTCGACGCCGACCAGGGCGAACAGAAACAGGTAGCCGTAGGAGGCGACCAGACTCGAGATCGTCCCGTGCATCAACCGTTTCTATCTGTCGGCCTCGGACCGGCCGGCCCTGGCGGGTGCAGCCTCGTCTGGGGCATGGTGCAATATGCCACGGGTTGGCTTCCCACCCAACTGCTGCGCCGAGCACATTATGGCCATGCCTTTCAATCGCGGCGGCGCCTGAAAATCCACCCTGGCTCCTGGCCACGGCGGTTGTATCATCAAGCGACGCCGCGCGGGCCAGCCGGCGCGGGCGAACCAGCGGCGTGCACCCGCCGGCGATGCAGCACGCACCGCCGGCCGACCGGAGCCACGAGGCCATGATGCGCAAGACCAATCTGGTACGCGTTGTCGCCGCGATCACGATTCTCGTGCTGGTGATTCACGGCATTCGCGGATGGACCGTGCAGCACCGCTGGGTGAGCTGCGTCATCGAGGTGGTGGCCGCGATCATCGTGGCCTGGCTCTGGTGGGTGATCGAGCAGTACCGCCCGCGGCCGGTGGCGGCCTAACGCGGCGCGCTCGCGCTCTTCGCGTTCACGGGCATGCAGATGCCTTCGAGGCGATTCCTGGCCGTGTGCGTGGCCGCGTTCCTGGCGCAGGAGTCAGGCGCCCAGCCCACTCTGCCGCCCAGAGTGCGTGCGGCCGCCGATGCTATCTCCACCGATCAACTCTCCCGCGATATCGGGTACCTCGCCTCCGATGCGCTGCGCGGGCGATTCACGTTCAGCCCGGGGTTGGACAGCGCGGCCCAGTTCATCGTTCGGCGGTTGCGTACGGCCGGGCTCGAGCCGCGCGGGGACGACGGCACTTACTTCCAGCATTTCGTCGTGCAAAGGGGCAGTGCCGATACCGCCGCGGCATTCATGAAGGTGGGCGCCCGCCGGTTCGGATTCGGCCAGTTTCTGCTGTTCCCCTTCAACAGAGCGATCGATACCACAGCGCCCGTCGTCTTCGTCGGCAGTGGCGGACGCATCCCGTCCATGAACATTGATGCCTACGCGGGTGTCGATGTCAGAGGAAAATTCGCCCTCGCGGAATTGGCGGCGCCCCCTCGTGCCGCGCTCGAGACGCACGCTCCCGACATCGAAGGCCCGCGAATCGCTGCCGAGAAGCTCGGCGCCGTGGCGACGTTGCTCATCGCGACCAGGCCGATGCTCGACGCCTGGGCGGAGATGCAAACCAGCCCGGCGTACTGGTCGTACGCCGAGCTCGAATCGCCCATGCCGACGGCAGCACCAAGGCTGGGCACGACGATCGTGCTCGAGCCGGCACTCGTGCGCGCGCTCCTGTCGCCGGACAGTGCCATGGCGGATCGCATTCTGAACCGGCCGCCGGGCGCCGACTTCCCACCCGCCTTCGAGCTCCAGCAGCAAGCCACGGTCCATATTCCCGCGACGCAGACCCGAGATACGAGCTACAATATCATCGCGGTCATCGAAGGCGCAGACCCGCGGCTCAGGCATGAGTATGTGACCATTGCCGCGCATCTCGACGGGAAGTTCGGCCCGCCGGTGCCGGGGGACAGCATCTTCAACGCTGCCGATGATAACGCCAGTGGGAGCGCCGGCATTCTGGCGGTCGCGGAGCACATGATGCGGGCGCCGCGACCTCGCCGGTCCGTCATGTTCATCTGGGACACCGGTCACGAGATAGGCCTCTTCGGCTCTCGCGCGTTCGTCGGCAAAAGGATTGTGCCGCTGCAGAACATCGTGGCGCACTTCAATGTCGACATGATCGGTTCGACCGCCGGTCCGCTCGACAGTATCCAGCGGCCAGACTTCGGCGGCCTGCGCATTCCGGCGCAACCGCACGAGGTCTTCGTCGTGGGCCCGCGCGTGCTGAGCAGCGGGCTGGATTCCCTGGTGGAGCGAACGAACCGCGCCTATCTCGGCATGCGGCTGAACCACACCTACGATACGCCCGACGCGGAATTCTTCTTTCCGCGCACCGACGCCGCGCCGTTCATCGTTCACGGGGTACCCGTGATCGAATTCTTTACCGGCCTGGAATGGCGGTATCATCGGTCGAACGACGAAGCGCGATATCTCGACATGAACAAGGTGCGCGACGTGAGTCGGACCTTGATGGCTACGGTCTGGCAGCTTGCCAACGCGCCGACCCGGCCAGCCCTGGATAAGGGCTTTCCATCGCGCGTACCTCGGCTTCCGTGAGGTGGCGCCTTCGTGCCTCGCCACTCAGACTCAGCGCCCGTACCAGTCCGCCAGGGCGTCGAACGCGGCCTTCGGCTGCCACGGCAGGCCAGGGTAGCGCCTGTCGCCTGAACCGCCGTCGCCCTCGATCACCTTGACGATCCCGCGGCTGGCGAGGTCGAAGTCCTCGGCCGCATTGCCGCGATGGGGCAGATCGTAGCGCGCGAAGGTGTACACGAACGCGTAGTCGACGCCCTCCGTCTCGAACACATCCAGCAGCTCGCGGAGATACGCGGCCTGCTCGTCTTCGGCTCGCTCGTAATCCCCCTGCAGCCGGGCTGCCCGCCCGTCGCTGCCCCATTGGACCATCGACAGCTCGCTGCCGCCGGCATCGGCGGCGCCACGATAGGCAGGGCATCCGAACTCGGTGATGGCGACGGCCTTTCCCAGCGCTCTGCCCTGGGCCACGAACGCGCGGATGCTGTCGCGGAAGCGCGCGGCGGTGTCCCTGGTGCGATAGCCGGCATCGGTCGCAATGATGTCGAACAGCGTCCAGTCGACCGCCTCGTGCGGCAGCGACGCGTAGCTCAGCTTCCCGCCGAAGCGCGCGCGCACGATGCTCACGGCCCGCCGCAGGAAGTCGCCCATGCGCGCGCGCACCTCCGGGATCAGCGGGCGCACGCGCAGCGGATCGGCCATGAGCGCCAGCCGCTCCTCGAGCGTGTCACCGGGAAAGAAGGCCAGGGTGAAGAGGCTCACCTCGGATCCCGTGAGAAACACGACCTCCGCACCGCCTCGCCGCAGCCGTTCGGCGCGTATCGCGCAGTCGGCGAGCAGATCGAGCAGCGCGTCGATGGTCAGGCCGTTGGTGAACGGCGAGAACCAGACCTCGAGCCCGGCTGCCGCGGCGTGCGTGGCGGCGATCTCCAATCGATCGGGATCGCCGCCAGTGATGCGCACGGCCGTGCAGTGCAGATCGTCGCGGAGGACACGCATCTCCCGGCGCACCATCTCCGGGTCGAACGGTTCATGCGTGCTCGTACCGGCGCTCAGGAAGCCCGTGTCATAGGTGATGCCCCTGCCTCGCATGAGATCGTGACTCGGGTTGCCCGGGCTCCAGGCTTACCGACGCGTGCCTAACCGTGCGCGGTCTGCGCGAACCGGCGCATGAACTCATCCTGCCGCTGCTGCATCTCCTGCGGCGTCAGCTCCTCCTTGCGCGTCGCGATGGTCCAGCGATAGCCCTCGGGATCCTCGAAGGTCCCGCTCCGGTCGCCCCAGAATTGGTCCTGCATCTGGCCCATGGCACCGCCCCACACCTTCGCGCCCGCCGCGACCGCGCGCTTGAACAGCGCATCGCAGTCCGGCACGTACACCCAGAGCGACGCGGCCGAGCCGCCGAGCGCCTTCGGTGTGTGGCCGCCGCCCATCATGTCGTCGTTGAGCATGATCACCGAGTCGCCGAT
>DATEPM010000064.1:0-51851 GCA_035273185.1 Gemmatimonadaceae bacterium
CGCCCCAGCCCGCGGCTGGCCGCGGCGACGAGTGCGACCTTGCCGCGCAGTCCGAGATCCATAGGGCGGGCGCGCGGCTACTTCCGCAGGTAGCTGTCGGTCTTGTCGAGCCAGTCCTGGCGCGGCGGCGAGAAGACGTCCACGTCGAGCGTGTCCTCCAGCGCTTCCGCCTTGTGCGGCACGTTGGACGGGATGTGCAGCACCTCCCCCGCGCGCACCACCACCTCCTCGTGCTCGTCCTCGCCGATCCAGAACCGGAGCGCGCCCTCGAGGATGTAGGTGAACTGCTCGTTCTCGTGGGAGTGGCGCGGGACGATGCATCCCTGCTTGAGATACACATGGGCAAGCATCATCTCGTCCCCGGTGATGAGCCGGCGGTCGAGCATCGCCGACACCTTCTCGCGCGGGAGCTCTTCCCAACGATACCAGGTAACGCTGCGTTGATTGGCG
This sequence comes from Gemmatimonadaceae bacterium, assembly GCA_035273185.1. Lineage (GTDB taxonomy): Bacteria > Gemmatimonadota > Gemmatimonadetes > Gemmatimonadales > Gemmatimonadaceae > AG2. Next base: position 451 of record DATEPM010000064.1, read on the forward strand.
GGCTGCTGAGGGACGGTCATGGGCGTGGGGGCGTGGGCGTGGCTTGTGACGATGGATAACGCATAAGCTGTCGCGTCGCATCCGTCTACCGGCCGGAGCGAACCCTTGACGATGCCGGGCTCCCCTGAAACATTCGTGCTCGCCTGGTGAGCCTCGTGCCTCGCCCGTCGCGTGGGCCCGCCGTATCGCCACCGAGCAATCCCAGACCTCAATGATGATGGCGCACGACTCGACCCCTACTCCTCCGGGGGCACTGACCGAGGAGACAATCGAGTCTGTTCGCGGGGCGCTCGCCAGCTATCTCGACGGCTCCGGGGGCGACGTGGGCCCGCTCGGTACCGAGCTGCGCGGCATGGCGCGGGAAGCGCGCGAGAAATCGCTGCTTCCCGAGCAGATGCTCGTCGTGCTGAAGGACCTCTGGTACGGCCTCCCCGACGTGCGCCGCATCTCCGATCCCGCTGCCCAGACCCAGATGCTCCAGCGGGTGGTCACGATCTGCATCGAAGCGTACTTCGCGGAGGAGTAGCGAGTCAGACCAGCTTCGCGTCCAGCTCGATGGGCACGTTGCCCTGCATCACCTGGGAGATCGGGCAACCGTCCTTCGTGGCGTTGGCGATGGTGCGGAAGGTCCCCGCGTCGATCTTCGGAACGCTGGCGCGCACCTCGAGGCGCACCTTCGTCACCTTGAAGCCCTCGCCCACCTTGTCGATCGTGGCGTGCGCGGTGGTGTCCACGCTCGTGGGCGGCGTGCCATTCTTCTCCAACCCGAGGGCCAGGGCCATGCTGTAGCAGGCGGCCTCCGCGGCCGCGAGCAGCTCCTCCGGATTGGACCCGGCGGCATTCTCGAACCGGGAGCCGAACGAATAGGTGCCGCTGAGCCCCGTCTGCCCCTTGAAGCTCCCCGATCCCGATCTCAGCCCTCCCTTCCACGTGGCACTCGCGCTGCGCGTTGGCATCGTTCGTTCTCCTGTGGTTCAGCGGCGTGTCTCGCGGCCCGGACGCCGCCGTGGTGGTGGGCCGCTGCATGCAATGCTAACCTCCTCGTATGTCGGATGCATCCGTGGATCAGCAGGCGCAGGCGTTGCCGCCGTCGGTGGAGCGCGTGCTGCGATATTTTCAGTCGCTCGGCCGGGAGGAGAAGATGCAGGCGCTCGTGGCCTATTCCCGGCGGCTGGAGCCGCTGCCGGAACGACTCGCGACGCTCGATCGCGGCGCGTTCACCGTGCCGGAGTGCCAGACGCGCGTGGATCTTTTTCCCGAATACCGCGACGGGAGGATGCATTACTACGCCGACGTGAACGTGCGCCAGTCGCCGACCGTGGCGGCGTTCCTCGCGATTCTGTTCGCCGCGGTGAACGACCAGCCGCCCTCCACCGTGCTCGCGATCCCCGACGACTTCGTGCGGCGCGTGATGGAAGGCATCGGGCTCGCAGGCCGGGAGGTGGGGCTCGAGGCGATGCTCGCGCGCGTGAAGCGCCACGCCCAACAGGCCGCCGCGGCCTGAGCCTCCCCTCCCCGTCCGGCAAGCGACGCCGGGCGTCTCTCACTCCCGCACTCGGATGCCACTGACCATCAAGGTTCGCAAGGACGGCCCGTATGCCGTGGATCTCAGCACCGGTGAGTTCGTGCTGGTGGACCACGAGGGGAACCCCATCCCGCTGCCGCCCCTGAAGCCCGGGAAAACGGCGATCACGCTCTGCCGCTGCGGGGCGTCCACCAGGAAGCCCTTCTGCGACGGCACCCACAGCCGCATCGGGTTCAGGGGCGCCGAGGAAGCCCAGGAGCGCTTCGACGCCGAGCAGAAGGGCCCCGCCCCCAAGTGACCGGGGCAGAGCTCGACGAGCTGCTCTCCACGCCGCGCGGCGAGACTGTCGAGGCACTGCGCGCCTGCCCGGGAGATGTCATCGTGCTCGGCGCGGGCGGCAAGATGGGGCCGACGCTCGCGCGGATGCTGGCGCGCACTGCGGCGCGGCTGGGCGAGGCACGGCGCGTGTACGCGGCATCGCGCTTCTCCGATCAGGCGGCGGAGGCGGCCGTGCGCGCCGCCGGCGTGGAGCCCATTCGCTGCGACCTGCTGGATCGCGACGCCGTGGCGCGTCTGCCCGACGTGGCAAACGTGATCTTCATGGCGGGCCAGAAGTTCGGCACCTCCGACGCCCCGGCCAGCACCTGGGCGATGAACACCATCGTCCCCGCCATCTGCGCCGAACGCTATCGCGCGGCACGCATCGTGGCGTTCTCCACGGGCAACGTGTACCCGCTCACCACCGTGACGGCGGGAGGCGCGCGCGAGACCGATCCGGTGGGCCCGGTGGGCGAGTACGCCTGGTCGGCGCTGGGCCGCGAGCGCGTGCTGGAGTTCTCGTCGGCGCGCCATGCCACGCGCGTCGCTATCGTTCGGCTCAACTACGCCATCGATCTGCGCTACGGCGTGCTGGCCGACATTGCGCTCCGCATCGCGGTCGGGGCACCCGTGCCCCTGGAGATGGGCCACGTGAACGTCATCTGGCAGGGCGACGCGAGCCGCATCGCGATCGAGTGCCTCTCGCGCGCCGCGACGCCGCCCTTCGTCGTGAACGTGACGGGGAGTGAGACGGTGTCGGTGCGCGCGCTCGCCCAGCAGCTCGGGGAGCGGCTGGGCCGCCCGCCGCGCTTCAGGGGTCGCGAGCGTACGAGCGCGCTGCTCAGCAACACCACGCGGATGCGCCAGACCTTCTCACCCCCGGCGGTGTCGCTGGAGCAGATGGTGGCGTGGGTGGCGGAGTGGGTGGCGAACGGCGGCACCATGCTCGGCAAGCCGACCCACTTCGAGGAGCGAAGCGGCGAATACTGAACGCGAGGGCTCAGGAGCGCGGCTTCGCCGCGGCCAGCACCGAATCGCCGGCGGGACTGGCTGCCGGTCGCGATGGGCGTGCGAGCCGCACGAGTCTGCGGGTGCGTTCGTCGTATAGGTACGGCGCCCGACCGGGCGCGAGCGCCAGCAGCTTCGCGTTCTCCGCGTCGCGATCGTACACGAACCACGTCCGCGCATCGGGCAGATCCGCCTGGTTTGCCAGCAGGCTCCGGTTGACCAGATGCCACGGTGCATAACGAATGAACACGACGGTGCGGGCATCCGGCAGCCGCGATGCGGCGGTCGCGAAGCTCACCTGGTACGCCCGGCGCGTCGTCTGAAGGCGCCGGGTCCGGACCACGTCCGCGCGTGCCGGCAGCAGCAGCAGCGTGCCGAAGATCAGCCCGGCTACTGCCGCCTGCGGCGTGGTGCGCTGCAGCAGCATCCGCCGGCGATGCACGCGCTCCCCTCCGAGCGCGAGCCAGACGCCCCAGACGCCGCACGCGGTGAGGAGCGGAAAGATCGGCATGATCTCCAGGTAGTACAGAACCCAGGAGGGATCGTGGGCATATACCAGATAACATCCTGTCAGCACGAGGCTCCCGGCAACGGCGAACCACGCGGTCGCCGGAAGCACCAGGAGCCCGGCCGCCGCAAAGAGCGCGAGTGACAGCCGCGCGCCGCGGAATGCGTCGACGAACATTGCCCGCCAGCGATCGAACAGGTCTTCCGGCACGTGATCGAGGGTGTGCGCGGCGTGCATCTGGCTGAACACATCCGTGAGCACCTGCATGTCGGCCGGCAGCGCACGGCGCGGCGGCGTGCTGTCCAACCCGAACCCCATAACGTCGAAGGGCAGGTACAGCTTCGTATACAGCGCATACGGCGTCTCGCGCCAGTTGCCGGTGGTCTTCGCGCTCCACACGGGCAGCAGCGAGAGGATGGCCACTCCCAGCAGCATCGGGCGGACGAGCGCGCGCCATCGCTGCGTTCGCGCGGTGTACCAGAGCACCACAATGCCGGCGGGGATCGCGAACGCGACGGCAGTAAGCGGCCGGGTGATCGCCATCCATCCGGTACAGCCGGCGAGGAGGAGCAGCCAGCGCTCGCGACCATCTTCTCGCCAGCGGAGCAGGCCCCACCAACCGAGCAGCCACAGGACGCTCGTGGTGTTCTCGGACAAGTAGCTCGGCCGGAAGAGGAGATTTCCGGAGAGCGGCAGCCAGAGCACCAGCGTCAAGGTCGCCACCCAGGCGTTGATGGCGCGTCGCACGAGCAGGAAGAGCAGCGCGCCGGCGAGCGCGTTGAGCAGCAGGGGAACGAGCCCTGGAAGGCCCAGCCAGAAACCCGGGACGAGCAGCAGGCCGTGGCCGGGCGGATACTTCGACGCGAACGTCGGCGTCACCAGGACGTGAAACTGCTCGAAGAACTCCGGCAGCGGCGGCGACGGCATGGCCCAGCGAAAGTGGGCGAAGGTCTCGGCCTGCAGGACGTACGAGGCCTCGTCATGAATGAACGGGATCTGACGGAGCGTGCAGCCCCACACGTACCAGATCACCAGTCCGGTGACGAGGCCCGCGACCAGGGGCGCCCAGCGGGACTGCGGCAGCGCGAGGACCCGGCGAGCACGCTCGCCCCCGAAGCGCGTGCCGGCCCATCCAGCAAGCAGCACCACCAGCACGGGCAGCGACCAGAACGCGAGGGAGATGAGCATGGGTGAAAGGTGCGGAGGCCCGCCGGTCAGCTGGCCGCGAGCAACGGAGAGCGACCGGCCACACCGGATCGTGACACGGCGAGCAGCGCGACGAAGTGCAGCGCGCGATCGAAGAGCCAGCCGGCGGGCCGAGGGTACAGGTGCAGCGCCGACTGCCAGTGCTGCACCACCAGCCCGAGCTGGGCGAACGCGCCGGTCCACTGCGCACGCGACCAGTAGTTGTATGGCAGGTGCACGCCGTGGCGCGCGTTGCCCACCCAGTCCATGGCCCGGAGGGTGAGCCGGGCGGCCGGTCCCTCGCACAGGTGCTCCTTGAGCAGCACGCCGCCGCGCGCGACGCGTGCCGCCTCGGCCAGCAGTACGGCGGGGTTCTCCGTGTGGTGCAGCACGTCCACCATCAGCACCAGATCGATGCTCGCATCGGCGAGCGGGATGCGAGCGCCGTCGAAGGACCGCACCGGGATCGCGGTGTGCTCGCGCACCAGCACGTCCACGCCTTCGATGTGCACGTCGGGTCGCAGGGCGTGCAGCCGCGCCGCGAGCTGGCCGTCGCCACAGCCGACGTCCAGCACGCGCGCGCTTTGCGGCAGCAACGGTGCAAGATGCCGGGCCAGCACGGCCACCCTGCGTGTGTGTACATGTTGCCCATGAAGCCGGCCGAGGAGGTTCATCGGCGCTTCATCGCCAGCACGCTGAGAAAGAAGCTGGACAGCATGGTCTGGAACCCCAGCGTCGTGAAGGTGACGCCGGGAATCACCCAGCGCATCGTGTGGCTGTAGTCGAGGGGGCCGAAGTTCACGGACCACCACTGCTCCACCGCGCCGGCCAGCAGCGCCATCCCCGCGAGCATGCCGGCGAGGCCCGCCAGCAGGCCATGCTCCAGACGAACGGCCGTGCCCAGCCGCGTCAGGCGGGGATCCTCCGGCAGCAGCCCCTCACTGATGGCGAACACCTTCGTGAACAGGGCGAAGACGATGGACTGGTACCCGGCGATGGCGCTCAGGCTGGCGAAGAGCAGCGTGTGGACGTCGAACGCGATGCGGCCAATGCGCAGGCCGGGAAGCGCGACGCCGTAGCCGATGGCGCCGAGCACGATCAGGAGCGCTCCGGGCACCAGGAACAGCCAGCGCGGGCTGTAGAGCATGAAGAAGCGCAGCGTGCGCCAGCCGTCGCGGAAGGTGCGCAGGTGCGGTGCGTGCGCCTTGCGCCCATCCGGACGCAGCGTGATGGGCACCTCGGCCACCCGCGCCCCGATGAGGCTCGTCTTGATAATCATCTCGGTGGCGAACTCCATGCCCGTGCAGCGCTGCGCCAGCCGATCGTAGTGTGCCCGGGTGAAGCCCCGCAGCCCGCAGTACACGTCGGTGACGGCCGCGCGGAACCACCCGCGCGCGAGCCAGGAGAACATCGGGTTGCCCCACCAGCGATGCAGGAAGGGCATGGCCCCCGGCATGACGGTGCCCCCGCCCGAGGGAAGCCGGCAGCCCTGCACCAGCTCGTAGCCCTCGCGCAGCTTCGCCAGGAACTTGGGGATCTCGCCGAAGTCGTAGCTGTCGTCGGCGTCCCCCATGACGACGTACCGGCCCCGCGCGGCCGCGATGCCGCCCATGAGCGCACTGCCATAGCCCTTCTCCGCAACCGGCACCACGCGCGCGCCCAGCGACGCCGCGATCTGCTGGGAGCCGTCGGTGCTGCCGTTGTCGGCCACCACCACCTCGCCCGCGATGCGGTGTTCGCGGATGGCCTCCATCGCCGTACGCACGCACGACGCGATGGTATCCGCCTCGTTCAGGCAGGGCATCACCACCGACAGCTCGACGAGCGCGTTGCTGCTGGGCGTGTAGCGCGATCGCTGCCGCGTGGCGCTGGTCGTCATCGGCGCTGGCTCCGGTGAGAGAGATGCTGCTGCCTGTACGACGACTCGCCCCCGTCGCGCGGCACAGCGCGCGCGGCCGCCGACGCGTTGCGCGCGACCGCCGGCCGCAGCATCCTCAAGCTGATGCCGCGCCAGCGGTGGGTGCACTCATTGCATCGCAGCGCTCACCCTTTTCGTGCTCACATGAACGTTCGGGAGCTCCTCCGTACCGGAACGGTGATTCCCGCCCACCCGCTCGCGCTCACGGCGCAGCGGACGCTCGACGAGCGATACCAGCGCGCCCTCACGCGGTACTACGTGGCGTCGGGGGCGGGCGGCATCGCGGTGGGCGTGCACACCACGCAGTTTGCCATCCGGCACCCGGCGCACGATCTCTATCGTGCCGTGCTGGAGCTGGCCGCCGTGAGCGCGGCCGACGCGCTCGGCGGCGCCGGCGCGGCCACGCCGTTCGTGAAGGTGGCGGGCGTGTGCGGCCACACCAGGCAGGCGCTCGCCGAAGCACAGATCGCCGCCGCGCTGGGGTACGATGTGGCGCTCCTCAGCCTCGGCGACTGGCGGCAGGAGAGCGAGGCCGAGCTGCTGGTGCACTGCAGCGCGGTGGCAGAGATCCTCCCGCTGTTCGGCTTCTACCTGCAGCCCGCCGTGGGCGGCCGCGTGCTCGGCTACCGCTTCTGGCGCGAGCTCGCGGAGATCCCGAACCTCTGGGCGGTGAAGATCGCGCCGTTCGACCGCTACCGCACCATCGAGGTCGTCCGCGCCATCGCGGATGCGGAACGCGACGACGTGGCGCTGTACACGGGGAACGACGACCACATCGTCGGCGACCTGCTCACGTCGTTCCCCGTAACGGAACGCGGCGAGCGCGCCACCCGCTGGATCGATGGCGGGCTACTCGGCCAGTGGGCGTGCTGGACGCACACCGCGGTGCGCCTGCTTGCGCGGGCGAAGCAGGCCCGGACATCAGCGAACCTGAATCTCTCCTGGCTTGCCGAGGGGGCCGCGCTCACCGACGCGAACGGCGCCATCTTCGACGCGGCTCACGGCTTCGCGGGCTGCATCCCCGGCATCCACGAGGTGCTGCGCCGGCAGGGGCTCCTGCGCGGCACCTGGTGCCTGGATCCGACGGAGACGCTCTCGCCGGGACAGGCGGCGGAGATCGACCGCGTGTGCCGCAGCTACCCCGAGCTGGCAGACGACGCCTTCGTTGCCGAGCACCGGGACGAGTGGCTGAGATGACCCGGTGCAGCCGGACCGCTCAGCGCGCCAGCAGCTGGGCGGTCCACGCCGCAGCGGCCGGCTGCTCGAAGCGCTCGCGCCAGTCGCCCAACCTGGTGAGGCTCGTGTCGAACACGGCGGTGTCGGCCGAGATCTCGCCGCGCTCCGCGAGCGCGCTGAACTCGTCGCGCGCAACCGCGCGTGGCTGCCCCGAGCCGTCACGGTAGAACACCCGGCCGCCGGCGACCAGCCGCGTACCCAGCGCGCGCTCCAGCTGCTGCAGCGACCGAAAGAGACCGTCGATCGAGCAGCCGGAGGCGCCTTCGATCGTGGTGTCCACGCCTATGGTAAGAAAGTGATCCTCGGTCCACGCTCGCGCACAGCGCAGCGGAACACCGTGTGCCTTCCAGCCGGCAAGGAAGCGGTCGACGTCGGCGAGCAGACGCTCGGCGTCGTCACCCTGGAGGCGCCGGTCGCTGCCGAACACCCAGACGCGCGACTCATCCGGCAAGGTATCGAAGGGAACGATGGACATGGGCGAAAGATAGTCGCCACGGTCTCGCGCGCCGCAACTCACTTCCTGGCCGGCTGGGCGCCCACCGCGGCGCGCCGGAGGCCCCTGCCGCCGCGCCGGCGCCCTCCCGATGCAGCAGAAGCGAGCGCTCGTGCACTTGCCGCGCTTTCGCGCCCAGCGTAGGTCTCATGGCGATCCCCTGGCCGGACCGTCAACCCGCCCCGACGCCGACATGACGCTTCGCACCCCCCTTTCCGCTCCTCCCACGGCCCCGGAGGCGCCTGCCTACGACCGCCGCGCCTTCATGAGCTACTTCTCATCGATCGGGCTCGGCGCGACGCTCCTGCCCGGTGTCCTCTGGGCCAGGCTCACCGCCGGCGCCGAGATCACGAAGGAGACCGTCGCCTGCGCCGAGGAGATCGCCGGGATCCACTTCACGGACGACCAGCGGCAGATGATGCTTCGGAATCTCGAGAACCTGCGCGGCAACATCGAGCAGCTGCACAAGATCACCCTCGAGAACTCCGACGCGCCGGCCATCATCTTCGATCCGCTCCCGCCCGGCGTGCGACTGCCCGCGGCCACCCAGCATCCGCCGGTGCACGGCCGCGTGCCGGTGGTCGCGCGCCCCGGCAGCCTGGAGGAGCTGGCGTTCCTCCCCGTGACGCAGCTCGCGCCGCTGGTGCGCGCGCGCAAGGTGCGGTCGGCGGAGCTCACGGACATGTACCTCGGCCGCCTCAAGCGCTTCGATCCGCAGCTGCACTGCGTGATCACCCTCACCGAGGAGCGTGCCCGCGCGCAGGCACGCGCGGCCGACGCGGAGATCGCGCGCGGAAAGTATCGCGGCCCGCTGCACGGCATTCCCTGGGGTGCAAAGGACCTGCTCGCGGTGAAAGGCTATCTCACCACCTGGGGTGCCGGCCCGTACCGGAATCAGACCATCGACGCCGATGCGACCGTCGTGCGGCGCCTGGACGACGCGGGCGCGGTGCTGGTGGCGAAGCTGACGTTGGGCGAGCTGGCGCAGGGCGACGTCTGGTTCGGCGGGGTGACCCGCAATCCGTGGTGGCCAGAGCAGGGCTCCAGCGGCTCCTCGGCCGGGCCGGCCTCGGCGACATCGGCCGGGCTGGTGGGCTTCGCCATCGGCACCGAAACCCAGGGCTCCATCTCGTCCCCCTCCACCCGCTGCGGCGTGTCCGGACTGCGCCCCACCTTTGGCCGCGTGCCGCGCACCGGCGCCATGGCGCTCTCCTGGACGATGGACAAGATCGGCCCCATCTGCCGCAGCGTGGAGGACTGCGCGCTGGTGCTCGACGCCATTCGCGGCCCTGACGGCTACGATCTCAGCGTCCGTGACTACCCCTTCAATTGGAACGCCAGCGTGCGTCCGGCATCGCTGCGGGTGGGGTACTTCAAGACCGCATTCGATCAGCCGGAGCACCCGGCGGACAATCCGCGGCGCACGCAACACGCGACCAAGGAACAGGACGACGCCGCATTGAGCGTGTTGCGCGAGAAGCTCGGCGTCACCCTGGTCCCAGCGGAGATTCCCGAGATGCCGGTGCAGGCGATGTCGATGATTCTGTCCGCCGAGGCGGGCGCGGCATTCGAGGAGCTGACGCTCTCCGGTCGGGTCGACCAGATGGTGCAGCAGAGCGCGTTCGCCTGGCCGAACACCTTCCGCGCCGCCCAGTTCATCCCCGCCGTGGACTACATCAACGCGAATCGCGCGCGGACGATGCTCTGCCAGAAGTGGTGGGACCTGTTCCGGAACTTCGATGTCATCGTCACGCCGACCAGCGCGCCGTCGCAGCTGCAGATGACCAATCTGACCGGCAACCCTGCGGTGATCATCCCGAACGGGTTTCGGGAGGCGCCGCCGCTCGGCCCGGGAACGGCGGCGGTGAACCCCTCGGCGGCACCTGTGGCGGACACCGGTGCACGCCGGCAGGAGCCCGCGCCCGCGCCGCGCCCGCAGACTCCCGTCTCCATCACGTTTCTGGGTCCGCTGTACCGGGAGGCGAAGCCGCTCGCGCTCGCCAGTGCCTATCAGCAGGCCACCGGCTTTCAATTGAAGCGCCCGCCGGGCTTCGAGTAGCGAGGAGTGGCCCAGCGGGGTGACCCCACGCGGCTGCACGCCGTTGTCGTGCAGCCGCGTGGTCCTCCGGGCACTCTTCGGATCCTTACAAACCCCCGACAGCAAGCGTGCAACGCTTCGCCTGATCTCCCTGTCAAATTGCGGTAGCCGAGGAGGGGAGCGGCCGCCGCCGCGAAACATCGGGCGGGTCTCGACGGTAGGATGTTGCAGGCGCGCCGCTCCCGACGCACGCCGGCGCCGCGATCAGCACCCAGGAGACTCGATGTCGCTCGATGGCGCGGAGAGAATTCGACCCCGCAGGGTCGACGCCACCACTGGCCGGCGCGCGCCCCGCCGGCCGATGCTGCCGCCGCCAGCACGGCCCGTCGAGGGGCTGGCGCCCACGGGCGAGTATTCGATCTTCGGGCTGACGGGCGTCGGCGAGCGGGGCCTCATGCGCGAGCGGCGCACCGGCTTCGCCCTCACCACCTTCGCGATCGCCACCGTGGTCGCGGTGCTCTATTCACTGGAGCGCTACTTCTACCGGTGGCTGCACGGCGCGCCGGCACCGCTGGCGCAGCTGGTGCCCGCGGAGCTGGTGTTCACGTATCTGTGGGCGCTGCTCACGCCGCTGGTGATGTGGACGGGGCGGCGCTTTCCCGCCTGGCGCGCGGGGCTGGTGGCCGCGCCGCGGCGCGTGGCGCGCAACTGGCTCGCGCAGGTGGGGGCGATGCTCGTGTTCGTGATGCTGCACGTGGCGCTCTTCACCGGCGCCACCCTGCTGCTGTCGCGGCCCTGGGGCTCCGCCTCGGCGATGGAGATCTTCACGAACTATCTGGCCTCCTGGTTCGTGCTGGATATCATCGTCTACTGTACCCTGCTGGCGGTGTACCACGCGCTGGTGTACTACCGCGTCTCGCAGGACCGCGCCCTGCGCGCGTCGCAGCTGGAGGCCCGGCTGGCCCAGGCGCAGCTGCAGATGCTCCGCATGCAGCTGCAGCCGCACTTCCTCTTCAATACCCTGCACTCCATCTCCGCGCTCATGCACCGGGACGTGCAGCGCGCGGATTCGATGATCGCGGCGCTGAGCGATCTGCTGCGGATGTCGCTGCGCAGCACCGGCGCGCAGGAGGTGTCGGTGCGCGAGGAGGTGGACTTCCTGCAGCGGTACGTGGAGATCATGTCCCTGCGCTTCGGCGATCGCCTGCGCGTGGCGGTGAACGTGGATCCCGACGTCCTCGACGCGCGCATGCCGGCGCTGCTGCTGCAGCCGCTGGTGGAGAACGCGTTCCGCCACGGGTTCGGCGAGGGCACGCGCGCGGGGCGCGTGAGCGTTGACGTCGCGCGTGACGGCGACCTGCTGCGGTGCGAGGTGACCGACAACGGACGCGGGTTCCCCCTGGACGGCGTGCGCGAGGGCGTGGGGCTCTCGAACACCCGCGCGCGCCTGCAGCACCTGCACGGCGACCGGCATTCCTGCGAGGTGCACGCCGCCCCCGGCGGGGGCACGCGCGTGCGTCTGTCCTTCCCCTTCCTCCAACTCGAGCGGACGGCGGCTGATTGACAAATAATCATAAGATCCGCGTGGCCATCGCGGACGACGAGGAGCTGGCCCGCGAGCGCATGCGGGCGCTGCTGTCGGAACATCCCGACATCGAGGTCGTGGCCGAATGCGCGGACGGCGCCACCGCGCTGGAACAGATCGCGGAGCAACGGCCGGATCTCGTCTTTCTCGACGTGCAGATGCCCGAGGCCGACGGCTTCGAGGTGGTGGAGGCGCTCGAGAACGACGCCACCGGTCAGCAGCCCCCCGCCATCGTGTTCGTCACCGCGCACGACGACCAGGCGCTGCGCGCCTTCGAGATTCACGCGCTGGACTTCCTGCTCAAGCCCTTCGACCAGGCGCGCTTCGAGAAGACCCTGGCGCGCGCGCGGCGGCAGCTCTCGCAGACGCGCGAGAGCGTGGACGCGCGGCTGCTCGCGCTGCTGCAGGATCTCCGCGGCGAGCAGCGCACCCCCCGGCATCCGGAGCGGCTGATCGTGAAGTCCGGCGGCCGCGTGTTCTTCCTGCGCACCGACGAGATCGACTGGGTGGAGGCCGCGGGCAACTACGTGCGCCTGCACGTGAAGACCGAGGCCCACCTGTTGCGCGAGAGCATGAAGAACATGGAGGCGCGGCTCGACGCCAACCTCTTCGTGCGCATCCACCGCTCCGCCATCGTGAACATCGATCGCGTGAAGGAGCTGGAGCCCTGGTTCCACGGCGAGTACATCGTCATCATGCGCGACGGCACGCGCCTCACGGCTAGCCGGGTGTACTCGGACCGGCTCAGCGCGCTGATCGAGTAGGCTCGAGCTCCGCGCGCAGGCCCGGCTCGAGGGTCGGGTACTCGAAGGGGAAGCCCGCGTCCATCAGCACCTGCGGATGGACGCGCTGGCTGGTGAGCAGCGTGTCCCGCCCCATATCGCCGAACAGCAGGTGAATGGCGGCGGCGGGCACGGGAACGAGCGTCGGCCGCTCGAGCACGCGGCCGAGCGTCTTCGTGAACGCCGCGTTGCGCACGGGATTCGGCGACACCAGGTTCACCGGCCCCGCGACATCGTTCGCCAGCAGAAAGTCCACCGCGCGAACCCAGTCGTGCAGAGCGATCCAGCTCATCCACTGCTGCCCGTTGCCGATGCGGCCACCGGCGCCCAGCCGGAATGGCGGCAGCATCTTCGCCAGCGCGCCGCCGCGCGGCGAAAGCACGATGCCGGTGCGCAGCAGGGTGAGGCGCATCCCGGCTGCCCGCGCCGGCTCGGCGGCGTCCTCCCACTCCGCCGAGACTCGCGCGAGAAAGCCGGATCCCGGGGTGCTCGCCTCGCTCAGCTCCTCCTCGCCGCGGTCGCCATAGTAGCCGATGGCGGACGCGCTGAGCATCGCAGCTGGCGGACGGGGGAGGCCGGCCAGGGCACGCGCGAGCAGCGCCGTGCCGCCAATGCGGCTCTCACGGATGCGCTGCTTGCGTGCCGCCGTCCACCGCTGAGCAATCGGCTCGCCCGCGAGGTGCACCACGACATCGATGCCGTCCAGCGCGCGCGGCTCGAGCTGCCCGTGCGCGGGATCCCAGGTGCGGTCGCCGGGCCCCGGCACCCCGCGGGTGAGCCGGTGCACCGACCAGCCCTCCCCGCGCAGCCGGTCGCTGAGCGCCGAGCCGAGAAACCCAGTGGCGCCGCTGATCAGAACGCTCGACGGCACTCAGCGGAGCACGTCCAGCAGGCGGCGCGCCAGGAGCAGGATGGCGTCGGGCAGATCGTAGCGACCCGTGAGCACGCGCCGCCGCAGCTCGGACAGACGCTCCGGGTCCAGGCTCCCGTTGGGATCGGGCCGCTCCTCCCCCCGGTCGCGCGGAGTGTCGCCCGGCGACCGAGAATCGGAAGCCACGCAGATGACGAGGTGCGGGTCGGCGAGCAGCAATGAAGAAAGGGCTATCGACATGGCGATCCGACTGCTACATATGCGGTGCGGCGCGGGGCCGGTCCCCACGGCCGGGTTCGCCGCGGTTTCTCGTTGCCGGGCGGCGCCTCCCGCGTCATGCTCTTCGCGGCAAAGACAGCACACGGTTTCACGCGACACCCCGAAGTATCGGCCGGCCCGCTCGAATCACGAGTCCGTTCCCGTCCGGCCCCGAACAGGCACATGGCAACGATTCTCTACGTCGACGACGATCCGTCGATCGGTCTGCTCCTCGAGGACACCCTGCACCGCGCCGGCCATCGCGCGGTCGGCGCGCACAACGTGCCGCAGGCGCTGGGACTGCTCGCGCAGGGCGGCGTGGAGCTCGTCATCTCCGACTACAAGATGCCGGGAGTGACGGGGCTCGAGCTCATCTCGATCCTGCAGCAGGAGGGCCACGAGATGCCGCTCATCATGCTGACCGGCTACGCGTCCATCGCCCACGCGGTGGAGGCGATCAAGGCGGGCGCCACCGACTACATCACCAAGCCGATTCGCGCGGAGCAGCTACTGCACGCCGTGGACAAGGCGCTGCGCCTCGACCGGCTCCGGCGCGAGAACGACGTGCTCCGCCGCGAGGTGATGGAGCTGCGCAACGAGCGGCAGATCGTCGCCGAGAGCGCGCCGATGCGCCGACTGCTCCAGACCGTCTCCACGGCGGCCCCGACGCGGGCCACCGTGCTGCTGCAGGGTGAATCCGGTACCGGCAAGGAGCTGGTCGCGCGCGCGATCCACGACCTGAGCGACCGGCGCGACCGGCCATTCATCAAATTGAATTGTGCCGCGCTCCCCGAGGGGCTGGTGGAGAGCGCGTTGTTCGGACACGAGCGCGGCGCCTTCACCGGGGCCATCAAGCGCGTGGCGGGCGCCTTCGAGCGGGCGAACGGGGGCACCCTGCTGCTGGACGAGATCTCGGAGATGCGGCTGGACCTGCAGGCCAAGTTGCTGCGCGTGCTCCAGGAGCAGGAATTCGAGCGCGTGGGGGGCACGCAGCCCATTCGCGTGGACGTCCGCATCGTCGCGACAACCAACCGCGATCTGGCCGCCGAAGCGGAGGCGGGGCGCTTTCGCCGCGACCTGTACTTCCGGCTGAGCGTCATCCCGCTGCAGATCCCGCCGCTGCGCGCACGCGCGGAGGACGTTCCGCCGCTCGCGTACCGCTTCGCGATGCGCACCGCGCAGGACGTGGGCAAGCCCATCGCCGCTATCTCGCCGGACGCGCTCGCCATGCTGCAGCGCTACGACTGGCCCGGCAACGTGCGGGAGCTGCAGCACACGGTGGAGCGCGCCGTCATTCTCTCCAGCGGAACGTCCCTGCTGCCCGGGCACTTCGAATCGCAGCGATTCGGGCTGGCCCAGCGCGCCGCTAGCCACGGCATGTCGCTGGGCGACTCGAACGGTGCCGCCAGCGGCTCGGGCGGGAACGGGCACGCGGCCAGGCCGCAGGGCGCGGAGCAGCGCGTGGTGCTCACGTCGCTGCACCTGGGCGACGCCGAGCTCCGCCTGATCCAGCGCGCCCTGCAGCTCACCGAGGGCAACCGGACTCGCGCGGCGGAGATGCTCGGCCTCAGCGTCCGCACACTGCGGAGCAAGCTGAACGCGCCCCGCGACGCCGAGAGCGTCGCACCCTAGCACCCGGCGAAAAGCACCAATTCTACCCGGCAGATTCTGCCGGGCGGCAGGATCTGCCGAGCGACATCTCGGGAGCGCAGCGCCAGCGGCGCGCCCTGCCGCGGCCCCAGCGGCTCCTCACAAGACAAGCAACTGCAAGCGCTTGAGAGCTCCTGGCGCGACCTTCCGGCGGCCATCGCGCGGCTGCTGATCCGGCTTTCAACGGTGGAGCACGGCTTGCCTTTACCGCGGGCGCGGCAGCCATCCTGGTCGCCGCCGCTCACGACGCCAGATCCGACCCACCGCACTGGGAGACAGCCGATGCCCGCTCAGATGCTCCAGAGCAGCGACGCCTACTTCGGGAGCGCGCCAACCCCGGCGCTCATGCGCGAGCACCTCGGACTGGTTCATCACGTGGCTCGGCAGCTGGCTCGGCAGATGCACGACGAGGTGGAGTTGGACGAGCTGGTGAGCGCGGGCACAATCGGCCTCGCGCAGGCGGTGGAGAGCTTCGAGTCCTCGCGCGGGCTCTCCTTCAGCACCTTTGCCGTGCCGCGGATTCGGGGGGCCATGCTCGACGAGCTCCGGCGTCAGGATCACGTGCCCCGGTCCGTGCGGCGCAAAGGACGCGCGCTCGCTGACGCACGCGCCACGCTCTCGACCGCGCTCGGGCGGCCGCCGCGTCAGGCCGAGATGGCGGACGCGCTCGGGATTCCGCAGCCGATGCTCCGGCAATGGGAGCTCGACGTCCAGAGCGGCAACCTCCTGTCGCTGGACGATGGTGAGCGAAAGGCGGACGACGAGCACCGCTCGCCGCGGCGAATGGCGCGCACCATCGCCGATGAATGTGTGGACGACGTGGACGAGCGGATCGAACGCGAGCAGCGGCAGGCGTTGCTGCAGATCGCGCTGCAGGGTCTCTCCCGTCAGGAACGCGTGGTGCTCGCGCTGCACTACCAGGAGGAGTTGAAGCTGCAGGAGGTAGCGCAGGTGCTCGGGCTCTCCCCCTCGCGCATCTCGCAGGTGCGCACCGGAGCGTTGGAAAAGCTCCGGTCGGCGCTGGGCCGCAGACTCGCCTAAAGACCCCTCCCGTCGCGGCATCCCTGGGCCGGCCGGAGATCTCTCCGTGGCCACGGCGACGCCGTGCGCGCCCCGCCGCGGTTTCACGGGGCATGTCCGTCCACGGCGGACATGCGAAAGGAGGGCAGCCCTCCTTGCCACTCCAAGTTTATAGCGGGCCCCGGGGCTTGCGGGAAGCCCCGGGTCCTGCCGTAGAGTCGCTGGCCTCGACCAGACCATCTGGCCGAGGCCAGACCCTTCGGACATGGAAGTGAGCGACATGCGGGTGTTGCTGTGTGATGGGCCGGTCCCGACCGGCGTGATGTTGGCCGGAGGGGGAGGGAGGCGATGACCGAGCATGCCGTGGTGATCGCTGGCGGAGGTCCGACGGGGCTGATGCTGGCGGGCGAGCTGGCGTTGGCGGGGGTCGATACCGCCATCGTCGAGCGGCGCGCCAGCCAGGAGCTCGCCGGCCGGCGCGCAGGTGGTTTGCACGCACGCACCATCGAGATTCTGGATATGCGCGGGATCGCCGAGCGCTTCCTGTCGCAGGGGCAGGTCGCGCAGGTGGTGGGCTTCCACATGATTCGCCTGGACATCAGCGACTTCCCCACGCGGCACCCGTACGGGCTGGCGCTCTGGCAGAACGAGATCGAGCCCATTCTCGCCAGCTGGGTGGAGGAGCTGGGCGTGCCGATCTATCGGGAACGCGAGGTGACCGGCTTCACGCAGGACGACAGCGGCGTCGCCATCGCGCTGTCCGACGGCAGCTCGTTAGGGGCGGCGTATCTCGCCGGCTGCGATGGAGGGCGCAGCGTCGTGCGCAAGGCCGCCGGCATCGACTTCCCGGGCTGGGATCCGACGACGAGCTGGATGATCGCCGAAGTTCATATGACCGAGGAACCGGCCTGGGGATTTCGTGAGGATGCCCTCGGGACGCATGCGATCGGCAAGTTGGAGAATGGCCGGAAGGCCGGGGTGGTGCTGAGCGAGCGGGAACCGAGGTCCGGCGGCGAGCCCACCCTGCGCGATCTCCGCGAGGCACTCATCAGCATCTACGGAACCGATTTCGGGGTCCACAGCCCCACCTGGCTCTCGCGGTTCACCGACCTGACTCGTCAGGCCGCGGCATACCGCGAACGCCGGGTGCTCCTTGCCGGCGATGCCGCACACGTGCATCCCCCGATGGGTGGGCAGGGCCTCAACATCGGTGTGCAGGATGCCGTGAATCTGGGATGGAAGCTCGGCCAGGTGGTGAAAGGGATCTCGCCGGACAGCCTCCTGGATACCTACCATGCCGAGCGTCACCCGGTCGCTGCCCGCGCGCTGCGCAACACCATGGCGCAAACGGCGCTTCGCCGCCCGGACGACCGCACCAGGGCCCTGGGCGAGTTCGTCGCCGAGTTCCTCAGCGTCGACGAGGCGCGCAAACGACTGGCGGCGGAGATGTCCGGACTGGGCGTGCATTACAACCTCGGCGAGGGACACCCGCTGCTCGGACGCCGCATGCCCGATCTCGACCTGGTCACCACCGACGGCCGGGTGCGCGTATTCACGCTGTTGCACGAGGCCCGGCCGGTGTTGCTCAACCTCGGTGAGCCCGGCGGCGTCGACATCACTCCATGGGCTGATCGCGTTCAGTTGATCGACGGCAGCTACGCTGGTACCTGGGAGCTTCCGGTAGTCGGGGTGGTCCCCGCTCCCACGGCCGTGCTGGTTCGCCCGGACGGATATGTGGCCTGGGTGGGAGACACCACCCAGCGCGGGCTCGCTGACGCGCTGACGACCTGGTTCGGACCGCCGACTGCGGCGTAACACACTGCTGGCGCGGCTGGACACCACGTACGATGCCGCCACGGACAAGCTGACGGTGAGCTGACTTTTTCGTTAGCTTCTTCCGCCATGCTGATCGGCATCGCGGGGATGGTAGGCACCGGCAAGACGACTCTCTCGCGCGCCCTGAGCGCGCGATTCGGCCTGCAGCTCGCGCTCGAGAGTGTGGACGCCGAGAACCCGTGGCTGGAGGCGTTCTACGGCGAGCCGGAAGGGATGCGGCTCTATGCGCTGAACCTGCAGCTGCACTTTCTCGCCACGCGCTTTGCGGCCATGCGACGCATGCGCGGGCTGGGCGGCAGCTGGGCGCTGGACCGCACCTGGTACGAGGATGCCGACGTGTTCGCGCGCGGACTGTTCGAGCAGGGCTACATGACCGCACCCGAATGGGATCTGTACTCGCGGCTGTATGGAGAGCTGCTCCACGCGCCCCCCGCGCGTCCACCGAAGCTGCTGGTGTATCTCCACGGTCCGCTGGACGTCATCACCTTTCGCATCGCCAGCCGCGGGCGCGCCAAGGAGCGCGACGTCCCGGGCGACTACTGGGCCACGCTGCACGCACGCTACGCGCGGTGGGCAGCGGACTTCCGCGCCTGTCCCGTGCTCGCCGTCGACGTTCGGGACTATGACCTGGTGAGCGACCCGGATTCGATCGACGAGGTGGCGGCGCGGGTGCGCCAGCGGCTGGATGGCGAGATTCCTCAGACGGAGCTCTGGCCGGCTCGCGCCGCGCGTGCGGTGCGGCCGGAGAGACAGGTCGCCGCCCGGGAGTGAGGGAGGGCACAACGACCGGCCGGAGCCCGATTCGGCGCCGCGACGGATGTTCCCGCGACCGGTACCAATCCATATATTCCGCTGATTCGCCGCATCCGGCGCGGTCCAGACCGCACTGGATGTGGGGCGCCGCCCGCCCCGCCCGATAGGCGCACCCACTCCCCTGGACGCTCATGTCCGACGCCCACCTGATGCCCAGCGACACGGCTGCCGCCGGTGCCTCGCCCGAGGGCGGGAAATACGTCTACTGCATCATTCGCAGCGACCGCCAGCGTGATTTCGGATCCATCGGCATCGGCGGGGAGCGCTCCGTATACACGGTGGCCTTCCAGGATCTCGCGGCGGTGGTGAGCGACACGCCGATCATCATCTACGATCCCACGCGCGAGAACGTGCTCGCGCACGAATTCGTGAATGAGACGGTGATGCGGGAGTTCACGGTGATCCCCATGTCCTTCGGTACGGTGTTCCGTTCCGAGGACGACGTCACCGAGCTGCTGCGCTCGACCTACCAGGCGTTCAGCGACGTGCTGGACAAGATGCAGGACAAGATCGAGTTCGGGCTCAAGGTGCTGTGGGATCGCGAGAAGGTGATCGAGAACATCGAGCGCGAGAACGACGAGATCCGGCGACTGAAGGACGAGATCAGCCGCCACACGGCATCCTCCACGTACTTCGCGCGCATGCAGCTGGGACGGCTCATCGAGTCGGCGCTGGAGGAGATGAGCGCCCGGTACGTGTCGGACGTGCACGAGCAGCTGCGGCCCGCCGCGGTCGCCAGCCGCAGCAACAAGCCGATCGGCGATCGCATGATCCTCAACGCGGCGTTTCTGGTGGACCGTGCCCAGGAGCGGGCGTTCGACGAGCGGGTGAAGGACACGAGCCGGAAGTACGAGGAGCTGCTCACCTTCAAGTACACCGGCCCCTGGCCGCCATACAACTTCGTCAATATCAAGCTGAAGCTCGAGAAGGCGGACTGACCCCCGTGGGCCTGCTCACGAACGTCCTCTTCTTCCCCGTCACCGGCCCGGTGGCCGGCATTCGCTGGACACTGGGGAAGGTGCAGCAGGTGGTAGAGGAGGAGCTCACCGACGACACCCCGGTGAAGCAGGAGCTGATGGAGCTGCAGATGCTGTTGGAGCTGGGCGACATCGGCGACGCGGAGTACGCACGCCGCGAGGCGGAGCTGATGCAGCGGCTGCGCGACGTGCGCGCGTGGCGCGAGCGCCTGGGCAAGGCCGTCGCCGGCGGGCCGGTGCGCGTGGCGCGAGGGACCGGCACCGAGGAGGAGTGACCGGACCTGCGCCCGGAGCCGGCGCGCCCGGAGCCGGCGCGCCCGGCGCATCGGCCTTCCAGCAGCTGATCGATCGGCTGCCCCCTTTCACCCTCGTGGTCGGCAAGGGAGGCGTGGGAAAGACCACCCTCGCCGTCGGTATCGCGTCAGGATTCGCGCAGCGCGGATCGCGAACGCTTCTGCTCTCCACCGATCCGGCCGGCACCCTGGCGTCCGCCCTGAACGTCGAGCTGCCCGCCCATGGCGCGGCCGGGACCATACCGAACCGGCCGCGGCTCCGCGCTCGGCAGCTCTCGGCGGCAGATGCGCGCGAGGAGTTCCTGACGCGCTGGCGCGACGTGCTCGTGGACATCGTCGATCGAGGCACCTATCTCGACCACTCCGACGTCCAGGGGCTCGTGGATGCGGCGCTCCCCGGCGCCGACGAGATCTTCGCGCTGCTCGTGCTGGCCGGCCTTGTCTCGAGCCCAAGCTCGGACGAGCACGACCGGCTGGTGGTGGACACGGCTCCCACCGGCCACACGCTGCGGCTGCTGCAGCTCCCCGAGACCTTCAGCGCGCTGCTCGCGCTGCTGGACGCGATGCAGGAGAAGCATCGCTTCATGGTGCGGGCCTTGACCCACCGCTATCGTGGCGATCGCGCCGACGCCTTTCTCGCGGAGATGCGTGCCGCCGTTGATGCGCTCCGCGGCATACTCGCGGACCGCACACGCTGCGCGGCGCTGCTGGTGGCGCGGGCCGAGCCGGTGGTGGAGGCGGAAACGGCGCGCTACGCCGCGGCGCTCCAGGAGCTGGGGATCACACGTGCGGCGCTGGTGGTGAACGCGGTGCCCGATCTCGAGCATGGAGGCGAGCCGCAGCTGCTGCACCGTCTGCAGTCGATCGCGCCTGACGCGCTGCACCTGGTGCTGCCCGGTCTCGACGAACCTCCCGCAGGCCTGGGGGCGATCGACGCGGCCATGACACGCCTGCTGGTGCTGCCGGGCCCCGCGGCGGCGAGTAGCCGGGCGAGTAGCCGGGCGATGCGAGCTGCGGAAAAAGGATGGGGGCAGGGTCAGGGCGGAGCGGTATCGTGGTTTTCGGGGGGGGCCCCCCAGCCCAGCCACGCTCGCGTCGATCCCGCGCTCGTCGCTTCCCTGCTCCGCACCCTCACCTTCGTCGCGGGCAAGGGCGGGGTCGGCAAGACGACGGTCTCCTGCGCCCTCGCCATCGCCGCGGCCGTTGTCGCGCGCGCGGGCGAACGCATCCTCCTCGTGTCCACTGACCCGGCCCCCTCGATCGCCGACGCGATCGACCAGCCCCTCGGAGACTCCGAGACCAGCATCGCGGCGGTGCCCCGGCTCATCGCGCGTCAGATGGATGCGACCGCGGCCTTCCGGGAGCTGCGCGATCGCTACCGCGCACGCATCGACGCGCTCTTCGAAGGATTTGTCGCGCGTGGGGTGGACGCGGCGTACGACCGGGCCATCCTCAGGGACCTCCTGGCGCTCGCTCCGCCCGGCATCGACGAGCTGTACGCGCTCACCTTCCTCGGCGAGGCCGTGGCGGATGCACGGTTCCACCGAATCATCGTCGATCCGGCGCCCACCGGGCACCTGCTTCGACTGCTGGAGATGCCCGCGCTCGCGCTGGATTGGAGCCATCGGCTCATGCGGCTGGTGCTGAAATACCGCGAGATAATCGGCCCGGGGGACGCCGCCGAAGAACTGCTGGCATTCGCGCGGCGCACGCGAGCGCTGCAGGAGCTGCTCCTCGACCCCACGCGTGCCGGCGTGATACTCGTGGCGCTCGACGAACCGCTGGTGCGCGGCGAGAGCGAGAGGCTCGCCGCCGCCCTGCAGAGCGCCTCCGTGCACGTGCTCGGCATCGCCTGGAACCGCGTGGCGGACACTGCCAGCGATCACGTGGCGCCCCTTCCAGTCGCCGCGCCCGTTCCGCAACTTCTCGCGCCGGCCGCGGATGCCCCGCTGGTCGGGGCTGATGCGATTCGCGCCTGGCTCGCGCGGTGGCGCCTCCTTGGGCAGCGCTGAAGCCGGCCGCGCCACTTCTTCACCAGGAACCCGAAATGTTCGCAGCGCCCTTCGTCCCGCTCACCGATTGTGGCGCCACACGATGACCGATTCGATGCAGAGGGTGTGGTACGTGTACGGCGTGGTGGCGGCGGGATTTTCGCTGGCCGATGCACCCGCTGGCCTGGATGGCGCCGGCATTTCGCTCGAGCGTGCGGGCGGGGAGGCCGGAACGGTCGCGGCGCTCGCGTCCGTGCACGACGCCTCCGGGTATGCACCGGAGGTAATCGAGCGGTGCAGTGCGGACGTCGTCTGGCTCGGCCCGCGCGCTCGGGCGCATGACGAGGTGCTCACCTGGGCGAGCGACCGCGGCGCCGTGGTCCCCATGCCAATGTTCACGCTCTTCAGTGGTTCACCCGCGGTCCACGCAATGCTGCGCGAGCGCCAGGCGCAGCTCTCGGCGGCGCTGGCCCTCGCCGCTGCCGGTCGCGAATACCTGCTCCGGGTCTACCGTCTGGATGCCGAGCTGCTCGACATCATCGCCCAGATCAGTCCGCGGCTCGCCAGGCTGCACGCAGAGGCGGAGCGGGCTTCCGCCGGACAGCGGTACTTGCTGGAGCGCAAGCTGGCGAGCGAACGCAAGGGCGAGGCGCGGGCGGCGAGCCAGCAAGTGGCCGCGGAGATCATGGATGCGCTGGCGCCGAACGCGGTGGCAGCGCTGCGAACACCCGTCGCGTCGGGCGCGGGCGCGAGCGATCCGGCCGCTGGCACCCTGGTGCTCGACGCGGCCTTCCTCGTGGCGTCCGACCACTGGTCCGATTTTCAATCGGCGCTCAGCGCACAGGTCGAGGCGCACCGCGGCCGCGGATTCCGCTTCGACTTCACGGGGCCCTGGCCCCCCTATCACTTCGTGCGCGATGCGGCGGAGGCAGCCCGTGGCGCCTGACGAGGAGCTCTCCGACGAGCAGCTCGTACTTGGCGATCTGCTGAATCACGTGCTGGACAAGGGCGTGGTGATCTCGGGAACCGTCACCGTGTCGATCGCCGGCATCGACCTGCTCCTGGTAGATCTGCGGCTCCTCCTGTCGTCGGTGCAGACCATGATGGCAAGATCGACTCGGGGCGGCGCGCGTTCGGTGCACACCCTCGACAATGCTGACGTACCTCTATTGCCTCCTGACTCCCGCTGACCCGGCGTGCTTTCCGTACGGGTTGCGTGGACTCGGCGAGGCCCCCGTCCGGCCGCTCACCGCGGGTGCCGCGGGGCTTCGAGCGACGATCGAGGCGTGGGTGTCGACGATCGCGGAACCAGCGGAATCCCGGGAGGCGGACCTTCCGAGAGACGCGCTCGTGCATCACGCCGTCGTGCAGCGGGCACTGGAGACGGGCCGGACCCCGCTGCCCGCGCGCTTTGGCCAGCACTTCGCCGATGACGCGAGCTGCCGCGCCGATATCACGAGGCGCGAAATGGTGCTCGCGGAGGCGCTCGCGCGGGTGGCTGGCATGGTTGAGATGCGGGTGATCGTCGCCCCGCGCCATGCTGCCCGCGAGAGGGTGCCCGCACCCGCGCTCCCCGCGTCGCACGCCGCACTCCCGCTGGCGCACCCGGGCAGACGTTACCTGGAGATGCTCCGCACGCGGGCTCACGAGGCGGCGGCCGTGCGCGCACGGGTCGCGGAGCAGTTGAATCTCGTGGACGCCGCCGTGCGGCACCTTGCGCGAGAGATGCGCCGCCGGGATCCCGGATCGGCCATTCCCCTGCACAGCGGCACCACGATGCATCTGGTAGCCCGGGAGAGCGCCACGGCCTATCGAGCGGCACTGGCCCGGATCACCCTCTCAGCGGAGTGGCGGCTGGTGCTTGCAGATCCTGCCCCACCGTACAATTTCAGTGATCTGCATTCGTGATCTCGTGCTGGAGTCCGGGCACGATTCTGGCCCGCGCTCTTCCGCCTACCAGTGACCGCTAGCGAACCCCCCCACCGGGCCCGCACGTCCGGAAACGCCGACGACCTCACCCCCGAGCTGGCCCTCGAGGCGCTTGCGCGCGCACTCCCGGACCGCATCGATGCCGATCCGGAACATGTGGAACAGGGCCTTGCGCGCCTCGTGATGACGGTGATAGAACTGCTGCGTAAGGTTCTCGAACATCAGGCCATCCGCCGCATGGACGGCGGAACGCTCACGGACGAGCAGATCGAGCGCCTTGGCCTCGCCCTGCTGAAACTCAGCGAACGGATGGACGAGCTGAAGGCCACGTTCGGCCTCACCGACGACGATCTGAACATCGACCTTGGCCCTCTGGGGCGATTGAACCAGTGATCCGCCGGCGCGCGCTGCGCGCCTGCGCGGGACCGATTGCCGACCCGAGACGCCGCATTCATCGAGGACCCACCGCTTGCCCGAACTCGTCAACCCCGCGCGCAGCTATGGCCTGGTCGATATTCTCGATCGGGTGCTCGACAAGGGGCTGGTCATCGCGGGGGACATCAAGATCAATCTCGCGAACGTCGAGCTGCTCACCATTCAGGTACGGCTGCTCGTGTGCTCCATCGACAAGGCGGAGCAGATCGGACTGAATTGGTGGCGCACCGACCCGCGGCTCAGCGTGAGCGGGGCGGCGAACGCCGTGGCCGGCGAAGTGGATCGCCGGCTGCAGCGGATCGAGCGGCAGCTTGCCGAGCTGGCCGGCCGATCGTCTGGTGGAGAGGGAACGGGCGGCGGGAGCCCGCGGCAGAAGCGGGAGCGATAGCGGGAGCGATGGCACGTCGCGCCCGCGCGGCACGGCGTACCGCAGTCGAGTCTTTCACCTGGGGACCACGGAATGGCCGTCGAACGGACGCCGAGTGGCAGTTCGCTGATCGATGTTCTCGATCGAGTGCTGGACAAGGGCATCGTCATCGATGCGTGGGTACGCGTCTCACTCGTGGGGATCGATCTGGTGACGGTCGAGGCGCGCATCGTCGTCGCCTCGATCGACACCTACCTGAAGTACTCCGAGGCCGTCGGCATCACCGCACCCGTGTCGAGACCTCGCGAGCTCGGTGCTGCCGATCTTGGTGAGCTCGAGCGCATGCAACGCGAAAACGCGGAGCTGAGACGTCGTCTTGAGCAGCAGAAGTCGTGAGCCCGAGGCACTGAGGGGCCCCGAGGACATCGGCGGCCGATCGGCCGCCGGCCTCCTCTCGGCGCTGGCGGAAGCGCCGGATTTCTCTGCCGCGGCGGAGTTCCTCGTGCAGGAGGTGGCCGACGCCGCAGGCTCGTCGCGTGGATTTCTCCTGCTCGCCGATTCCACCCGTGACGTGCTCGAGGTGGTGGCGAGCGTCGGCTTCTACAAGGCGCTGGAGCCCAGCACGCTGTCCACCGACGATCTGTCGAATCCGATCGTCCTCAGCACCCTGGCGCTCGCGCCCGCGGAGGGCACCGAAGGCCTTGGGGTCCGCGGCGGCACGCCGCTCGCCCGCTGGACATCGCTGCCGATGCCGCGGCCGCGCGTGCGCGGTGCCGCCACGGTGCTGTCCATCACGCGCGCGCGCGAGCTGGCAACCGGCGCGGATACGCGCTTTCTCGAACCACTCGCGCGCTGGCACACCAGCGCGCCCGGTGGCACGCTCGTCCTGGAAGGGCACTTCGCGCCCGATGTCGTGGAGACGCTCGCGGAGCTGATGACGCTCGCGGGTCCCGTGGTCGCGCGGCTTGCCGCGCTGGAGGAGTCGCGCACCGTGGCCGAGCGGCTGTCGCAGCAGCGCGAGCGGCTCACGCTCATGGTGGATTCGCTGCCCGACCCGGTGGTGATCACCAGTGCCGGCAACGACATCATCGCGCAGAACTCGCGCGCCGAGCGGCTGCTCGAGGTCCGCGAGGGTGACTCGCCGGGCCGCCGGCGCGCGATCGAGTTGAACAACCTGCTCTTCACGTCCTTCCTCGCCAAGACGGTGATGATGGCGAGCCCGGGCAGCGGCCCCCGCGAGCTGAACCTCGTGGATCCCGACGAGGGACACGATCTGCTCTTCGAGGTGCTCTCGCATCCACTCGGCACCCGCGTGGGCCCCGCGGACGCCGTGCTGTCAGTGCTGCGCGACGTGACCGACCTGCGGCGTGCCGCCAACGAGCTCGAACGCCAGGTGCAGCGCGTCCGTCTGGCCGAGATCAAGGCGAGCTCCGAACGAGACCGGCTGAACCTGATCCTCGAGAACGTCGCCGACCCGATCCTGGTGACGGACGAACGCGCGAACATCATCCTGATGAATGATCAGGCAGAGCAGCTGTTCCAGCCGGGAGAGACGCTGCGCGCCTGGCGCGAGATGCAGGCCGTCCAGGGCAACGACACCAAGTTTACCTCCTTCGTCTCCGAGTTCGCGCTGCTCGAGCCCGACGACCGGCGCGAACGCATCCGGCTGGTCCGGCCGTCGGACGGCGCCGAGCTGCCGGTGGAGGTGGTCTCGGGGAAGATCCGCAACGAGCGTGGCGAACCGATCGCCATCGTCTCGGTGCTGCACGACCTCACGAGCGAGGTGGAGATCGAGCGGCTGTACGAGGCGCTCAAGCAGCTCAACAGCGAGCTGGAAGAACGCGTCCGCGCCGCCACCGCCGATCTGGCGGAGCAGAACGCCCGGCTGCAGTGGCAGTCGCAGGAGGTGGAGCGCGCCACCCGGCTCAAGTCGGAGTTCCTGGCGAGCATGTCGCACGAGCTGCGCACACCGATCAACGCGCTCATCGGCTACTCGGCGCTGCTGCTGGACGGCGTGCTGGGGGAGGTGAACGAACGGCAGCGCGATGCGCTGCTCCGCGGGCGCGGAGCGGCGGAGCATCTGCTGGCACTGATCAACGACATCCTCGACCTGGCGAAGATCGAGGCCGGGAAGATGCCGCTGCACATCGAGCCCGTCTCGTTGCGGAGCGTGGTGAACGAGGTGGCGCCGCAGATCGAGCCCATGCTGCGCAAGAAGCAGCTGGACTTCGCCATCGACATCGGTCCCGACTGCCCTACCATCGAGACCGATCGGACGAAGGTGCGGCAGATTCTGCTGAACCTCCTCTCCAATGCGGTGAAGTTCACGAACCGCGGGCGGGTGGACGTGGTGGCGCGCTGCGCGCCCGGAGGCGTGCGCATCGAGGTGAGTGACACCGGCATCGGCATTCGCGAGCAGGATCTGCACGCCATCTGGGAGGATTTCCGACAGGTGGACCAGTCCCGCACGCGGGAGTTCGGCGGCACCGGGCTCGGGCTCAGCATCACGCACAAGCTGCTCGAGCGCCTGGGGGGCAGCGCCAGCGTGCAGAGCGAGTACGGCGTGGGGAGCACCTTCTCGGTCTTCCTGCCGCATCGGGCGCCGGTGCACGCCTACGACGATGCCAGCGCGCTGGACGTGTCGGCGCGCTGAGCCGCCGATCTCTGACAGATTGCTGACAGCGCGGGCAGCTGGCCGCGCGATAACTTGAGTGCGATGACCCTTCGCATGCTCCTCCCCCGGCGCGGGCGTGGTCTGCCCACCTTCGCGGCGCTGCTCGCCGCGCTGCTGGTGGTCTCGGCCCTGGCATTCCAGGCGCGGCGCGCGGAGCAGGACCAGCGCGCCACCGCGGACCGCGCATTACGCGAGTACGCCGGTTTCGCCGCGTGGGAGTTCGCGTCCAACGCGAGAGAGCAGATGTGGCTCTCCATGACAGAGCTGCTGCGTCCCGTGGAGCAGCTCAACCCGAGCCCCATCGGCGCGGCGCTCCCGTCTCCCGTGATCCTGGCGGTGCAGAGCCATCGCGTGGCCGCGTGCCACTGCGCGAACGAGATCCCGGCATCGTATTACTTCCGGCTGAATCTGGAGGACTCGGCGCTCGCCATGGTTGGCGGCGACGATCCGGACGCGACGGCCCCCGACCGGCTGGAGCGCCGCTGGCTGCGCGACACCATCGCCAGCCACGCGCGCGCGCTCTTCGAGCCGGGGTGGCGCTTCGCGACCGTGGTGGGCTCCGTCGGCGGCCGCCGCCTCACGGTGTCGTACACCGTCGTCCGTGATACTGCCGGCCGCGCCGTAGCGGCCTACGGCGTGGTGAGCGAATCCACCCGATTCATGACCGCGTTCGCCGCGAAGCTGGCGCAGTGGGATCTCCTGCCGCCGGCGCTGCAGCGCGAGGCGCGCGCGGAGCGGCTCGTGTCCGTGATCGTGCGCGACGAGCAGCACAACGTGGTGTACCGCTCGCCATGGCAGTTTCCTGCTACCTACTCCGCGTCCTACGAGCTGCAGAAGTTCCTCTCGGGGTTCACGGTCCAGGCGTCGCTGAAGCCGGAGGCGGCCGACACCCTCGTCTTCGGCGGCACGCATCGCTTCCCGCTGCTGCTGGTGCTGCTGGGCATCACGGCGGTGCTCGTGGGCATCGCGTTCCAGCAGCTGCGGCGCGAGGCCGCGCTCGCCCGGCTGCGTGCGGACTTCGTCTCGAGCATCTCGCACGAGCTGCGTACGCCATTGTCGCAGATTCGTATGTTCGCCGAGCTGCTGCGCATGGGGTGGGTACGCTCCGAGCAGGAGCGCACGCGCTCGCTGGAGATCATCGACCAGGAGGCGCGCCGGCTGGGGCACCTCGTGGACCGCGTGCTGCGCTTCGGCGGCGCCGGACGCGGCGAGGCGCCGCTGGTTCCCGAGCCCACCGTGCTCGCGCCCTTCATCACCGAGGTGCTCGAGACGCTCGCGCCGCTCGCGCGGGCGAGGCAGATGTCGGTGCGAACGGACCTCGATCCCACACTCGAGAGCCGGGTGGACCGCGGCGCGCTGCGGCAGGTGCTGGTCAACCTCGTGGACAACGCCATGAAGTACGGGCCTGCCGGCCAGACGCTCCGGGTCGTGCTGCGCGCAGGAGAGCGCGGCTGGGTGCGCGTCGCGGTCGAGGATGAAGGTCCGGGCATCCCGGAGGGCGAGCGCGCTGTGGTCTGGGAGCCCTTTCGGCGCCTGGCTCGAGACGCAAACTCCGCCATCGCCGGCAGCGGCATCGGCCTCTCGGTAGTGCGCCGGCTGGTTGAGGCGCACGGCGGACGCGCCAGCGTGGAGAGCAGCCGGTCCGGAGGGGCGTGCTTCGTCGTCGATCTGCCGCAGCTGAGCGAGGCACCGACGCCGGTCGCGGGCGCGGCGGCGCATCACCGGCCCCTGGCGCGCCCGCGCGAGACGGTGGCGGCGCGCTAGCCTCCCGCGCGCCGATGAGCCGCGTCCTGGTCGTCGAGGACAACCTCGATCTCGCCTACGGTCTGCGCAACAGCCTCGAGATCGCGGGCTACGAGGTGCTGGTCGCCACCGATGGGCCGCAGGGCATCGCCCGCGCGCGCGACAGCCATCCGGACCTGATCGTGCTGGACCTCATGCTGCCGGGGATGGACGGATATCGCGTGCTCCGCACGCTGCGCGAGCACGGCCTGAAGCTGCCGGTGCTCATCCTCACCGCGCGCGGCGAGGAGTCGGACAAGGTGCACGGCTTTCGTCTGGGCGCCGACGACTACGTCACCAAGCCGTTCGGTGTGCTCGAGCTGCTCGCGCGCATCGAGGCGCTCCTCCGGCGCGCAGGGGCGTGGCGGGCGAGTGGGTCCGACGCCGCGGTGGACCGCTTTGGCGACGTGGAGGTGGACCGCGCCGCTCGGACCGTGCGGCGTGCCGGTGAGCCGGTGGAGCTCACGCCCAAGGAGTTCGACCTGCTGCTCGCGCTGCTCGCACGCCGCGGCCGCGTCTCCAGCCGCACGGAGCTGCTGGATGCCGTGTGGGGCTACGATGCATCGGTGATGAGCCGTACGGTGGACACCCACGTGGCCGAGCTGCGGCGCAAGCTGGAACAGGACGCCGCCGCGCCCCGGCACATTCTCACGGTCTGGAAGGTGGGGTACCGCTTCCAGGACTGAGCGCCGGCCGTGCCGCGGCGCGATGCCGCACCGGACCCGGAGCTCGCATCCCGCTCGTCCGGGCCCGGTGCACAGGCACTTACTTCACAATCTCGAGCAGGTGCTTGGCAGCGTCGCGGTGCGCGGCGAAGGCTGGCGCAACGACCGTCACCAGGTGCTTCAGCTCGTCGTTCTGGATGGCGGGCATCAGGGTCGTGTTGACGGCATCGATGACCGACTGATGGAACGCCACCTCGTGCTCCAGGAACGCCTTCTCGAAGGCCGCGCCATGCAGACGGCGCAGCTGCCGCATGGTGGCCGCATGTGCTCTTGCGCTCTCGTCACCGGCGGGCGGCGTGGGAGTGACGCCAAGCCTCTTGGCCAGGGCGCGCCCCTGCTCACGCACGTTGGTGTGATCCCGCGCGAGCATGGCGCCAAAGTCCCGCACTGCCTTCGTGCTCCCCTGCTTCGCGGCCAACTGCCCCGTCTCGATGTCCTGCGTGTTCGTGGCGTCGAAGATGGCGACGATGGTGGGGTCGTTCAGTGCCGGCTTGGCGCTGGTGCCGGCCTGGGTCTGCGCGGCGAGCGGCGTCTCGAGCGCGGGCGTGGCGATCAGTGCTGCGGCGAGCATTGCAACTGGGAGTGCGATCCTGCGCATGGCGTTCCTCCATTGGGTGGCCAGGGTGCACCTGAAAGCTTGTGTCTGGCCGGGTAATTTGTCAATGGATTTGTTGACTTATTCCGACGGGGCCGGGCGAACTCCGCGATCGACGCCGGGTACAATGCCGCGAACCACACCGGAGACATGATGATGCGTGGGAACGTGCGGGGCTCCGCCGGCTCTCTCGCGCGCACGGCGACAGTCGCCGCCTGCGCGCTCGTCCTGCTCGCCACCGCCTGCGCGGACCGGCAGAAAAAGGATGCTGCCGTGGACGCCGATCTGTCGCGCGACTTGCAGCTGGCCAGTCAGGTGGCCACCCAGCCGGCGCCGACCTTCCAGGACACGGCGCTCCAGACCGTACCGGTGAAGCAGCCGGTGCGAGAGCAGCCCGCCCCCAAGCCGGCACCCGCGCGTACCGCGCGCCGGGAGCGCGCGCGCGCAGAGAGCCCGACTCGGATGGCGGCGGCGCCGCCGCCCCGCGCGGAAACACCCACCCGCGCACCGGCCCCGACCCCTGCGCCGGTACCGAGCCAATCCGCCGCTGGCCGGATCGCGGCCGGCACCGGCGTGTCGATGAGCTCCAACTCGAAGGTGTGCACCGACTCCAGCCGGCCGGGTGACAAGATCGTCGCGACGGTCACCTCGCCCACGGTCGGCAGCAATGGCGCCGAGATCCCGGCGGGGGCCAAGGTCGTGCTGGAAGTGGCATCCATCACGCCGGCCTCCTCCTCCGATCCTGGCCAGATCTACTTCCGGGTGAAGTCGCTGTACCTGGACGACACGTCGCATCCACTCACGGGTGACGTGGCGCCCACGGCGAGCCTGGATCGCGTGAAGGTGGCCGGAGATCCCAATGGAGATAAGAAGAAGGTCATCGGCGGTGCGGTGGCTGGCGCGATCCTCGGCCAGATCCTCGGCCACAGCACGAAGGCCACGGTGATCGGCGCCGCCACCGGCGCCGCGGCGGGCGCGGTGGCCTCCAAGGTGAGCGAGCGCTACGAGTCCTGTCTCCCTGAGGGAGCGTCACTGCACCTCACGCTCGCGGAGCCGCTGGTGCTGCAGACCGCCGCGCGCTGACGGTTCGGCTCCGTGTTGCGGCGCGGAAGCGGCACGCCACGCGGCGTGCCGCTCGTCATTTCACCCGCGCCCGTTCGTACTGTGGTGGCCAGCGCACCGTCTGGTTCAGCGCGCGCGCGGCGCGGAGCGGCCAGTGCGGATCCCGCAGCAGCTCGCGGGCAAGGACGACCATGTCCGCCTGCCCCGTCCGCATGATGGTATCAGCCTGCTCGGGAGTGGTGATGAGTCCTATTGCCGCGGTGGCGATCTCCGCGTCCCGGCGCACACGCTCCGCCAGCTGCACCTGGTAGCCTGGCCCGATGGCGATGCGCACGCCCGAGATGATTCCTCCGGAACTGCAGTCGATGAGATCCGCTCCGCGCGGCTTCAGCAGACGGGCGAGCGCCACGGTCTCATCCACCGTCCAGCCGCCCTCCACCCAATCGGTGACAGAAAGCCGCACGAACAGCGGCAGCCGCTCGGGCCAGACACTCCGCACCGCATCCACCACCTCGCAGGTGAGCCGGGCGCGGTTCTCGAAGGATCCGCCGTAATCGTCCTGGCGTTCGTTGGCGAGCGGCGACAGGAACTGGTGCAGCAGATACCCGTGCGCCGCGTGCAACTCGATGAGGGACATCCCCGCCGCCAACACGCGAGCCGCGGCATCGCGGAACGCCTGCACCACGTCGGCGATGCCGCGATCGTCCAGCGCCGCCGGCGTCTGATATCCCTCCGTGAACGGGATGGCGCTGGGCGCGACCACCGGACTCCAGCCGCCGCGCGCCGGCATCAGGGGGCCGCCGTCCTCCCACGGCCGGCCCGTGCTCGCCTTCCGGCCGGCGTGGGCCAGTTGCATCCCCATCTCCGCCCCCTGGCCGTGGACGAAGTGGGTGATGCGCGCGAGCATCTCCACCTGCTCGTCCTTCCAGATACCCAGGTCGTTCGGGCTGATGCGGCCCTCGGGGGTCACGGCCGTGGCCTCCGTCATCACCAGCCCGGCGCCACCCGCGGCGAACTGCCCCAGGTGCACGAGGTGCCAGTCGTTGGCGAAGCCGTCCTCGCTCGAGTACTGGCACATGGGTGAGACGCCGATCCGGTTTCGGAGCGTGAGCCCGCGGAGGGTCAACGGTGCGAAGAGGTGCATGGCCGAAACATATTCCCTGCATGCCACCTCGCCGGGCTCCGGCCGACGCCGCGCTGCGTCCCTTTCATCCGATCGTCCGCGACTGGTTTCGCGAAACGCTCGGCGCGCCGAGCGCGCCACAGCGCGAGGGCTGGCCCGCGATCGCGAGCGGCGCGCACACGCTGATCCTCGCGCCGACCGGTACCGGCAAGACGCTCGCGGCCTTTCTCTGGGAGCTGAATCAGCTCATCGTGGCCGGGGCGGAGGCTCCGCTCGGCAATGCGGTGCACATCCTCTACATCTCTCCGCTCAAGGCGCTGAACAACGACATCCAGCGCAACCTGGAGCGTCCGCTGGGCGAACTGGCCGCCCGCTTCGCCGCGACCGAGGCGGGGGTCGGGGTAAGCTTTCCGGAGATTCGCGTCGCGGTGCGTACGGGCGATACTCCGGCATCGGCCCGTGCGCGGATGATTCGCAAGTCCCCGCACATCCTGATCACCACCCCGGAGTCGCTGCACATCATGCTCACCAGCGTGCGCGGCCGGAGCATGTTCACCGCGCTCCGCGTCGTGATCGTGGACGAGATCCATGCGATCGCCGGCAGCAAGCGCGGCGCGCATCTCGCCCTCACGCTCGAGCGTCTGGAAGAGCTCTGCGAGCGTCCGCCGCAACGCATCGGACTCTCGGCCACCCAGAAGCCGCTGGCAGAGATCGCGCGCTTTCTCGGCGGCATGGCGCCTTCGCGGGGCCCGGCATCCGCCGGCGTCCCGAGCGCCGAGACCCGCACGCCGCGCGCCGATGCCGGCCCGCGGCCCGTCACCATCGTGGACTGCGGTCTCGTGAAGCAGATGGCGGTCGCGGTGGAGTGCCCGGTCGAGGATCTCGGCCAGATCCCGGGCGGCACCATCTGGCCGCTGGTGGCTCCGCTCGTGCTGCAGCGCATTCGCGGCGCGCGCACGACCATCGTCTTCGTGAACAATCGCGCCCAGGCGGAGCGCATGGCCGCGCGCATCAACGCGCTCGCGGGCGAGGAGCTTGCGCTGCCCTATCATGGTTCGCTCGCGCGCGAGCGGCGCTTCGCGCTCGAGAATGCGCTCAAGGCGGGCGCGGTGCGGGCGCTCGTCAGCACCAGCTCTCTCGAGCTGGGGATCGACATCGGATCGGTGGATCTGGTGCTGCAGCTGCAGAGCCCTAAGCGCGTGGCGGCCGGGCTGCAGCGGGTGGGGCGCGCGGGCCACTCGCTGGACGCCGTGAGCCGCGGGATCTTCGTGCCCACCTTCCGCGACGACGCGCTGGAGATGCTCGCCATCGTGCGCGGGATGCGCGAGGGCGACGTGGAGCCCACGCGCGTGGTGCAGAACGCCCTCGACGTTCTCGCGCAGGTGATCGTCGCGGCGGTCGCGGTGGACGACGACTGGACCAGCGCCGCGTTGTTCGACGTCGTGCGGCGCGCGTATCCGTATCACGCCCTCACGCGCGCCGCGTTCGACGAGGTGCTGGCGATGCTCTCGGGGAAGTACCCCGCCGACGTGGCCGCCGAACTGGAAGCGCGGCTGGTGTGGGACCGCGCGTCGGACCGGCTCACCGCCACGCGCGCGGCACGCATGCTGGCCGTCATCAATGGCGGCACGATCCCCGACCGCGGATTGTACACCGTGAATCTGCCGGATCGCACGCGTCTCGGTGAGCTGGACGAGGAGTTCGTGCACGAGACACGCATCGGCGACGTGTTCCAGCTCGGCTCCTCCACCTGGCGCGTCGCCGCCATCGAGCACGATCGGGTGATCGTCACACCGGCGCCGGGCGCGCCGGCCCGCATGCCCTTCTGGCACGGCGAGTACGCGGCGCGCTCGGCGCACCTCACGCCGCGCATCGGCGCGCTGCGCCGCGCGCTGGCCGATGCGCGCACCCGGGAGGATGTCGCGGCCCTGGCGGAGGCGTACGCCTCGGACGAGGCGACCGTGCAATCGCTCGTGGAATATGCGCAGCAGCAGCGCGCCACGACACGCGTCGTGCCTGACGATCGCGAGCTGGTGGCGGAGCAGTTTCGCGACGAGACCGGCGCCCTGCGCATCGTGCTGCACGCGCCATTCGGCGGACGCGTGAACGCGCCCTGGGGCATGGCGCTGGCGTCGCGCCTGCGCGATCGGCTGTCGGCGCCCGCGTCCTCGCGCCGGCCGTCCGACGGCACGCGCGCCAGCGTCGAGATTCAGGTCCAGACCACCGACGACGGCATCATGCTCCGGCTGCCCGAGCTTTCGGGTCCGGCGCCGATGGATGCGCTGCGGGGCATGGCGCCGGACGAAGCGGAGCAGCGTGTGCTGGAGGCGGTGGGGCACTCCGCGCTCTTCGGCGCGCGCTTTCGCATGAACGCCGCGCGGGCGCTGCTGCTGCCGCGCGGCACTCCCCGGCGCCGGATGCCGCTCTGGTTGCAACGGCTCAAGGCCCAGGACCTGTTGCAGTCCGTGCGCGACTTCCCGGCATTCCCCATTCTGGTCGAGACCTACCGCGACGTGCTGCAGGATGCCTTCGACATGCCGGCACTGGCGCGCGTGCTGCGGGAGCTGGCGGGCGGGGCGATCAGCATGCACGATGCGCACACCGAGCTGCCCTCGCCGTTCGCGTCCTCACTGCAGTTCGGGTTCGTGATGGACTGGATGTACGCGGACGACACGCCGCGCGCCGAAAAGCGCGCGGCGCTGCTCTCGCTGGACCGTGCGCTGCTGGACGAGCTGCTGGCGCAGCGGCGTGGCACCGCACCCGGCCGGCGCGCACGCACGGCGGACGAGCTGGCGCTGCTGCTGGACCGGGCCGGGGATCTCACGCCCGCGGAGCTCCGGGAGCGTGTGGCCTCCGAGGCGGAAGGGGTGCGCGGCGACCCGCTGGGGGAGCTGCTGGCCAGCGGCCGGGCTATCGGCATCGACATTCCTGCGCAGGACGCCGCGGCGCCGGCGACGCGCCGGCTGATCCTCACGGAGACCTATCCCCGTTATGCGGCCGCCTTCGGACCCCAGGCACTCGCCGGCGTGCTCGCCGGCACGATGCTGGAGGCGCGCGCGGCGCCGGAGGTGGTTCCCCCTGCCCTGCTGGCGCCCTCGATCACGCCGGCCGCGGCGCGGCGCGAGGTGCTGGCGCGCTTCGTCGCCCTCAGCGCACCGCTGTCGGTGGAGGACGTGTGCGGGCGATACGACCTCTCGCCCGCCTGGGTACGCCGGAAGCTGGACGAATGGGCCGCGGCGGGACGCCTCGTGCGCGGCACCTTCATGCGCCATGACGACAGCGCGGGCGCCACCAGGGAGGTCGATCGCTGGTGCTCGCGCCGCCTGCTGGAACGCGCCCGGCGTCTGGAGCTGGCCGCGGCGCGGCGCCAGATCGCCGCGGTGGGCCTGCCGGCGCTGGCACACTTTCTCCAGCGCTGGCAGCATCTGGACCCTTCCACGCGATTGGAAAGTACTGATGCGACCGCGGCCGCGCTCCGGCAGCTGTACGGCGTTGCCCGTCCGGCCGCCGCGTGGGAACAGGACTATCTGCCGCAGCGAGTCGCGCGATACGACCCCGACGCGCTGTCGCGGCTCGCCGCGTCTGGTGAGATGGTGTGGATTGGCGCAGCATCCGCCGGCGCCGCGGCGGGCACGGGCAGCCTGACGACGCTCCGGTTCGTGCATCGGGGCACGGGCCGCGCGTGGCTGCCCGAGGGCGAGCTCGCCGCCGAGCAGGCTGTCGGCGAGCGCGCGCGCCAGCTGCTCGAGGTGCTGCGCCGGGAGGGTGCCTCGTTCTTCGATGATCTGCGCGGGGCCAGCGGTCTCACCGGGCGGCAGATGCGCGATGCCTTACGCGAGCTCGTCGCGGCAGGGCTCGTGACCTGTGATGCGGCCGCCTCGCTGCGACAGGTGGTACGCTGGCATCCACTGCTGTCGCCGGGCGTGCGCGATCAACCCGATCCCACGCGGTGGCTTCCGGCCGACTTCACGCCGTCCCCGAACCGTCCCGTAGTCCAGCGCCGCGTCAGCGTGCGCCGGCTGCCGCGATGGAAGCCACCATCGTCGGTGGACGACACGGGCGTGGAGGCCCCCTGGCCGGGGCGCTGGTCGCTCGTCCGCACGCCGGGCATCATGGGACCGGAAGCCGACGAGAGCGCGCTGGCCGCGATCGTCGCCGCGCAGTGGCTGGAGCGGTACGGCATCGTCGTGCGCGAGTGGTGGAGGCGCGAGCGGCCGGCGGTCTCGTGGCGCGCCGTCTATCGGGAGCTCCGGCGGCTGGAGCTGCGCGGCGACGTTCGGCGGGGATACTTCGTGCGCGGCCTGAGTGGCGCGCAGTTCGCCCTCCCCGACGCGTTGGAGCTGTTGCGAACCAGCGGACCGCCGGCGCCTGACGAGACAGGCACGATCGACAGCACGCGAGCCGAGCAGTGGGCGTCCGCGCCGGTGGTGGTGCTGGCCGCGAGCGATCCCGCGAATCCGTACTCGCTCCCGTGGGCGCCGGGGAGCGATCCAGCGGCGCTGGACCCCGGCGCTCAGCTCGCGCGCCGCCGACGGAGCGGGCGCGGTGCGCTGCTGGCCACGCGTGCCGGGGTGGTGATCGCCGTGGCGGAGTCGCGCGGCCGCGCGATCACCCTGCGCGCCGACGCGGAGAGCGCGGATGTGGTGGAAGCCGCGCGCGCACTGGCCGGTCGGCTGCTGGCGCGCCAGGAGAAGCCTCGCGACGTCATCGTGCAGACGATCGACGGCATGAGCGCGGCCGCGAGTCCGCGCGCCGCGGCGTTCGTTGCGGCGGGCTATCGGATGGCTGGAAGCGTGCTGCGATTCTACGCGCGGTAGCCGCGGTCTCGCGCGGCAGCTGCCGCACCGTGCCCTCCGCGGCGTCACACGTCGATCTGGACAGCTCGCATCCGTCGGTGCACCTTGCCTGTCCCCCACTCCGGAGCACCGGTCCCGATGGGCACCTACGTACCCGCGCGTCCCACGAAGTATTGCCAGAGCTGCGGCACGGTGATCGACGCGATGGCGGTCGTCTGTTCCAAGTGCGGCATCATGCAGCCCATGCCGCCCGGCTTCGTGGAATCCGAGAAGAAGATCCTCCCCGCCCTGGTCCTCTGCTTCTTCTTCGGCATCTTCGGCGCGCACCGCTTCTATGCGGGGAAGATCGGCACGGGCATCCTGCAGCTCGTCACGCTCGGAGGCCTCGGTGTCTGGGCGCTGATCGACTTCATCATGCTCACCGTGGGTGCCTTCAAGGACGCGGACGGACACAAGATCACGGAGTGGGTGTGACCGGCGGAACGAGCGACGGCAGCCGCGCGAGGCGGCTGCCGTCGCTCGTCCTGAAGTGGTGATCGCCTCTCAGCTTCGCGCCGGGGCCCTCGACGCTCGTTCCATCTCCACCTCCGCCTCGAGGCTCTCCCGGTCCCTGAAGATCGTCGCGACGGCCAGGGTGCGGCCGCCCTCCACGTAGCGGACGGTCACGTCGCGGTCGGCAGCCTTGCCATCCACGCGCGCGGCATCCCAGCGTTCGGCGTGTCCCACGTAATTGATCGACACGTCGTAATGCGCGCTCCAGAAAAAGGGCACATCGTCGAACCGTTCGCCGGCGCCAAGAATGTTGCGTGCCGCCGTCTGGCCCATGCGTTCCGCCACCACCCAGTGTTCCACGCGGATCCGCTGGCCCGTGAGCGCATCGGGCCAGCGCGCGATGTCGCCCGCGGCCCACACGTCCGGCGCACTGGTTCGTAGATACTCATCGACCGTCACGCCGCGGTCCACCGCGAGCCCGGCGTCCGCGGCGAGCTGCACGCGCGGGCGCACGCCCACGCCGATGACCACCAGATCCGCGGCGATCTGCTCGCCATTCTCCAGGGTGACGCTGTCCTTCGTGATGCGGGTCGCCGTCTGGCCAAGGTGGAAGCTGACGCCATGCTCTCGATGCAGGGATTCGATGAACGCGCCGAGCTCCTGCCCCAGCACGCGCTCCAGCGGAAGGGACTCCGGCGCGGCCACGTGCACCTGGAGTTTCGGATGGCGCGTCACGAGCGATGCCGCCACCTCCAACCCGATGAAGCTCGCGCCGAGGATCACCACCCGCGTCGCGCGCGCGGAGGCCTGGATGAGCGCCCGGCTGTCGCTCAGGGACCGCAGATAATGCACGTGCGGCAGATCGCCGCCGGGGAGGCTCAGGCGTACCGGCTCGGCACCGGTCGCGAGCAGAAGCGCGTCGTACGGCACGGGCGCGTGCCCGTCCAGCTGGACCAGGCGCTGCGCGGTGTCCAGCCGCGTCGCGCGCGCACGCACGATCTCGATCCGATGCGCGGCGTGGAACCCCTCGGGGCGCAGCGGAATCCACTCCTCCGGCGCATTGCCGGCCAGATAGTCCTTCGAGAGGTTCGGCCGGTCATACGGGGAGCTCGCCTCCTCATCGACGATCGTTATGCTGCCATCGTAGCCGCACCGCCGCAGCATCTCGGCCGCCGCGGCGCCCGCCGCACCTGCACCCACGATGACCACCCGGGCCGGCCGCGCGGGCGCTGCCGCACCGGGGCGCGCCAGCGGGTAGGTGGGCGCCAGCGGATCCCGCTCGGTTTTCCGGGAGACGACCAGGCGGTCGCCGCGCCGCTCCACGCGCCAGCAGGCCACGGGATTCAGCGCGGGGGCGCGCAGCGCCTCGCCCGTGCGCAGGCTGAAGCAGGCGTGATGCCAGGGACAGCGCACCGTGTCACCCACCAGCTCACCCTCGGCCAGCGGTCCGCCGTAATGCGTGCACGTGGCCCCGATGGCAAAGTGCTCGCCGCCCACGCGCGCGAGAAGCACCGGCTCTCCGCCCGCATGGCCCAGGAGCTTCTCGCCGTCGACGAGCGCGTTTGCATCCACCCCCTGCTCCAGGTCGGGACCGCTCAGCTTCGTTTCGCTGCCGCCCATCTCGCGCATCTCCGATGAATCGTCGGCCGGTTGGCGCCCCATGACGGCGCCGTCGTAGGTTGAAGCTAACAACCGCGGCTGCGGCCCCGCACGTTCCCGGCGTACCCGCACTCCACGATGGAGCTCCCCATGGAAACCGACACCAGATCGACCGACATCGAACAGCTGCGCTATCCGACGGGTCGATTCATCGCGCCGCCGACGCCCCTCTCGCCCGCGCAGCGGCACGAGCTCGTCGACGCGATCGCGGAGACACCCCGGGCGTTCCGCGCGCAGGTGGAGGGACTGTCGGATGCGCAGCTCGACACGCCCTACCGGCCCGGCGGCTGGACGGTGCGGCAGCTGGCGCATCACATCCCCGACAGCCACCTCAACGCGTACACGCGTTTCAAGCTCGCGCTCACGGAAGCCGTGCCGACCGTGAAGCCGTACGACGAGAAGGAATGGTCAGAGCTGGCCGACGCGCGCGAGATGTCGGTGGACGTCTCCCTGACGCTGCTCGACGCGCTGCATGCGCGCTGGGTGTACCTGCTGCGGGCCATGACGCCGGCGCAGTTCGGCCGGGAGCTGCGGCATCCGGAGTGGTCCGGCCCCGGCACTCTGGATACGATGCTCGCGCTGTACGCCTGGCATGGCGGACATCACACCGCACACGTGCGGGCGTTGCGCGTGCGACAGGGCTGGTGAGCCCACCCCTCGCCAGACAGCGCTGAGGCTCACCCGGGCTGTCTGCGTGGCGCCGCCGGGGCGCCGCGCCGCTCAGCGGTGATCGAGCGACGAGGCCAGCGCGGTCATCGAGGCCCGCGGATCCACCAGCAGGTCGAACTTGACGACGATCTGGTTGGCGGTGCGGATCACGCCGAAGAGCGCGGTGGGCGGGGTGACGCCATAATCCGTCATCTCGATGGGGAGCACTCCCTGGGCGCGCATCGTCCCGTCCTCGCGCCGCTCCAGGCTCACGTCGAGATGGACGCGCTTCGCCCGCCCCGCGACGCGCAGCGTGCCCACGGTCCTGAGCGCGTAGTCACCGTCGGCCTCGGACGGCACGACGTCGAAGACCCCCTCGATGTCGCGCGCGGCCGGCAGCGAATCCGCCTTCAGCGCGCGATACATGATGCGGTCCATCTGGCCGTGGCCGCAGGTGAGGCCCGACACCGGCACGCTCACCTGGACGCGCCGCAGCTGCAGCGGGGCCGTGGCCAGCGATTCCAGATCCGCGGCGGAGAGCGCATCGATGTCCACGGACGCGTCCAGCGCCGTGGCCTCGCAGCTCCAGTCGCGCAGATTGGAATGTCCCTCGATCCACAACTTGCTATCCGGCCGCACCGCGAGCCGCATGGACTCGGTGGCGCCGGGCATGCTCCCCTGCGCCCGCGCGCCACTGGCCGCGGCCGCGAGGAGGGCCAATCCCATCAGCAACGTGTGCTTCATGACATCACCGCTGGACTGCTGGCGTGGCCGCCAGGGGCATCGGTCGCGGGCGCCGTCGCCCCACATGCAGGAGTATCGGCACGAGCTCGCGAAACTTTGGCGGAACACAAACGCAACGCCGGGGCCGAGCGGGCCCCCGACGCGCGCCTCATATGGATAGGCGCCGGCGCAGGCGGCCGCGCCTCTGTCATATCACGAGTGAGTGGTGATGCTCGTCACGAGGGTGTGACCGACATCACACCCCGTGCGTGCGCGGGCGCGCGCGATTAACGCGCACCCCCGCTCCGGCGTCCTCCTGCTGGTGCCGCCCCGACCGCGTGGCGCCGCGCGCGCGATCCAGCGTGATCCAGCGTGATCCAGCGCGATCATTCCGCAGTTCACCACTCATGCGTTCTGGAGGATTCCATGCGACGTCTCGAGACGGCGGTGATGGCGATGACGATGGTGGCGGTGATGGCCATGACGGCCGCCGCCCAGAGTGTCGGCCAGCCCAGCACTCCTGTGAACGATTCGGTGCGCGCGGCGCACGCCGCGCGTGCCGCGCACCAGGATCGGCGGGCGGACCGGCGCGATCTGCGCCGCGACAACCGGGATCTTGCGAGCGACCGGCGCGACATTCGCAGCGATCGCCGCGACATCCGTCAGGATGGCCGCGAGCTGAGGCAGGACCGGCGCCAGGGCGACAGCACGGCCGCGCGCCGCGAGGCCCGCGACATCCGCCAGGACAAGCGCGAGGTGCGTGGCGACGCGCGTGATCTGCACCGCGACCGGAAGGATCGGCGCGGCGATCGGCGCGACCTGCGCCGCGATCGCCGGCAGGCGCCCTGAGGCTGTCCCAGCACCCACGACGACGGGGCCGCGCCGATCCGGCGCGGCCCCGTCGCGTTCCGCTCTGTGGCCCGCTGCCTAACTGGAGCGCTCGGTCTCTGTCTTCACCCAGCAGCGCAGCACCTCGCCCACGCTCCACGCCTGCGCGATGCAGCCGCGCGGCGTGTACGGCGGCTCGGCGTCGAAGATCTCGCCGATGGTGCCGATGC
Organism: Gemmatimonadaceae bacterium; assembly: GCA_035273185.1. Lineage (GTDB taxonomy): Bacteria > Gemmatimonadota > Gemmatimonadetes > Gemmatimonadales > Gemmatimonadaceae > AG2. Next base: position 42,824 of record DATEPM010000064.1, read on the forward strand.
CGAAGCTGTCCAGCGCCGTCGCGCAGCCCTGCAGCAGCCCCCGCGCCGCGGCCCGCTCGCCCGGATGCACCTTCAGCCACGCATCGATGAACGGACCGATGAGCCACGCCCAGACCGTGCCCTGGTGATACGCCGCATCGCGCGCCCGAAGGTCGCCGTAGTAGCGCTCCTTGTACTCCGGGTCGCCCGGCGCCAGCGACCGCAGGCCGACAGGCGTGAGCAGCCGCTGGCGCACCACCTCCAGCACGGACGCCCAGTGCGACGGGTCCAGGACGGCGTGGTCGAGCGCGATGGCGAACACCTGATTTGGGCGACATTGCGGGGAATCGCCGGTCTCGCCGTCCACGACGTCGTACAGGTAGCCGAGCTCCGGGCTCCAGAACCGCGCGTTGAAGGAGTCATAGGCGCGCTCCGCCGCGGCGGCAATGTCCGCCGCGTGCTCGCCGCGCTCCTCGCGCAGCCAGCACTCCAGCAGGCGGAGCGCATTGTACCAGAGCGCGTTGATCTCGACGGCCTTGCCCCGGCGCGGCGTCACCACCCAGCCGTCCACCTTCGCGTCCATCCACGTGAGCTGATACCCCTCGGCGCCCTGCACCAGCAGCCCGTCCTCGGGATCCATGCGAATGCCGAAGCGGGTCCCGCGGCGGTGGTGGTCGATGATGTTCTCGAGCGTCGGCAGCACGCGCAGCAGGGTGCGGCGGTCGCCCGTGACCTGCACGTACCGGTGCAGCGCGTGGAAGAACCACAGCGTCGCATCCGCGGTGTGGTACAGGCCCTCGTTGCTCCCGTCGGGGAACATGTTCGGGATGAGCCCCTCGCGGACGTATTCCGCGAAGGTGCGCAGGATGTAGCCCGCCTCGCGGTGGCGCCCCGTCGTCAGCGTCAGCCCCTCCAGGCCGATCATCGTGTCGCGGCCCCAGTCGGTGAACCAGTGGTAGCCCGCGATGATCGAGCGGATCTCGTCGCCCGCCGCCGCCGCACGCGTCGCGTCGGTGATGCGGCCCGCCGGCTCGAAGATGAACTGATCCGCCGCCAGCACGAGCTCCGCGGCGACCTCGTCGATGTACTGCTGGTTCGCGATGATCGCGGAGTCCAGCAGGCGCCGGCGGCGCTCCAGCTCGCAGTACAGGGCCTCCTCCGGGGTCAGCGCGTTCATCACCGCCTCGTCCTCGGTGGAGGCGATGAGCGTCACCGGGATCTCCGGGCGGAGCTCCAGGTCGAACTGCCCCATGGCCCAGAGCGCCCCCCGGAACTCGTAGCCGCGTGATTCCTCCACCGGATACACGAACTCGCTCGTCGGCCGGTCCTCCGGCACGAACACGCTCTCGGCGCCCACCACGCGCAGCCACAGCGGCGGCAGTTGCGGATCGTCCGACGTGACGCGCTGGAAGGTGCCCACCGCCTTCTGCGCGTACTGCGACCGCTGCGGCAGGTTCACCGGCGCCTCGTACGGCCGGAAGTGCAGCGCGGGATGCAGCTGCAGGCGCACGCGCTGGGCGCCGCTCGTCAGGCAATAGCGCACGTAGACCGTGTTCTGCTTGTGCGGCATCCACACGCGCTTCTCGATGTGCACGCCCTCCCACTCGTAGCGCCACACCGGCAGGCCCGCCTCCAGGCGGAACTCGTTCAGCCGCTGTGCGATCTCCGGATCCAGGCGCCCGGCGGTCCGCTCCTCGCCGCCCAGGTACGTGGAGCGCCCGTCGGGAAAGAGCACGCGCTCGCTCAGGTGGTTGAGCATGACGATGCGCCCCAGCGGATTCGGCAGCGCCGCCACCAGCATCCCGTGATATCGCCGCGTGGCCACCCCGGCCACCGTGCCTGACGAGTAGCCGCCCAGGCCGTTCGTCACGAGCCACTCGGCGTCCACCAGGGCCGTCGCGCGGCTGTCCACGTCCCGCGAGACCGGCAGCGGGCGCGCGATCCTATCCAGCAGTCTTCGCATGTCGTGCCTTCCATTGAGCCCGTGCATCCTTCTCCGACGCCGGCTGCGGCAGCGCCGGGGCCGCCTCGGCGCGCGGCACCGGTGCCAGCAGCACCGCGCTCTCGGCCGGCAGCCACCACCCGCCCTCGTCCGCTTCCATCGTGGCCAGGCCGGGTCCACCGTACCGCGGATCCTCCGACGACCACAGCGGGCGCCAGCGGCTGCCAGCTGGCGGCGCGGCGAGCGGTTCGGCCAATGCCGGCGGATGCAACTGTCGCCCCAGATTCACCAGGAGCAGCCGATCCAGCACGTCGCGCTCGCCGAAGAAGCGCAGCAGCAGCGCTTCCTCGCCCAGCACGGCCCCATCCACCGCGCGGGCGGGCGTCCCCGTCGGCATCGCGGCCTGTGCCGCGATCGTGGGGTCGTCGCGGCGCACGCAAAGCAGGTCGCGCACGAGCGCGAGCGCGCACGCGTGGCTCCCATGCCGGCGCTCTCCCCAGTCCAGCTTGCAGCGCTCGAAGGTGCGCGGATCGGCGGGATCGGGAAAGCTCGCGGGGTCGCGAGCCGCCAGGCTGGCGAACTGGCCCAGGAACTCGGACCGCCCGTGCCTGACGAGCCGCGCAAGCTCGGCGTTGTGATCGGCGAAGTACAGGAACGGCGCCGACGCCGCGAACTCCTGCCCCTGAAACAGCATCGGAGTCTCCGGCGCGAGCAGCACAAGCGCCGTGATCGCGCGGTGGCGCCCGGGCGTGGTGAGCGCGTGCAGCCGCAGCCCCGCGCCCGAATTGGCCACCTGATCGTGGTTCTGGATGAAGTGCACGAAGTGCCGCGGCGCGATGTCGAAGGCGGGCGTGCCGCGCCGGGCAAGCTGCCACCCGTACCACTGCCCCTGATACAGATAGCCGTACTTCACCGCGGACACGAGCTCCTGCGCCGAGCCGGTATAGCCGCTGTAGTACGCCTCGCTGCGTCCCGTGACCGCCACGATCGCACTGTGGTGAAAGTCGTCGTTCCACAACGCGTCCAGGCCATATCCGCCCTCCCCGCGCGGCCGCAGCAGTCTGGTGTGCTGGGGTTCGTTCTCCGCCACGAGCAGGGTGGCGCGCGCGCCGGCCGCCGCGTGCACCCGGGTCGCGACCTCGGCCAGGATGTGCGGCGTGGACTCGTCGAAGATCTGCTGCGTGGCATCCAGCCGCAGCCCGTCACAGTGGAACTCGTCGATCCAGTAGGCGGCGTTGCTCAGAAACAGCTCGCGCACAGGCGCCGACTGCTCGCCGTCGAAGTTCAGCGCCTCGCCCCACTCCGTGGAACCCTTGAAGTAGTGATCGCTGAACCGCTTGAGGTAGTTGCCGTCCGGACCGAGGTGATTGTAGACCACGTCCAGCAGCACGCCGATTCCGTTCGCGTGCGCCGCATCCACCAGTGCCCGCAGGTCGTCGGGCGAGCCATAGTGATGAAATGGGGCGAACAGGGCGACGCCGTCGTATCCCCAGCCGAACCGCCCCGCGAACTCCGCCAGGGGCATCACCTCGATGCTCGTGACGCCGAGCTCCGCCAACTGCGGCAGGTGCTCGATGGCGGCACGATAGCTCCCTTCTGGCGTGAAGGTGCCGATGTGCAGCTCGTAGATCACCTGTCCCGGAAGCGCAATGCCGCGCCAGGCCTGGTCCGTCCACGCGAAGCCCGCGGCATCCACGATCTGCGACGGACCATGGGGCCCGTCCGGCTGGTACCGGGAGGCAGGGTCGGGGGTCAGCTCCCCATCGAGCCGGAACTTGTAACGGGTGCCCGCTTCGACACCGGTCACGAGCCCGGAGAAGTACCCATCCGCCTCCGGCACGAGTGCGGTGCCCGGCCCCGCGTCGTGCGAGTACAGGAGGACGATCTCTACCCGGCTGCACTTCGGCGCCCATACCCGTGCATGCGCATCGCCGCCGGGCACGAGCTCGACGCCCACCGGGTACCGCCGCCCGGCAGGCTCGGCAAGGCGAGTTGCGGTCTCCCGGCTTTCCATGACGGCCGCCTGACGCGCAGGAACGATACCAGCGCCCGCCCGGTCCTGCGGCCGCCGAACGGCGGCGGGCTGAGGCTCCCGAACGCCGGAACGGCGCGTTCAGGCGATAGCGACCGCGGCACTCGCGAGTGGCAAAACATTATACAGCAAAAGCAGTTGCGACAGCTCCGCTCGGTGCGTCGGTTGAGGGAAGGCGCACTCGATCTCGACTCGACCTGCTGTACTCCGTATCCGATGCGCATGCTTCCGCGTGCAAGTCTGGCGGAGCGTTGCCTGAGACATGCCGTGACCCGGGACACAGAACGCGCGCAGCGCGTCCTGCCGGGCGTTCTTCGCTCTTTCCCTCCCTCTCGAGGAGCCGTACTCTCTGGGGGACCGCGACCCATGCCGCAGCCGCCCTCTTTGCCACCTTCACCGCTCCCCACCCCCACCCCTCCGCCGCTCGGCACGCTCCGGCGTGCCGACACCCCCTCGCGCCCATCGCGGCTCGAGCAGCAGGTGCGCGCCGTGGAGACCGAGACGGCCGGCCGGCTCTCGGTGCTCGCGAGCCTGGGCGCGCTACGGGTGGGCGGCCGGCCGACCAGCGGCTATGCCTTTCTCGCGCGCGAGAGCGGAACAGGGTCGCTCCTGGTCGCAACGGTCACGCAGCGACGGGGTAGTGGAAGGGGCCGCGGGTATCGCGTCTCGCTCGCGCGGGAATTGAACGCGTCGCTTCCCGGGCCGGCGAGTGCGTGCCCATATTGCGGTGATACCGTCGTGGGCTGGGCGCGGCACTGCTCGTGCGGCGCAGATCTCTTTGGCATCGCACCGGCGTCGGCTGCCGAGCGGGCGCAGCTCATGGAGCACGCGCGGCAGGCGACGGTGGGCGAGTTTGAAATCCTTGGCGAGATCCCTTGCGCAGCTGGTGGGGGGCTCGCGTACTTCGCGGCGGGGACCGATGATGGTGTGGTCGTTGCCCTGCGCATGCACAGGGACGGGACGTTCGACGACGGAACCCCGCGCATCGTTCTCACAGCGTCCGAGCCGCTCGCCACGGCCGGACGCGATGAGCTAGTTACAGTGGAGCGCTCCCCCCATTCGGGCCCGGTTCGCTTCACCCCAGTCGATTCCATTGGTGTCGTGACGGACGAAACTGCAGCACGCGAGATCTCTCAGCAGACGGAAGCCAGCCGCGCGGAGCAGCTGAACGCGCTCGGGCTCCCGCTGCGCGGGAGCATTCTCGGATCCGGCCTCCTCGCCCAGCAACCGACCCCCGCCGAAAGCGAGGCCGTGGCCGTGGCGAAGGTGTGTCCGCAGTGCGGCGCCGAGTACGATACGGCTTCACGCTTCTGCCCCAACGACGGCACGCCGCTGCGCCCCAAGGGCACCACGGATCCGTATATCGGCCGCGTGCTCGCCGACCGCTATCACATGCTCAAGCGCATCGGCGAGGGGGGCATGGGCCGCGTGTATCTCGCCGAGCACGTGAAGATGAACCGGCAGTGCGCGGTGAAGGTGATGAGCGGGGCGCTGCTGAACGACGCCGAATCGGCGCAGCGCTTCGCGCGCGAGGCCTCCAACGCCGCGCGCATCATCCATCCGAACGTCGCCGCCGTGTTCGACTACGGCGAGAGCGAGGGTGTCGTCTACCTCGTCATGGAGTACGTGGAAGGCGAGTCGCTCACGCGGATCATGGAACGCGAGGCGCCGCTGCCGCCGGCGCGCGCGGTGGAGCTCGCGCGGCAGGTGGCCGAGGCGCTCGTCACCGCGCACGAGATGGCGATCGTGCATCGCGACCTGAAGCCGGACAACATCCTCGTGACGCGGACGAAGGCCGGGCGCGAGGTGGCCAAGGTGGTGGACTTCGGGATCGCCAAGGCGTTGGAGGAGGGGCCGCAGGAGTCGCTCACCAAGACAGGCCTGGTGATCGGCACCCCCGAGTACATGAGCCCCGAGCAGCTCCTCGGCGACCCGGTGGATGCACGCAGCGACATCTACAGTCTGGGATGCATTCTCTTCCAGATGCTCACGGGGCGGCGTGCCTTCGACGAGCCCACGCGCGAGCAGATGATCAAGCGCCGGCTCACGGAAAAGGCGCCGCACCCGCACGATCTGGTGCCGGCGCTCCCGAAGACCCTGGATCTCATCGTCGCGCGCATGCTGGGGCGCTCGCCGCAGGACCGCTACGCCACGGCGGCCGAGGTGCGGGACGTGCTGATCCCCGCGATCGCACTCGAGGGCGGCTTCGAGGACGTGAGCTGGCGCCCCATGACGCGCAGCAATCCGACGGTGTTCATCCGGGCGGCGGAGCAGCCCACCCAGGAGATGACACCGTTCGCCGGGATCACCATGCAGCACGTCGCGTGGCGCCGCTCGGGGTTTTTCGGTGCAATGGTCGTGGGCGTGCTGGCGCTCGGCGTGGGTGCCGGCGCGCTGGTGAGGCACGAGACGCGGAGCAGTTCGCTCCCCAACGTGACGGTGGACAGCGCCGCGCGCTCGGCCATCCCGAAGCGCGCCGCGCTGGTGCCGCCGGCCGCGCGATCCGAAGCTACGCCCACGTCGACGGTCAAGAAGGCGCCAGATTCGGCGAGGCCGGCCGCGACCAAGACTGCTGAGAACAAGGTACCGCGCGTCCCGGATGAGTTGCGCGCGCCCATCGGCGCGTATCTGAAAGCGATCGAGTCTGGCCTCGTGGAGAAAATGATCGCCGTGTATCCGCGGCTCTCCCAAGAAGAGGCCCAGAAGCAGTTCTGGGACGACTATTTCCGCCGGAACGAGCACATGAATGCGTCCGTCCAGTTCAATGGTTGGGAGCGTACCGGCGGCATGGCGTATATCAGGCTTCAGTTACGTGTAAAGGCACGCGCCGCCGGCGGAACGCCGTCACTGACGCAAACACCACCCATGCTCAACCTGCGCTATAAGGTTACCCTGGTGAAGGTGGGCAGCGAATGGAAGATCCAGCAGCTGCAGCCCGGGCAAACGAGCAGCGGCCGCGAGGAGTGACATCGAAGGCCCGCGCTACGGCGCGGGCTTCTTCGTATCGATCCGCCCGATCTTCCCGGCCAGATCCTCGCTCACCACGCGCAGCATCGTGGAGTCGTAGCCGACGGCCCACTCGTCGCCGCGCTGCCAATTTGCCTCGGCCCGGATCGACACCTCCTTCCACTCGTCGCCGAGGAAACGCACGACCACCCGCGTGCGGTAGCGCAGGTCCGGGACGCCGTTGCGAAGGAGGGATGCCTGCCAGGGGGTCATCAGGAAGCCCGCGCGCGGATCGCTCACGTCCACCGTGAACTTCTGCGAGAGCACCTCGGTGGCAGCGCGAAATTCCGCCTGCTTGGTGAGCCCCTCGCGTACCGGCATGATCGTGGTGGAGCGCACGTCCGAGGTGGACTGCACGAAGCTCGCCGGCGCGCCGCCGGGCAGCGTGAAGGTACTGGCCGGCTGCGCAGGGCGCGGAGGAGCGCTGCTCGTATAGAAGATCGAGTGGCACGCGCCCAGCAGTCCCACGCCGACCATCAAGGCGAGGAACGGCGGGCGCACGGCGGCGCGTGATGGTGTCACGTCGGGCTGAAGCATGGCGAGCGTCTGCGTAAAGACGAACGTCTGCCGGAGATGATACCACCGGCGATTTGCATGCCGACGATGGCGGACTATCTTCACGGCGCGGCGCCGCCGGCCCGCGCCGCGCGATGAACCGCGATTGCGGTGCTCGTCATCCGTTCGTCCTCCAGCATGCGAATCAGCGTTCCCACGGAAACCGCGCCGCGCGAGCAGCGCGTGGCGCTCGCGCCCGACAGCGCGGCGCGCCTGATCAAGTCCGGACAGGAAGTGGTGGTGCAGCGCGGCGCGGGACTCCGCGCCGGTTTCCGCGACGACGCATACACCGCAGCCGGCGCGAAGATCGCCGGCGACGCGCGCGCGACGCTCGCGGACGCCCGCGTGGTGGCCAAGGTGCAGCCCCCGTCCGACGCGGAGATCGCGCTGCTGGCGTCCGGAACGCTGCTCGTGAGCCTCATGCGCCCGGGGACGCACGCGGCGGCCGCCGCCAAGCTCGCGGAGCGCGGTGTGGAGGCGCTGGCGCTGGAGCTGGTCCCGCGCATCACGCGCGCGCAGTCCATGGACGTCCTCTCCTCCCAGAGCACGGTGGCGGGGTACAAGGCCGTGCTGCTCGGTGCGGCGGAGCTCGGGAAGTTTCTGCCGATGCTCACCACCGCGGCCGGCAACATCTCCCCGGCGCGGGTCTTCATCATCGGTGCGGGAGTCGCGGGGCTGCAGGCCATCGCCACGGCGCGGCGGCTCGGCGGCGTCGTGTCTGCCTTCGACGTCCGCCCGGCCGCGCGCGAGCAGGTGCAGAGCCTCGGCGCCAGCTTCGTGGCCTCCGACGTCGTGAGCGCATCGGCGGAAGCCGCCGGCGGCTACGCGCGCGCGCAGACCGAGGACGAGCAGCAGCGCACGCTGCAGACCATCGCGGGCCACATCCGAGGCGTCGATCTCGTCATCACCACCGCGCAGATCCCCGGCCGCGCCGCGCCGCGGCTCATCACGGCGGAGATGGTGCGCTCGATGCGCGCGGGCGCGGTGATCGTGGATCTCGCCGTGGAGACCGGCGGCAACTGCGAGCTGGCCAGGCCCGGCGAGACCGTACACGCCGACGACGTCACCATTCTCGGTCCGGTGAACCTGCCGAGCACCGTGCCCTTTCACGCCAGCCAGATGTTCGGCCGCAACGTGCTGGCGCTGCTGCAACATCTCATCGCCAAGGACGGCACTCTCACGATCGACCCCGCGGACGAGATCACGGGGGCGATGCTGCTGACCCACGACGGCCGCGTCGTGAAACCCTGAGCTGACCCGCGCATGCTGCTCCTCGAGCTGTACGTCTTCGTGCTGGCCGCGTTCACCGGCTACATGGTGATCTCGCGCGTGCCGCCCCTCCTGCACACGCCGCTGATGGCGGCGACCAACGCGATCGCCGGCATCTCGCTCGTGGGGTCGCTCATCGCGGCGGGGGCCGCGCAGAACCGCGTGGCCACGATCCTCGGCTTCGTGGCGGTGGTCGCGGCCACCGCCAACATCATCGGCGGCTTTCTCATCGTGGACCGCATGCT
>DATEPM010000065.1:0-35923 GCA_035273185.1 Gemmatimonadaceae bacterium
GCCCGGACCGCGCGAGGTTCGGATCCGGCTGGAGGGGAGCGGTGTCTGTCACTCGAATCTCCCCGTCTGGGAGGGGCGCCCCTGGTTCAGCTATCCAACCGAACCAGGGGCGCCGGGTCATGAGGGGTGGGGGATCGTCGATGCCGTGGGATCCGGCGTGCACGAGGTGACGCCCGGCCAGCGCGTCGCCGCGCTGTCGTACCACGCGTATGCCGAATACGATGTCGCGGCTGCCGATGCGGTGGTACCGCTGCCGGACGCCCTCGCCGGCGAGCCCTTTCCCGGCGAGCCGCTGGGGTGCGCGTTCAACATCTTCCGCCGCGCCGCGATCGAGCCGGGACTCACCGTCGTCATTGTTGGCATCGGCTTCCTCGGCGCCCTGCTCACCCGGCTGGCCGCGAACGCGGGCGCGCGCGTGATCGCCATCTCCCGCCGGCCGTTCGCGCTCGACGTGGCGCGCCAGTTCGGGGCGGACGAGGTGGTCTCCATGGACGACCACCAGCGCATCATCGAGCGTGTGAAGGCCCTGACCGGCGGCACGTTCGCCGACCGCGTCATCGAGGCCGTGGGCCAGCAGTGGCCGCTTGATCTCGCGGGCGAGCTCACGCGGGAGCGCGGGCGCCTGGTGATCGCCGGCTTCCACCAGGACGGGCCGCGGCAGATCAACATGTTCTTATGGAACTGGCGCGGCCTGGATGTGGTCAACGCCCACGAGCGCGATGCGGCCGTGTACGTCGAGGGCATCCGGGACGCGGTGCGGGCGGTGGCCGCGGGCCGCCTGGATCCGGCGCCGCTCTACACCCACCGCTTTCCGCTGGACGAGCTGGATCGCGCCCTCGAGGCCACGCGCGACCGGCCCGACGGCTTCATGAAGGCGCTGGTCGCCACGGGGCCGGCGGTGGGTGGCGCGCGGGCTGGCCGCCACGCGGACGGACGCGAGGAGCCGGGCGCGTATACCTGAACCGAACGGAGACGATGGCGGAGGAGCTTGCAACTGCGACGCTGGAGGCGGCGTCCGCGACCATCGCGGACGGCTCGAACACTCGCCGCGGCCCGCCGGCGAGACCGCGGCTGGGGTTTCTGGGCGTTGGCTGGATCGGCCGCCACCGCATGGAGTGCATCGCCCGGGCGGGCGACGCCGGCATTGCCGCGGTGGCCGATCCCAGCGGCGAGGCGGCGGCTGCCGCGGCCGCGCAGCTCGAGAGCATCGGTCACGCGCCGGCCGTGCTGGGCGGCCTCGACGAGCTGCTGGAGCGCGACCTCGACGGCATCGTGATCGCCTCGCCGAGCGCGCTCCACGCAGACCAGGCCGTCGCGGCGCTGACGCGCGGCGTGGCGGTCTTCTGCCAGAAGCCGCTCGCGCGAACGGCGGAGGAGACACGCCGGGTGGTGGACGCCGCGCGCGCGGCCGACCGCCTGCTCGGCGTGGATCTCTCGTATCGCTGCACGAGCGGGATGCGCCGGATTCGCGATCTGGTGCAGGGGGGCGAGCTCGGGACGGTGTTCGCGGTGGATCTCGTATTCCACAACGCCTATGGACCGGACAAGCGCTGGTTCCACGATCCCGCGCTGTCCGGCGGGGGCTGCGTGATCGATCTCGGCATCCACCTCGTGGACCTCGCGCTCTGGACGCTCGGCTTTCCCGCGGTGCGGGGCGCCACCAGCCGGCTGTACGCGCGCGGCGCGCCGCTCCGCGATGCCCGCGCGCAGGTGGAGGACTATGCCGTGGCGCGCCTGGATCTGGCGACCGGAGCCACTGTGCAGCTCTCCTGCTCCTGGAATCTGCCGGCGGGGCAAGACGCGGTGATCGCGGCCGCGTTCTACGGCACCGCGGGGGGCGCCGCGCTGCGCAACGTCGGCGGGTCGTTCTACGACTTCACTGCCGAGCGCTTTCGCGGCACCGCGCGCGAGACGCTCAGCGCGCCGCCTGACGAGTGGGGCGGCCGCGCGGCGGTGGACTGGGCGCGCCGGCTGGCGGCGGGCGGCCGGTTCGATCCCGAGGCGGAGCATCTGGTGGAGGTGGCAGCGGCGCTCGATCGCGTGTACGGCCGATGAAGGTGCTCATGACGGCCGACACCGTCGGCGGCGTGTGGACCTACGCGATGGAGCTGGCGGCGGCGCTCCGTCCGCTCGGCGTGCGCATCGTGCTCGCGACGATGGGAGCGCCGATGGATGCGGCGCAGCGCGCGGAGGCGGCGGCACGGCCCAACCTCCTGGTGCACGAGAGCCGCTATCGCCTGGAGTGGATGGATGCACCGTGGGAGGACGTCGATCGCGCGGGCGCGTGGCTGCTCGCGCTGGAGCGCGCCGAGCGGCCGGACGTGGTGCACCTCAACGGCTATGCGCATGCGGATCTGCCGTGGCTCGCGCCGGTGATGGTAGCCGGGCACTCGTGTGTGCGGTCGTGGTGGGAGTCGGTCCGGGGCACGCCCGCCCCCGAGAGCTGGAACGAGTACACGACGCGGGTGCGCGCGGGGCTGCGCGCGGCGGAGATCGTGGTGGCTCCCTCGCACGCCATGCTCGCCGCCCTGGAGAAGCACTATGGCCCGCTGGATCGCACGCGCGTGATTCCCAACGGCCGGTCGCCCGCGCTCTTCTCCCCAGCGGCGAAGGAGCCGCTCATCATGGCGGCGGGGCGGCTCTGGGACGAGGCGAAGAATCTCGCCGTGCTGGACCGCATCGCGGGCGAGCTGCCCTGGCCGGTGTACGTCGCCGGCGACGCCGAGTCGCCCGACCGCCGCGGCGAGCGCCTGCGCGCCGTGCGCGCGCTGGGCCGGTTGGACGGCCCGACGCTCGCGTACTGGCTGGGCCGCGCGTCGATCTACGCGCTGCCGGCGCGGTACGAGCCCTTCGGACTCTCGGTGGTGGAGGCCGCGCTCTCCGGCTGCGCCCTGGTGCTCGGCGACATCCCGAGCCTGCGAGAGATCTGGGGTGACGCCGCCACCTTCGTGGCGCCTGACGATGCGGCGGCGCTCACGCGCGCGATTCGCTGGCTCTGTGATGATGCATCGCTGCGCCGCGCCCAGGGCGCGCGCGCGCGCCTGCGGGCACTGGCGCTCGCGCCGGCGTGCATGGCCGCGCGCTATCTGGCGATCTATCAGATGCTCGCGCAGGACGCGCTGCGGCGCTCGGCGGAGGTGGCATGCGCGTCGTGATGTTCTATCACTCGCTGCGCTCCGACTGGAACCACGGCAACGCGCATTTCCTGCGCGGCGTCGCCTCCGAGCTGCTGGCGCGCGGCCACGAGGTGGTGGTCTTCGAGCCGACCGGCGCGTGGAGCGCGGAGAACCTGGTGGCCGAGCACGGGGCCGCTGCGCTGGAGGCGTTCCGACGCGCCTATCCGGCGCTCGACAGCATCCGGTACGATCCCGAGCGGCTGGAGCTGGATCAGGCGCTGGACGGCGCCGACGTCGTCATCGTGCACGAGTGGAACGCGCACGACCTCGTGCGCCGCGTCGGGCAACACCGGGGGCGCGGCGGCGCGTACCTGCTCCTCTTCCACGACACCCATCACCGCGCCGTGACGGACAGCGCGAGCATGGCCGCGTACGACCTGCGCCACTACGATGGCGTGCTCGCGTACGGCCGCGCGCTGCGCGACCTCTATCTCGCGCGGGGGTGGGCGCGCCATGCGTGGGTGTGGCACGAGGCCGCGGATGTGCGCGTCTTTCGTCCCGAGCCGGCCGGCGCGCCGGAGGGCGACGTGGTGTGGATCGGCAACTGGGGCGACGACGAGCGCACGGCCGAGCTGCGCGAGTTCCTGATCGACCCCGTGGTGGCGCTGGGCGTGCGCGCGTGTGTGCATGGCGTGCGCTATCCCGCGGAGGCGCGCGCCACGCTGGCGCGCGCGGGCATCGCGTATCGCGGGTGGCTGCCCAACTACGAGGCCCCGCGCGTGTTCGCGCGCCATCGCGCCACGGTGCACGTGCCGCGGCGTCCGTACGTGCGTGCCCTGCCCGGCATCCCGACCATCAGAGTGTTCGAGGCGCTCGCGTGCGGCATCCCGCTCGTCTCCGCCCCCTGGGACGACGTGGAGGGACTGTTCGCCCCGGGCGAGGACTACCTCGTGGCCCGCGACGGCGCGGAGATGCGACGCCACCTGCGCGATCTGCTGGGCGATCCGGCGGCCGCACGCGCTCTGGCCGAGCACGGCCGTCGCACCATTCTTGCTCGACACACCTGCGCCCATCGCGTGGACCAGCTGCTCGGGGTGGTGGAGGAGCTGCGGGCCATGCGCGACGGCAGGAGGGCTCGGTCCGCGCCGCGCTCCGCCGCATCATACACAATTCAGGAGAGTCCCGCCGCATGACCGCCGGTCTGCGTATCGCGTTCTTCGGCTCCAGCCTGGTGTCGGCGTACTGGAACGGCGCCGCGACCTATTATCGCGGCATCGTGCGCGCGCTGCACGAGCGCGGACACCGGGTGACGTTCTACGAGCCCGATGCCTACGAGCGTCAGGCTCACCGCGACATCCCGGATCCGAGCTGGGCGCGCGTGGAGGTCTATCCCGGGGAGGGCGTCGATGGTGTGCACCGCGCACTGGAGCGCGCGCAGGGCGCCGATCTCGTGGTGAAGGCAAGCGGCGTCGGAGTGTTCGACGAGCTGCTGGAGCGGGACGTGCTCGCACTGCGGCGGCCGGGCACGCTGGTGGCGTTCTGGGATGTCGACGCGCCGGCGACGCTGGATCGCGTGCACGCCAACCCGGCGGATCCGTTTCTCCCGCTCGTTCCGTGTTACGATCTCGTCTTCACCTACGGCGGCGGGGACCCGGTGGTGAACGCATATCTCGCGCTGGGCGCGCGCGCATGCGTGCCGGTGTATAACGCGCTCGATCCGTCCACCCATCATCCGGCGGCGGCCGAGGCGCGCTTCGCGTGCGACCTCGGCTTTCTGGGCAACCGCCTGCCCGATCGCGAGGCGCGGGTGGAGGAGTACTTCCTCCGCGCCGCCGCGCTGCTGCCTACGCGGCGGTTCCTGCTGGGCGGCAACGGCTGGGCGGACAAGCCCGTGCCGCCGAACGTCACGGCGCTGGGCCACGTGTACACGCACGAGCACAACGCCTTCAACGCCACGGCGCGGGCGGTGCTCAACGTCAACCGGGAGAGCATGGCGCGCTACGGCTTCTCCCCGCCCACGCGCGTGTTCGAGGCGGCCGGCGCGGCGGCGTGCCTGATCACCGATGCGTGGGTCGGGATCGAGCTCTTTCTGGAGCCGGGGCGCGAGGTGCTCGTCGCGCACGACGGCGCCGGCGTGGCCGAGCACCTGACGGCGCTCACCGAGCCGCGGGCGCGCGCGATCGGTCGTGCCGCGTACCGGCGCGTCCTGGCGGAGCACACGTATGCCCATCGGGCGCTGCAGGTGGAGCACGCGTTGAACGTGGCGCGCGCGGCCATGGCCGTCCGGCAGTGGCACACCAGTGAGACGGAGGGGGGAATCGCCTCTGCCGCGCGCGTCGCCCACGCTGTGCCTCCCGCTGTTCCCGACCCGCCGGAGGCGGCCGCATGACCGTGCCGCCCCCGATGGACATCGTCATTCTCGGCCTCTCGATCACCTCGTCGTGGGGGAACGGGCACGCCACCACGTATCGCGGCCTCGTGCGCGAGCTGCATGCCCGGGGACACCGGGTGCTCTTTCTCGAGCGGGACGTGCCCTGGTACGCCGACAATCGCGACCTGCCGCGGCCGCCGTACTGCCGTACGGCGCTGTACCGCAGCATCGCGGACCTGCGGCGCCGCTTCGCCGCGCCGGTGCACGACGCCGACCTCGTGATCGTGGGTTCGTACGTGCCGCAGGGGGTGGAGGTGGGCGACTGGGTAACGCGCACGGCCAGGGGCGTCACCGCGTTCTACGACATCGACACCCCGGTGACGCTCGCCAAACTGGCGCGCGGGGAGACGGAATATCTCTCCCCGGCGCTGGTCGCGCGGTACGACATGTACCTCTCGTTCACGGGCGGCCCCACCCTGCGGCGGATCGAGCGGATGTACGGGGCGCCCATGGCGCGCCCGCTCTACTGCTCGGTGGATCCGTCGCTGTACGCGCCGGCCCGGGTGGCACCCCAGTGGGACCTCGGCTACATGGGCACCTACAGCGACGATCGGCAGCCCGCGCTGGGCCGGCTGTTGCTGGAACCGGCCCGGCGCTGGCGCGCCGGACGCTTCGTCGTCGCGGGTCCGCAGTACCCCGACACGATCCGCTGGCCCGCGAACGTCGAGCGCGTGGTGCACCTGCCGCCGCGCGAGCACGGCGCTTTTTACAACGCACAGCGCTACACGCTCAACGTCACGCGCGCGGACATGGTGGCCGCCGGATACTCGCCCAGTGTGCGCCTGTTCGAGGCGGCGGCCTGCGCGACGCCGATCATCAGCGATCCCTGGGAGGGGCTCGACAGCTTCTTTACCCCGGGCGTCGAGATCCTCATCGCGCGCGACGGCGCGGACACGCTGGGGTACCTGCGGGACATTCCGGAGGCGGAGCGGCGCGCGATCGGGCGCCGCGCCCGTGCCAAGGTACTGGCCGAGCACACGGCGGCGCACCGCGCGGCCGAGCTCGAACACTACGTCTTTGCCTTACGAGGCGCGGCGGCGAGCGGTCGCGACACCGCCGCGAAGGATGAGCATGGCGAATCTGTTGCAGCGGCGCGTATCGGCGCCCTCGAAGGAGCGCGAGGCGGAGATCGCCGCGCTCGGACCGTGGTTCCACAACCTACATCTCCCTGACGGATCGCAGACTGCGCCGGAGCACGCGCTGGGCGACTTTCCCGCGTTCAAGTGGCGCGAGATCGCGCCCTGCATCCCCGAGGACCTCACCGGCTGGAGCGTGCTGGACCTCGGCTGCAACGCGGGGTTCTACACCTTCGAGCTCGCGCGGCGCGGCGCGCACGTCACCGGCATCGACATCGAGCCACTGTTCCTGCACCAGGCCGAGTGGGCCGCGCGCGAGTTCGGGCTCGAGCACGCCGTGGAATTCCGCCGCATGCAGATCTACGATCTCGCGCACGTGGACGAGGCGTGGGATCTGGTGCTCTTCATGGGCGTCTTCTATCACCTTCGCTATCCGATGCTCGGCCTCGACATCGTCGCCGAGAAGGTGCGCCGGTTGATGATCTTCCAGACCCTCACGATGCCGGGCGAGGACGTGGCCGACGGCACGGAGCTGGATCGCGACATCAACGATCGCGAGGCCTTCGGCGCGCCGGGCTGGCCGAAAATGGCCTTCATCGAGCACGAGTTCTCCGGGGACATCACCAACTGGTGGGCGCCGAATCACGCCGGGGTGGAGGCCATGCTGCGCTCGTCCGGGCTGCGCATCGTCGGCCGCCCCGGGCACGAGATCTATCTCTGCGAGCCCGCCACCGGCGAGCCCGTCTGGCCGCGCACCCGCGGCCGCGTGGAGCTGCTCTCCGCCACCGGCCGCCCCTGGATCGGCAGCGCGGAGCGCTAGCCGGTCCGGGCCTCGCGCGGTGCTCATCTATCGCTCGGCCGGGCGCGTCCTGGACGCCCGGGACGCCATGGCGTCCATCGGCGAGCGGTTGCGTGCCGCGGAGGGCTGGTCGCACGAGGACTGGGTCGGCATGCTGCTCGACGCGGGGGAACTCGAGTGCGCGCTGACGGATGCCGAGTGTGCCGCCGCCGACCGGGAGACGACGCTCACGCGCGCGCTGCGGCGGCTCTCGATCGCCGTCGCCAGCGGCATGGTGCGGAGCTGGCGCGAGGATCGCCCGCCCCCGGACGATCTCGCGAGGATCCTCGAGGCCTGGTCCGCGGCCCGCGTGCTCGTCCCGCAGGCGCGCTTGCAGGCGCGCGTGCCGGAAGGCTTCGCGTACTACGGCCTGTATCCTGAAACCTATATCAGCGCCGCCGAGCAGCTCGCCCGCGAGGCGCCCGCGCGGGTGACCGTGTTGGGCATCCGCAGCATCGGCACCACGCTCTCGGCGGTGGTGGCGGCGATGCTGGCTGCGTGTGGCATCGCCGTCGATGCGGTGACCGTGCGTCCGCGGGGCCACCCGTTCGATCGCGAGCTCGCGCTCGCGCCGGCGCTGCGGCAGCGGCTCCGCGCCGCGGCCGCCGCGCCCGCCCACTGGTTCGCGATCGTGGACGAGGGCCCTGGTCTCAGCGGCTCGTCCTTCGCGAGCGTGGCGGAGGTGCTGCGCGCGTCCGGCGCGCCGGACCGGCGCATCGTGCTCTTCCCCAGCTGGGCACCCGACCCGGCGGTGCTCCGCAGCACGCGCGGGCAGGACAGCTGGCGCCGGCATCCCCGGCTTGCCGGCGACTTCGACGCGCTCTGGGTGCGCGACTCCCGGCTTGCCGCGCCGTTCGGCGTGGCCATCGGCGCGGATCTTTCGGGGGGCGCCTGGCGCGGCTGCGTGTGCCGCGAGAGACCCCAACCGGCCGTGCAGCCGCAGCACGAGCGGCGGAAGTTCCTGTGCGGCCGCGCCGGAGCGCCGCATCAGTTCTTGCTCAAGTTCGAGGGATTGGGTCGTCTGGGGCGGCCGCGCCTCGCTCGCGCCCGCGCGCTGGCCGACGCCGGCTTCGCGCCGCGCCCGGTGGGATTCGCGAACGGCTTTCTCGCAACGGAGTGGCTGGAGGGCGTCCCCCTGGACGCGCGCGACGCCTCGCCGGCGTTCGTGCAGCACGTGGCGCGCTACATCTCCTGGCTGCATCGCCACGCGCGCGCGACAGCCGACGTCTCCCCGGATGCGCTGCTCGACATGATGCGCTGCAACGTGCGCGAGGGCCTCGGCGACGCGCTCGCGGGATGCGTGGAGGCCGTCGCTCCGATCGCCGCGGTGGTGGCCCGGGTGCCGGCCGTCGCCGTGGACGGACGCATGCTGCCGCACGAGTGGCTGCGCACGCATACGGGGTTCGTGAAGACCGACGGCCTGTCGCACCACGACGACCACTTCCTGCCGGGCGCGCAGGATGCCGCGTGGGACCTCGCCGGCGCCGCGATCGAGCTCTCGCTCTCGCCGGAGGCGGAGCGGCGGCTCGTCGGTGGCTACGCGGCCGCGACCGGCGACCACGCGGTGGCCGGTCGCCTCCCGTTCTGGCGCGTAGCGTATCTCGCCTTCCGGCTCGGCTATACCACCACCGCGGCCGCCGCACTCGGCTCGGCCACGGATGCGTCGCGCATGGCGCAGCTGGCGGCCGGCTACCGTGCGCGCCTCGCGCGGGAGCTTCGCGTGCCGGTGGCAGGCGCGACGGCCCCGGAGCCCGCCCCGCGGTGAGCGCGCTGCTCGGCGCGGAGCCGCCGCTTGGCCGAGATGCACTGCTGGACCATGTGCGTCTCCTGATCTTCGATGCCGACGGCACGCTGCGGCGCACCACCGTGTCGGGCCGGCCGTGCCCGCACGCGCCTGACGAGTGGGAGCTGCTGCCGGGCGTGCGCGACACCCTCGCGACCGTCGACTGGACGGCCCGCGGGATCCGGCTGGGCATCGCGT
Organism: Gemmatimonadaceae bacterium; assembly: GCA_035273185.1. Taxonomy (GTDB): domain Bacteria; phylum Gemmatimonadota; class Gemmatimonadetes; order Gemmatimonadales; family Gemmatimonadaceae; genus AG2. The sequence goes on from DATEPM010000065.1 coordinate 9,443, forward strand.
CCAATCAGGATCACGTCGGCTACGGCCTGCTCGCCGGTATGATGGCGGAGCGCCTGCTGCGCGACGCGCTCGACGCCGCGACCGACGGTCGCGTACGGGACCCGCTGATTCGCTTCTGCCCGCACCGGCTGGACGTGGCCTGCGCCTGCCGGAAGCCGGCGCCGGGCCTGCTACTGGCGCTGCTGCACGCGGCGCGCGTGCAGCGCGAAGAGACCCTGTTCGTGGGCGACGCCACGGTGGATGCCGAGGCCGCGCGGCGCGCCGGGGTGCGATTCCACTGGGCGCACGAGGTCTTCGGACGACCTCTAACGCCGCCGCCGTCGGTAACCGGTGATCCTCGGCGGTACTGACGCTGTTATGCCGTTGACGTGTGCACGGAGGCGCCGGCCTCCACCGATGTGTAGCGGTGCCAGTCTCCTCCTCAGCAGTACCGGCGGGTCATCCGCGCGCAGAAATCGGCGAACTCCTCGGCGTTGCGTGGAGGGCTCGTGTGATGCGGCGCGATGCCGCTGGACTCGGGCGTGAAACAGAACGTGAGCGTCACGTCGAAGCCGTCCAGCGCGCACATCTGCCGGTCGAACCAGGCGTTCGCGTCGGGCCGCAGGCTGTCCGCCCAGCTCAGTCCCGTCCGCAGCTTCTTCACGCCGAGCTTCCGCAGCCAGCGCACCGCGTCGTCCAGCCGGTGGTCCTCGAAATGGAACCACTGGCAGATGCCCATGTCGGGGGTGTACTGCGCGAACTCCTTGGCCGCGAGCTTCGGCTCGCCATCCTCGCGGATCAGCCCCATATAGAAATGCCGATAGTACGACGATCCCTCCGCCTCGCGGTGCCGGGTGGTGGCGGGCCACGCGCGCGGAAGGTCGAAGAGGCTGTACCAGTGGATGCGATCGCTCCGGCCGATCAGCAGCTCGGCCGTCCGGCGCAGCCCGAACTCCTGCACCTCCTCGGCCCCGAAGGTGGAGACGCCCACCTCGGTGATCCATACGGGACGTTCCGCGAGCCGCGCGATCTCGCCCACCTTCTCCGGCCACTCGTGAATCTGCCAGTGGTTCCAATCGAGGGGAAATCCGTGGATCGCCACGACATCGACGTAGTCCAGCACGCCCTTGTCGCGCATGTTGACGATGAAGTTCGGATCGATGGGCGAGATGCCACCGAGCACGCGCGTCGTTGCCGGCCGCTCGCTCGCCACCGCGTCCGAGGCGAGCTTCACGAGATCGGCGTACATCGCCCAGTCCTTGTCGATCTCGAAATCCCAGTGCGACTTGTTGTTGGGCTCGTTCCAGAGCTTCACCGCCTCGACCACGCTCAGCCTCCGTAACCGGTGTGTTCCGCGCCCGCGCGCGCGACCTCGATGTGCGGGACGATCGTCACCTGCCGCTCGTCGGGCGGCGCGGCGCTCAGCAGCTGGATCGCCTCGCGATACCCGTGGAGCGTGCCCACATCCACGTACGCGTGGCCCGCCGGCACGCCCACCGCGGAGCCGCCCTGGGCGAGATACGCGTTCACCAATGTTCCGATGTACTCGTCGCCGCGGTCGCGCAGCAGCCAGAGGCGGTGCAGGGCGGCGAGCACATGGCCCGGCATCTTGAACGCGCCCCAGATCCAGTGCGATTCGGCATCGCGCTGCTTCACCTGGATCTCGCGCACCCGGTGAAGGCCGTCCATCACCACGGCATCGAAGAACTCCGGGCGCTCCACGGGGAAGCAGAGGAACGACAGCTCGTCGTCGGGCAGCGAGCGCAGCGCGTCCTCCGGAAACCAGATCGTATCCGGCAGGCCGACGATCACCGCCTCGTCGTCGCGGATCAGCGGCAGCGCGCGGAAGATCGAATCACACAGGCCGGCCGGCTTCGGCTGCACCGTGTAGCACACGTGCGCGGGGCCGATCTCGCCGCCATAGTATTCCAGAATGTCCGACTTGCCCGGTGACACGACGAAGCAGATACGCGTCGCGCCGCCGAGGATCATGCGTTCCACAAGATACTCGCTCACCGCGCGCGGCCGCTCCACCTTGCCGTCGAAGCGGCTGCCCACGGGGAGCAGCTCCTTGGAGAAGGCAAGCGGCTGGATGCGGCTGCCTGCGCCGGCGGCGGGAACGACGCCCCACATCGCTACAGCTCGACGGATCGCTGGTCGGAGGCTGCCGTGGCGCTCCAGCCGAACGGCAGCGCCGGCGCGGCCTCGCGCCCGGCAAAGGCATCGTCCAGCGCGCGCTCCAGCTCCTGCGCGCGGCGGTCGGCAGTATGCTCGGCGAGCGTCCGTTCGCGGCCGGCCGCGGCGATCCGCGCCAGCTCTTCGCGCGGGAGCTCCAGCGCCGCAAGGGTGTCTTCCGCGCCGCGCGTCACCAGAATCTCGTCGCCGGGCGTGAAGAAGGTCTCCAGTCCCTCCCAGGCATCGCTCAGCATCGGCACGCCGCACGCGGCCGCCTCGAACAGTCGCCCGGATGGGCAGTAGCCCATGTCCGCCATGGCCCGGCGCGTCACGTTCAGCGTCAGTGCACTGGAGCTGAAGAAGGAGGGATGCTCCGCTGGGGGCAGATGACGCACGAAGAAGATGTTCGGCGCCCAGGGGAACGACTCGGGATACTGCGCACCGCCGATGACGAAACGCCGATGCGGCGCACGGCGCGCAGGCTCCACGAAGAGCGCCTCCACCGCGGGCTGCCGGTCGGCGGCGTAGGTGCCGAGATAGGAGAGGTCCGCCTCGTACTGCGGCATGTGCGGCGCCGGCCGATGTGCGTCCGGGTCGACGTGGCCGTAGAGCGGCGCGACGCGTTGCGCGCCAAGCACCGACTGCAGCTCCTCGAGCGCGCGGCCGCCGGTGAAGCTGAGCACGAGATCGAAATCGCGCAGCCCGCGGGGCCCCAGATACGGCACCTCGCGGCCTGATTTCAGCACGTCCAGCGTCACCGGCGTGTCGAGATCGTAGAAGACCGTGAGCGCCGAGCTCGCCAGCACGACGTCCGTTGCCAGCACGCCGTCGGGGCAGTAGGAGGTCACCATTCCCACGTCCGCGCTCCCGAGCTCCGTGCGCGCCTGCTGGAGAACGGTGTGCCAGTCGGCGTAGAGCACCAGCTCCACTCCATCCATCGCGAGCAGGTCGCGGTGCACCGCGTAGTAGGGAACGTCGCGCTCGAAAAAGACGACATTGTGACCGCGACGAGCCAGCGACCGGCAGAGGGCGCGCCAGAGCGTCGCGTGGCCATTGCCCCACGAGGAGCTCATGGTGAGCCCGAACACGACCAGCTTCATGCGACGGTACGCTCCCGGTCGAGACGAGCGCATGCGGTTGCAATATGCGGACCTAGCACGGTCCCTGCCGAAGGCGTTCCCCAAGTCATCATGACCACGTTTCTGCTGGTGCGACACGCGCTCTGCGATCCCGTCGGGCGCTCCATCGCCGGCCGTGCCGCCGGTGTGCATCTGAACGAGCCGGGACGCGCGCAGGCCGAGCGGCTGGCCGCACGCCTCGCCGCGGTTCGGGTGGACGCCATCTTCAGCGCGCCGCTGGAGCGCGCGCGCGAAACCGCGGCGCCGCTCGCGCGTCAGCTCGGCCTCGAGGTCCGCGTCGTCGATGCCCTGGGCGAGATCGATTTCGGCGAGTGGACCGGATGCGAGCTGCCGGCGCTCTCGGGGCAGCCACCCTGGACCCGCTTCAACACGCTGCGCAGCATCGCGCGCATCCCGGCCGGGGAATCGATGCTCGAGGTACAGGCGCGCGCGCTGGCTGCCGTGGAAGACCTGCGCGCCGCGCTGCCCGAGGGGCAGTGTGTGATCGTGAGCCACGGCGACGTCATTCGCGGCCTGATCGCGCACTGCGCCGGCATCCCGCTCGACCTCGTGCTGCGCCTGGAGATCAGTCCCGCGTCCGTGAGCGTGATCCGCATCACCGAACACGAGATCTCCGTTCGCGCCGTGAACGTGACGGAGCAGCTGGTTCCGTGAGGCGCGGAACGCGCGGATGAAGCTCCGGCCTTCCGCGGCCGCTCAGCGCGCGTCCGGGCGGCTGGTCGTCGGGATTCCCGGCGCGGAAGCCGCGAGGCCCGTGGCCGGCGCATACTGCACGATGGGGTCGCGCAGGAGCTCGGCGTGGGTGCCGTGCGGCGCGGCGCCGCCGGGCCGGCGCTGGGTCCACGCACCGTCGGGACCGAGCTCCCATGCCTGACGATTGTCGTTCAGGCAGATCGCGAGGATCGCCCGCAGCCGGTTCCGCAGCGGCGGGTGCTCCACGGGAACCACCACCTCCACGCGCCGATCCAAGTTGCGCGGCATCCAGTCCGCGGAACCGATGAGGTAGTCCGTGCGCTCGCCGTCGCCGAAACAGTAGATGCGGGAGTGCTCCAGAAAACGGCCGATGATGCTGCGCACGCGGATGCGATCGCTCAACCCTGGCACCCCCGGACGGAGGCAGCAGGTGCCGCGCACCACGAGATCGATCTCCACCCCCGCCCGCGACGCGCGGTACAGCGCCCGGATCATCTCCGGATCTACGAGCGCGTTCATCTTGGCGGCGATGCGGGCGCGCCCGGGGCCCCCGGCGCGGGCGCGGGCAGCCTCGCGGTCCACCAGCGCGAGAAAGCGCCCGCGCATGTTCTGCGGCGCCACGAGGAGTTTTCGAAAATGCTGATCGCGCGTGGAGCCGGTGAGCCGGTCGAAGAGATCCTGCACGTCCGCGCCGGTGTCGGGATCGTCCGTGAAGAGCCCGAGGTCCGTGTACAGCAGCGCGGTCTTGGAGTTGTAGTTGCCGGTGCCGATGTGCACGTACCGCCGGAGCACCTCCCCCTCGCGCCGCACCACGAGGGCGATCTTCGCGTGCGTCTTGAGTTGCGGCGGGCCGTGCACCACGCGGATCCCGTGCTCCTCCAGGGTGCGCGTCCAGCCGATGTTGTTGACCTCGTCGAAGCGCGCGGTGAGCTCGACGAGAACCGTCACCCGCTTGCCGCGGCGCGCCGCCTCGGCGAGCGCGCGCACGATGGCCGTATCCCCGGAGGTGCGATACAGCGTGCTCCGGATGGCGAGCACCTGCTCGTCGACGGCAGCCTCCTCGAAGAACCGCTCCACGCTCGTGGCGAACGATTCATAGGGGTGGTGCACCAGCAGGTCTCCCGCCGCGATGACCTCGAACATCGAGCGGCCATCCCGCAGTTGGGGTGCGGTGACCGGTGCGAAGTGCACGTCCCGCGGCGCGGGCAGGTTCAGGGTGGCGAGGGAGACGAGATCGCTCAGGTCGAGCAGCCCGTGCACCTCGTGCACGTCCGCCTCGGTGGGCCGCGGTATGTGCGCGTCCTCCACCTCCGCCTGGAGCTCCGCGAGCAGCATAAGGCGCAGCTCCGCCGGCATGTCGGCCTGCACCTCGAGCCGCACCACCTCGCCCAACCGCCGCTGGAAGACGCGCTCCTCCACCAGCTGCAGCAGATCCTCCGGCTCGGCCGCGCCGGAGAGATCCAGATCGGCATACCGCGTGATGCGGAAGGGATACCAGCCGCGCACCTGGATGCCCGGGAAGAGCACCTCGAGATTGGCACCGATCACCTGCTCCGCGGCCACGAAGCAGTTGGGCCGGCCCACGGGCACCCAACGCGCGATGCTCTTCGGCACCTTCACCCGCGCGAAGCACTCCGCCCCGCCCTCGGGGTGGCTCAGCAGCACGGCCAGCGAGAGCGACAGATTCGAAATGTAGGGAAACGGACGCCCCGGGCCGACAGTGAACGGCGTCAGCACCGGATACAGCTGCGCCTCGAAGATCTGGTCGACGAACGCCCAGTCGGCGGGGGTGAGCTCATCGGCCCCGAGGAGCTGGATGCCGTGGTCCGACAGCGCCGGCAGGAGCTCGGCGAAGCCCCGATACTGTCGGGCAGCCAGGGCGCGCGCCCGGGCCTGGACCAGCGACAGCTGGACGTCCGGCGGGAGCCCGTCCGGGGATGGCTCCATGGCCCCCGTCGCCACCTGGCGACGAAGGCCGGCAACACGAACCTTGTAGAACTCGTCCAGATTGGCGCTCACGATCCCCAGGAACTTGGCCCGTTCCAACAGCGGCGTTCGCTCGTCGAGCGCCTCGTGGAGCACCCGCTCGTTGAACGCCAGCCAGCTCAGCTCCCGGTTCAGGAGCTCGGGATGGAGATGCGCATCGGGCATGGAGCCATCAACCTACGCATCCTTCCGCTGCCCGCCAGAATGACGACTGGGGAATGGGTGGCTCGCGATCCCACCGCCGCGCGCAGGGCAGGGCAGACCTTACTCCCGATTCCCGATTCCCCCGCCCCATTCCGTATGTGTTCCCATGCTTGGATCCCCTCACGGGTGAATCGGTACCAACGGCTACCATTCGCTGACGTACACACCCGTCGGTCGTCTAACGGAACGAGCTGGCACACGAGCCCGCTGCAGCACCGCTTCATCGGCAGCATCCCACCCCAGTCCGCCGCGCGCGGATCACCAGAGTCGACACCCACCCAGCGCCGTCAAGCGCGCGGACCTCCTATCCGCGCCCGCTCGTTCAGAGCCGCTCCGGACGTGCGCCTTCCCGCAATGCAGCACACAGCTTCTCAGACATCGAGCCAGTCCGCCGGCACCCTGGCGCGACGATCGCTCACCTTTCTGGCGCCGTTTCGGCTCGCCATCGGCGGCATCGTCGTCCTCGCACTCGTGGCCGCGGTGCTCGGCGCGATCGACCCCCTCGTCATGAAGTACCTCTTCGATTCGCTGGCCGAGGGTCAGCGGATCGCGCTCGTTTACGCGCTGCTCGCGTTGCTCGGGGTGGAAGCGGGGCGCGCCCTGCTCGGTGCCTGGAGCGGGAATCTCACCTGGCGCGTGCGCCTCGGCGTGGACTACACGGTGCGGGAGCGCGTGCTCTCCAAGCTCACGACCGCGTCCGTGGACTACCACCAGGCCGAAGGCGTCGGTGGCACCACGAACAAGGTGAACCAGAGCATCGCCGCGTTCGTGGCAGCCTTCGCCGACGTCGCGTTCACCGTCCTCCCGGTGGTCGTGTATCTCGGCATCTCCATCGTCGCCATGTGGCGGATGGAATGGCGGCTCGCGCTCATCGTGTTGGCGTTCACGCCGCTGCCGGCGCTCATCGGAGCCTGGGCCGCGCGGGAGCAGACCGAGCGCGAACGCCGGCTGCTGGATCGCTGGACCAGGCTGTACTCCCGCCTGAACGAGGTGCTGGCCGGCATTCGCACGGTGAAGCTCTTCGGCATGGAGGAATCCGAACGGCAGCGCTTCTTGGACGGCCAGCGCGAGGGCAACGACATCGTGCTGCGCGGCGTGCGCGCGGACTCGCGCAACGGCGCGATCCGCGGGCTGGCCGCGGCATTCGCGCGGCTGGCCGCCATCGGGGTCGGCGGCTGGCTCGTGCTCACCGGCGACATCACGGCGGGCGCGCTGGTCGCGTTCCTCGGCTACGTGGGCGGGCTCTTCGGGCCGGTGCAGGGACTCACCAATACCTATCAGACTTTGCGCAAGGCCACGGTGGCGCTGGAGGCCATCTTCGGCATTCTCGACGCCGAGCAGGAGGTGCCGGACCTGCCGGGCGCGCAGGAGGCGCAGGATCTGCGCGGCGACGTGCGCTTTCACAACGTCACGTTCGCCCACAGTGGCGCGTCGCCGCTGGTGGAGCACTTCAATCTGCACGTCCGCCCTGGCGAGACGCTAGCCATCGTGGGGCCGAGCGGCAGCGGCAAGACCACGCTGATGAACCTGTTGCTGCGGTTGTATCCGCTGCAGTCCGGAAGCATCGCTGTCGATGGGCGGGACATCCGCTCGTTCACCGCGCGCTCGCTGCGCCAGCAGATCGCCTTCGTGTCGCAGGACATTCATCTCTTCAACGACACCGTCCGGGCGAACATCGCCTATGGCCGCCCGGATGCTGGTGAGGCGGAGATCCTGGCTGCGGCGCGGAGTGCCGACGCGCACGAGTTCATCGAGTCGCTTCCCGACGGGTACGATACCGTTATCGGCGATCGCGGCGGCCGGCTCTCCGGCGGGCAGCGCCAGCGCATCGCCATTGCGCGTGCCCTGCTGAAGGACGCGCCGGTGCTGGTGCTCGATGAGGCGACGTCGGCGCTCGACGCCGTTTCGGAGAGCGTGGTGCAGGATGCGCTCGCGCGGCTGCGCACCGGGCGCACGACGGTGGTCATCGCGCACCGTCTGTCGACCGTGGTGGAAGCGGATCGCATCATCGTGCTGAAGGACGGCGGCGTGCTGGCGGAGGGACGCCACGACGAGCTCCTCCACGGCTGCGGCTACTATGCCTCGCTCGTCGGCGCCTCCACGGACGGGTTGCTGCAGGTGGCGTGACGCCGCGCGACTCCATCCGCCGCTCGGGTTGTGCACGCGCTGTGGAAAACCCCGCGCCGGACGCCGTAAGGCCGGGACGTCACGGGCAGTATTGCTGAGTCGAACGAATGAGGCCGGGCCCTGCAGCCCGGCCTCGTTCGTTCCGGCAGCTGCGTGCGCGGTCGTGCCGTCGATGATTGTGCGTGCGCGGCGATGGCGGCGCGCGTCGTGCACGATGTCCCGGAGCGGCGCGACACCGCGGCCACCGCGGACGTGCGGCCATGATGAACCCAAGCAGGCGCAGGAGGCCTCTATGGCATCTCACGACACGCAGTCGACGCATCACAGCCAGTCTCAGCACCTCAGCCACACCACGACGAATCACGACGAGATCCGGAAGTGGGCGGAGGTCCGACACGCCCAACCCGCGTGCGTGAAGGGCACGGGCGGGAAGGGCGATCCGGGCATGATCCGACTCGACTTTCCCGGCTTCAGTGGAGCGGATTCCCTGCAGCACATCAGTTGGGATGAATGGTTCCAGGTGTTCGACGACAACGATCTCGCGCTGGTCTATCAGGAAAAAACCGCGGACGGCGAGCGCAGCAACTTCAACAAGCTCGTGAGCCGCGATCGCGCCGACTGAATGGTGGACGACGGCTGGAAAGTGGGCGGGCCCGCGCTGCTGCGCGGGTTCTGCCACGGCTGCGCGGACCGCGCGCCGCGCACCGCGGTGGTGGTGGCGCATCCGGACGACGAGGTGATCGGGGCCGGCGCACGGCTTTCCGGTTTGACACCCGTGCTGCTCGTGCACGTCACGGACGGCGCGCCGCGCGATCCTGGCGACGCGCAGCGGGCCGGGTGCGCGACGCGCGCGGCATATGCTGCCCTGCGCGCGGCGGAGCGCGATGCCGCCGCGGATCTCCTCGGCATCCCCGCGGCGTCGCGGCGGCAGCTGCCGGTCGCGGACCAGGAGGCCGCGCTGGATCTGCAGTGCCTGGCCCTGCGCTGTGCGATTCTGCTTTTCGAATCGCGCGCCGATCTGGTGCTCACGCACGCGTACGAGGGCGGCCATCCCGACCACGACGCCACTGCGTTCGCGGTGCACGCGGCCTGCGCGCTGCTGCGGCGGGCCGGCGGGGCCGCGCCCGTGGTCGCCGAGCTCACGGCCTATCACGCGCGGGATGGCGGGATGGCGGTGGGCCGCTTTCTCGGGGGCGCCGCCGGGCCGGAGATCGTGCTGCCGTTGGACGGCGATGCGCGGACGCGCAAGCAGCGCCTCTTCGACTGCTATGGCTCGCAGCAGCCGGTGCTCGCGCAGTTTCCCATCGGCGAGGAGCGCTTCCGGCTCGCGCCGGCATACGACTTTCGCCGGCCGCCGCACGAGGGCACGCTGTACTACGAGCGCTTCCCCTGGGGCATGACGTCGGACCGCTGGTGCGCGCTGGCCGGCGACGCGCTGTGCACCCTCGGGCGGGCGATGGCGTGATGTCGCTCACGGTCCTGAGCGTCGCGTACTCGCTCGCCACGGTGGGCACGAGCACCGTCGGCGGGGCGGAGCAGGTGCTCGCGGCGTTGGATCTCGCGCTCTGTCGCGAGGGCCAGCGATCAATCGTGGTGGCCTGCGCGGATTCTGCCGTGCACGGTGAGCTGGTCGCGACGCCTTGCGTCGGCGCGTCGAATTTCGATGCCGTCACGCGCGCGCGGGCGCTCGAGGCGCACCGGCACGCGATCGCGGACGCGCTGGCCCGCTGGCCGGTGGACGTGGTGCACATGCACGGTATGGATTTCTACGAATACCTGCCGCCGCCCGGAGTGCCGGTGCTCGTCACGCTGCATCTGCCGCCGTCGTGGTACACGGAGGGCGTGCTACGCTCCACGCGGCCGGGTACCTACTTCCACTGTGTGTCGTGCGCGCAGCGCCGGTCGTGCCCGGCCGACGCGCCGCTGCTCCCCACCATCGAGAACGGCGTCCCACTGGGCGCGGCGCCGCGCGTCCGCGCGGCGCGCCCCTACGTCATTGCGCTCGGGCGCATCTGTCCGGAGAAGGGCTACCATCACGCGCTCGATGCGGCGCGGCACGCCGGCGTGCCGATGCTGTTGGCGGGGTACACCTATCCGTTCGAGACGCACCGGCGCTACTTCGACGAGCAGATCGTGCCGCGGCTGGATGCGCACCGGCGCTTCGTCGGCCCCGCGCGGTTTCACCGCAAGCGCCAGCTGCTCGCGGGGGCGCGCTGTCTGCTGGTGCCGAGCCTGGCGCCGGAGACCAGCTCGCTGGTGGCGATGGAGGCGCTGGCGTGCGGCACGCCCGTAGTGGCGTTCTCCGCCGGCGCGCTGCCGGAGATCGTGGAGCACGGCGTCACCGGGTTCCTGGTGCGCGACGTGCGCGAGATGGCGGACGCCATCGCCGCGGTGGGGGACCTGGATCCGGCAGCCTGCCGGCACGCCGCGGAAACGCGCTTCTCGGCCGACGTGATGACGCGACGATACCTGGAGCGCTATCGAGCGCTGGCGGGCGGAGCGGCCGTGACGTGACCTGCGCCGCGCTCCAGGTGGACGAGCTGCACACGCTCGACGACCTGCGGCGCCTGCGGGGAGAATGGCGGGAGCTGTGGGCGCGCGTGCCCGGCGCCACGCCCTTCCAGTCGCCCGCCTGGCTGCTGCCGTGGATGGAAACGTTCGCGCCCGGCGCGCCGCTCGTGCTCACGATGCGCCGGGCCGGGTCGCTGGTGGCGGTGGCGCCCTTCTACGTGGCCCCTGACGAGACGGGCATGCGCTGGCTCCGGCTCATCGGCGCGGGGAACACGGACTACCTGGACGTGCTCGCGCCTGACGAGCACGCGCGCACGGTGGCCGCCGGCGTGCTGGCGCACCTCGGCCGGCGTGGTGCGGCGTGGGACGTGGCCGATCTCTGGCCACTCGCGGGGACCGCGGCGCTGCTGGCGGCCGCCGTGCCCGACGGTCTGCAGGCGTCGACGTCCCCTAACGACGTCTGCCCGACGCTCGTGCTGCCGGCGACGGTCGAGCACCTTGCCGATCACGTGCCCGCGCGCTTTCTTTCAAAGCTCCGGTATTACCGGCGCCGTCTGGAACGATCGGGCGAACTCCGGGTGCGGCTCGCCACGTGCGAGACCGTGTGCTCCCTCTTCTCCACGCTGGCCGCCCTGCATGAGGCGCGCTGGCGCGAGCGCGGAGAATCCGGTGTGCTGCACGACCCGGCGGTCCGCGCGTTTCACCAGGCGGCGCTGCCGGCCCTCTGCAGCGACGGCACCCCGCGCCTCCTGGAGCTCACCCTGGATGGCCGGACCGTCGCCTGCGTGTACGTGCTCCTGCGCGGCACGCGGGCGTGGTACTATCTCGGCGGGTTCGACCCTGCCTACGAGCGCTTCAGCGTCGGCACCGTGGCCGTGGGTCACGCCATCGACGCCGCGATTCGCGACGGAGCGCGCACGTTCGATTTTCTTCGCGGTGCGGAGCCTTACAAGTACGCGTGGGGCGCCGCCGATCGGCCTGTCTACCGCCGGACGCTTCGTCGCGCCGGCGCTCTCTCCGGAGTCGACCATTGAACCGTTCCGCCAGCGCGCTCGCCCAGCTCGACCTGTCCATCGACTGCTCCATCAGGATCCGTGAAAGTACCCGTCGCGATCTGCGCGACCTCGAGTGGTACGGGATCTTCTGGTCGCAGCGCGCGCTGATCGAGGAGGCGTGGGAACGGCATCGCCGCGGGGAGAACCTGATGCTGCTGGCGGAGTACCACGGCTTCCCGATCGGGCAGGTCTGGGTGGACCTGGCGCGCGGCCGCACGCACTGCGTGGGGCTGCTCTGGGCCCTCCGCGTGTTCCCGCTCTTCCAGGGCCACGGCCTGGGCACCGCGCTCGTCGCCGCGGCCGAGCGCTGCCTGTTGGAACGCGATGTCGAGCTGGCGGAGATCGGCGTCGAGAAGAACAACCCCGACGCGCGGCGGCTGTACGAGCGACTGGGCTATCACGTGACCGGCGACAACCGGCAGGTGTCCCACTACACCACGCCCGACGGCCGCCGGCGCCGCATGCGCATTAGTGAATGGATCCTGCGCAAGGCCCTGTCCGACGCCAGCATTGTGCGGGTGGCGGGCGGCGACCGTGCGCTCCGGATGGCGGCCGCGTCGTGAGGCCCGCGAAGCGCCTGGGCGTGCGCTGGACCATCGGCGACGTGAGCGGGGCGGGGTGGGAGGCACTGCGCTACTCCGTCTGGGGTGCCCAGCGGCTGTTCGGCGACGATGCCGATTACGTCGTCTGCGTCAACTCGGTGCCGCTGCGCGCGGCCCGCGAGCACGTGGCGCCGCTGCCGCCGGCCGTGGCGCTGTACGATGTCACCGGTGAGCTCGCGCCCGAGGTGGCTGCCCACCTGGACGAGAGCAAGGCCGAGGGCGTCGGCTGGAAATTCGCGCCGATGCGGCTCTTCCCGCATCGCTACGAGCTGGCGCTCGACAATGATTGCATTCTGTGGGATCTCCCCGCCGCGATGGTCGAGTGGCTCCGGAGCGCCGCACGCTGCCTCTTCGCGGAGGACGTGCGCGCGGGCTACGGCCAGTTCGCCGTCCCCTGCGGCAGTGCGCCCCGGAACTCCGGCATCCGCGGCTTACCGCCGGAGTTCGATTTCGGCGCCGTCATCCAGGAGGTGCTGCGGGAGCATCCCGTCACCCTGCGCTCGGAGCTGGACGAGCAGGGGCTGCAGTATCTCGCGGTCTCCCGCCGCACGCCCCCGCTGGTGGTGAGCGCGGCCGAGGTGACGATCTGCTCGCCCTTTCATCCGCACCGGGCATGGCTGGGCACGTGCGGCGCGCATTTCGTGGGCCTCAACGCGCGCGAGCTGCCGTGGGAGTATTACGGGCGCCCCGCCACCGTGTGCCGGCGGGAGCACTGGCAGGAGCAGCGGCAGTACATCGACACGCTCGTGCCCATCCCCGACGCGTGATCGTTTCCGTCGTCGCCGCCGCCCGGTGCGGCGCCAGTGGCCCCGCGTACTCTATATTTGTGTCCATGACCCGACGCATCCTCTCCGCCCTGCTCCTGGCCGTCGCCACCGCGTGTGCCTCCCAGCCGGCCGCGCGCGCCACCACGGCCGGCGGCATCTCCGAGGCGCCCTCCTATACCGTTCGGACCACGCCGATCGGCAGCTTTTCCCCCGCCGCGCCGCTCACCGATGCGCAGCGGCGCTGGGTGGACAGCACGCTCGCCACGCTGTCGCTGCGCGATCGGGTGGGGCAGATGGTGATGGTGTGGGTGCTCGGCGACTACACGAGCAACGGCGATTCCAGCTTCGCCGAGGTGCGCCGCTGGATCGAACAGGATCACGTGGGCGGTGTGAGCATGTCGCTCGGCACGCCCATCGAGGTGGCGGCCAAGATCAACGCGATGCAGCGTATTGCGCGCGTGCCCCTCATCGCGTCCGCCGACCTGGAGCCGGGGCTCGGCCGCCTGGAGGGCGGCATCTTCTCGCACTATCTGATGGACGCGGGCAGCGCGACCGTCTTCCCGAGCAACATGGCGATCGGCGCGACCGGCCGCGACTCGGACGCGTACGACGTCGGGCGCGCCATCGGCCAGGAGGCACGTGCCGTTGGGATCGAGATTGACTTCGCGCCCGTGGTGGACATCAACAACAACCCGAACAATCCCGTCATCAATACCCGCTCATTCGGCGAGGACCCGCAGCGGGTGGCCCGGCTCGCGGCACTGTTCGTGAAGGGCGTGCAGGAGTCGGGCGCGGTGGCCACGGCGAAGCACTTTCCCGGCCACGGCGACACCGATGTCGATTCGCACGTGGGCCTGCCCGTCGTCGGCGCCGACTACGCTCGCCTCGACACGGTGGAGCTGGTGCCCTTCCGGGCTGCCATCGCCGCGGGCGCCGGCCTCGTGATGACCGCGCACATCGCGCTGCCCGCCATCGAGGGGGACAGCACCACGCCGGCCACGCTGGCGCCGCGAATCATCACGGGCCTGCTGCGCGACACGCTCGGCTTTCGAGGGGTCGCGATCACCGACGCGATGACGATGGAGGGCGTGGGGAAGGGATACACCACAGAGCAGAGCAGCGTGCTGGCGATCCAGGCCGGGGCGGACATCCTGCTCAAGCCGACCGACCCCACGCGGGCGATCGATGCCATCGTGGCCGCGGTGGAGCGCGGTGATATCCGGCGCGCGCGCATCGATTCCGCCGCGCGCCACGTCCTCGAGCTCAAGGCCCGCACGGGCGTCGCGTTTCATCCGCTCGTCGATCTCTACGCGCTGCGCGACGTGGTGGGGTCGCCGGCACACCGGGCGCTCGCCGCCGACGTCGCCCGGCGCGCCGTCACGCTGTTGCGGGACCGGGACCGTCTCGTGCCGGCGCGCGGCCCCGCGCTGATCGTGCAGTACGCGCCCGAGACGGAGCTCAAGGCAGGCCGGGTATTCGGGCCGGAGCTGCGGGCCGCGCTGCCCGGATCCCGCGTGGTGCGCATCTCGCCGAGTACCGACCGCACACGCCTCGACTCCATCGCCGGCCTCGCGCGCGGCATGGACCGCGTGATCGTGGCGGCGTACGTGCGGCGCATCGAGGGGGAGGGTCGTTTCGCAATGGCCCAACCCATTGCCGCGTGGATCGACTCGCTGGCCCAGAACGCGGCCGGCCCGAAGGTTGCTGTCGTGGCATATGGAAACCCATATCTCATCCGGCAGTTCCCGCACGTCGGCACGTATCTGGTGACGTACGGCGTCTCGGACGATCTGGAGCGTGCGACAGCGGGCGCGCTCGCCGGCCGGACGCCGATCACCGGCCGGTCGCCGATCTCACTCCCCGGCTTTTTCCAGCTCGGTGACGGCATCCGGAAGGACGCGGCCGATCGATGAGTCCGGGAGCGTGACGGGACGGCGGGGCCCGTCCACCCGCCGCTCCATCGCACGTTCCACAGCGCTACTGCCAGTTCACCACGCCACCGTGATTCAGGCACGCGTTCTTCTTCGACCGGCCCTGCCAGGTGGTGCCGTCCTTGCACGCGGCGTGATATACCTTCGGGTGCACGAGCTTCTGCGCCCCCTTGCTCGCGTCCTCCGCCACGTCGCCGGCTCCGTGCGCGGCCTTCTTCGCCGTCTTCTTCGCGCCGTGGCTGACGTCCCCCGCGGCTTCCTGCACGTTGTGCCCCATCGTCTTCGCGCCCTTGGATACGTTGGCGGGCGTGCGTTCGGCCTCGTGCTTGGTGTCGATGGCCGCCTTGTTGATTTGCCGGCCGACGCGATGCAGGCCGCCCGGCTTCTGCTTACCGCCGTGCGTCGCGCACGCGCTTTCGGTCGTCACGATCGTGTTGTCGGCACAGGTCACCTTCTTCTGCTGAGCGCGAGCCGTCATCGGCACGAGACAGGCGACCGCGAGGATCGAAAGTCCCATCTGTACTCTCATCTTTCCTTCTCCTGCCAGGGTTGGGTCGCCGGCAGAGGACGCCGGCAACCCCTCTGGATGCGGGATCCATTCCACTGGGCCGCCACCTTCCGGGAGCTCTCGATGCATCGGCACCTATCACTGCTCGTCTTCCTGCTGGTTGTGAGGCCGATCACGCTCGCGGCGCAGCGGCCGGGGCCGAAAGCCGCTCAACCGCCGGCGGAGAGGGAGCTCTTCCGGTTGGAGAATGCCTGGGCCGCAGCCCTGGTGAAGCGCGACGCCGCTTTCTTCCGCCGCACGCTCGATCCGGACTACGTCTACTCCGATGAGCGCGGCACCTTCGGCAAGTCGCAGGTGGTCGCCGAGCAGACGAGCCCGTCGGATACGGTGGAGTTCTCGGGGAACGAGAACATGCGCGCGCACGTGCACGGCAACGCGGCGGTGGTGACCGGGATTCTCACCGTTCGCGGCCACGGCGCACAGGGCGCATTCGCGCATCGGTATCGGTACACCGACAGCTGGCTGCGCCGGAACGGGCGCTGGGTGATGATCGCCTCCCAGGACTACGAGCTGCCCCGCTGACGGCTGGCCGCAGACCCTGCGCGCGTACCGTTAGCGCCGCCGGATGGACACCGCGCCGTTCACCGTCACCGCGCGTATCGGTGGGCCGCCGCTACCGAGCTGCGTGGTGAGGTGCCGTCCGATGGTGCCCTGCACGGTGACCGGGAAATCGATCCGCATGCCGCCGTTCGTCGTGCCCGTCTCCAGCCGCGCGGAATAGCGGTCGGGGATGGACAGGTTCACCGAGCCGTTGGTGGTCCGCAGGTCCAATCCGTCGCCGTTCCAGCGATCGCCGTCCAGCACGGCTGTGACCGAGCCGTTGGTGGTTTCGCCGCGCACGTCGCCGGCGATCCGGCGCAGCGCGATGCTGCCGTTCTGGGTGCTCAGATCCATGCGCCCATCCACGTCTTCCACGGCGAGCCCGCCGTTGTGCGCGGTGGCCGTGACGTCCGTCCGCCGAGGCGTCCAGACATCGTAGCTCACCGACCATGACTCGCGGCGGCGCATCGACGGCCCATCGGCGCGTACACGGCCGCCGCTCGCCTGGACGGTAATGCCGGAGGCGAGCTCCTTCGCCGCGTCGGCATCTTGTGCGTTGGTTTGAATCTTCGCCACCACGCGCACCTCGTCGCGGTCCCACCCGTATACGTGCACGCTGCCGTTTTGCTGACCATCCACGTCGAGTGACTTGCCAGCCGGCATGCGCGAGACTCGAACCTCGCAGTACCGCTCGCCGTCTCCCCAGTCACGATCGTTGTCGCGACAGCGCTCCAGCCATGCTTGTCCGGTGCTGTCAGCCTGCCGATCGTCGGTCGCCTGCGCCGATGCCGACGTGGGAATGCCGAGCACCACGGCGCACACTGCCGTGAGCAGTCCGATCAGCTGTCTCCTGTCGTTCATGGTCCTTTCTCCTGTAGAATGCCGCGCCGCGTGCCGACTGGACGCTGGATAGACAGCCGCGCATCACGAATGGTTGAAATCCTCGAGCGTCGCTCGACAGCCGCGGGGCCGGCGTGCAGCCCCGCGCTGCCGGGCGCCGCAAAGCTCGATGTGTGGCGCGGAGATAGCAGGGGAGCCAGGGAGTCGATAGTATTCGAAGGATCCGCACCCTGACCGAGCACAACATATGGCGAACGAACGCTTACAGCGCCTGCACGATGCCGGCGTCTCCATCTGGCTCGATTTCATCGAGCGCGAGATGCTCCGCAACGGAGATCTCGAGCGCCGCATTCGCGACGAGGCGCTCACCGGGATGACCTCGAATCCCACGATCTTCGAGAAGGCTCTCTCGGAGGGGACCGTCTATGACGATCAGATCCGCACCGCGCCAGGCGATCTCACCGCCGCGGAGCTCTTCGAGCTGATCGCCACCACCGACGTGCGCGAGGCATGCGACATCTTCCGCCCCGTGTTCGAGCGCACCGGCGGTCGCGATGGCTTCGTGTCCATCGAGGTGTCGCCGGCGATGGCGCACAAGCTCCTGGGCACCGAGTCGGAGGCGACGCGCCTCTGGTCCACGGTGGATCGCGCGAACGTCATGGTCAAGGTGCCCGGCACGGTGGAGGGTGCCCAAGCCGTCCGGCGTCTGATCGCGGCCGGGATCAACATCAACATCACGCTGCTGTTCTCGCTTCAGGCGTATCGCAGCGTGATCGACGCGTACATGGCGGGGCTGGAAGACCGGCTCGCCGGCGGGAAGCTCATCAAGGGGATCGCGTCCGTCGCGAGCTTCTTCGTCAGCCGCGTCGATACCGAAACCGACAAGCGGCTGGATGCACTGATGGCGAAGGCCAGGCTCCAGGAGCGGCCGCAGCTCGAGGCGCTGAAAGGCAAGGCGGCGATCGCGAACGCGAAGCTCGCGTATCGCATCTTCCAACAGGAGTTCGCATCGCCGCGCTGGCGCGCGCTCGAGGCCAAGGGGGCCACCGTGCAGCGCGTGCTCTGGGCCAGCACAAGCACCAAGAATCCGGCATACCGCGACGTGATGTACGTCGAGGATCTGATCGGACCGCACACCGTGAACACGATGCCGCCGAAGACCATCGATGCCTTCAAGGATCATGGCATCGTCGAGCGCACCGTCGACCGCAGCGTCGCGGACGCGGAGCGCGTGATTCAAGATCTGGCGCAGGCCGGCATCTCCATCGACGACGTGACGGAGAAGCTCCTGGTGGATGGTCTCGCGAGCTTCCAGAAGTCGTTCGATGGCCTCATCGCGGGTCTGGCGCGGAAGACGAAGGCGCTGGGCCGGGATCTCGTCGCCAGCCGATAGGTTCCTGCATTGTCGTTCTGCCGAACGAAAATCGTTTGTACGCTGGGCCCCGCGAGCAACAGCCGCGAGGCCCTTCGCGGTCTGGTCGAGGCGGGACTCAACGTCGCCCGCATCAACTTCTCCCACGGAACGCACGAGCAGCACGCCAGAACGATCGCCACGGTGCGCAGCGTGGCGGGGGAGGTGGGGCGCCCCGTGGCGATCCTCGGCGACCTGCAGGGGCCGCGCATCCGCATCGGCGATCTCGCGGCGCCCATCGAGCTTTCCGACGGCGGCGACATCGTGCTCGTGCCGGAAGCCGTCGCCCACGCCAGCGAGCTGCCGGTCACGTACGAGAAGCTGGCCGAGGACGTCCATGTGGGCGACCGCATTCTCATCAACGACGGCCTCATCGAGCTGGTAGCGCTGGACGTGGCCAGGCCGCGGGTGACCGCGCGCATCCTCCATGGGGGCCTGCTCAGCAGCCACAAGGGGATGAATCTCCCCGGCGTCGCGGTATCCGCGCCGTCGATCACCGAGAAGGATCGCGAGGACGTCGCCTTCGCGGTGGAGCAGTCGCTGGAGTACCTCGCCCTCAGCTTCGTGCGCCGGGCGCAGGACATCGCGGAGCTGCGCGAGCTGATCCCCCGCGACATGCTGGTGATCGCGAAGATCGAGAAGGACTCCGCGCTGGAGAACATCGAGAGCATCGTGCGGGCGTCGGACGGTGTGATGGTGGCGCGCGGCGACCTCGGCGTGGAGCTGCCCTTCGAGGAGGTGCCGTGGGCGCAGAAGCGCATCATCTCGCTCAGCAATCGCCTGGGCCGGCCTGTGATCACGGCGACGCAGATGCTCGAATCCATGATCACGAATCCCCGCCCCACACGCGCCGAGGCCAGCGACGTGGCGAACGCCATCCTGGACGGCACCGATGCGGTGATGCTCTCGGCCGAAACCGCGGCGGGACAGTACCCGCGCCTGGCCGTGGAGGCGATGAGCCGCATCATCACCGAGATCGAGTCGCACTCGCCGGTGTGGCGCCACGACGACAGCCGGACCGGTGGGACGGTGTCCACGGAGTTCGCCATCGCCGCCGCCTGCAACGCGGCCGTGCACATGCTGAACGCGCCCTGCCTGGTGGTGATCAGCAAGAGTGGATTCAGTGCGCGCGTCGTGGCGTCGCAGCGGCCCTCCGTGCCGATCCTCGTGCTCACGGATTCGCCGCGCACCTATCGCCAGCTGGTGCTGGTGTGGGGTGTGCTGCCGGAGCTCGTGCCGCACTGCGACACGTACGATGCGATGATGCACTTCGGCCTGCAGGCGGTGGCGCGCCGCGGCCTCGCCCGTACCGGCGATCGCGTCATCGTCACGGCCGGTGTTCCCTTCGATACCCCCGGGACGACCAACCTGCTGAAGGTCGAAACAGTCTGACGGTGGGGAATGGGGACCGGTCCCCATTCCCCATGTCCCATCATGAAGCTCACCTTTCTCGGGACGGGGACCTCCTTCGGCGTACCGCAACTGGGCTGCGGCTGTGCCGTGTGCCGCTCGCCCGATCCGCGCGACAAGCGGATGCGCGTCGGCGCGCTCGTAGAAACGCGCGGTGCCACGCGCATCCTGATCGACACCCCGCCGGAGCTGCGGCTGCAGCTCATCGCCGCCGCCGTGGACCGCGTGGACGCGGTGCTCTTCACCCACGACCACGCCGATCACACGCACGGCATCGACGACCTGCGCGCGATCACGGTTCGCCGCAATGGGCCGCTGCCGATCTACGGCTCGGCGGAAACGTTGGAGAGCCTCGCGCGCAAGTTCTCCTACATCTTCGACGATCGCATGCGGCCGCTGCCGGGCACGTCGAAGCCGGAGGGGCGGGCGCATGTCGTCGATCCCGAGGCGTCCTTCCTCGTGGGCGACGTCGAGGTCACGGCGGTGCCGGTGCCGCACGGTGCTGTCACGGTCTTTGCGTATCGCATCGGACCGCTGGCCTACGTGACGGACGCCAAGGCGATCCCGGCCGCCGCTATCGCGCGACTGCGCGGGGCGCGGATCCTGGTCCTCAACGCGCTGTTCCGCACGGAGCACCCGACGCATCTGAGCATTCCCGAGGCGCTGCGCACCGCCGAAGCCATCGGTGCCGAGCGCACGTATCTCACGCACCTCACGCATGACAACTTCCACGCCGACCTCGAGGCCGAGCTGCCCCCGGGTGTCATCCCAGCGTTCGACGGATTGACGGTGAGGATGGAATAGGGGCGTGGGATGGGGCATTGCAGTCGTACGATCGTTCCAGTTCAACTTTCCGTTCTGCTCATGGGCACCATGGCGCTCTCGATCGATTACACGAACATGATGGGCGACATCGTCACCGGTGGGGTGGCGGGCGCCGACTGGGAGGGAGCACAGCGTGATTTCGCGCGCGTGCGCGCGGAGGTGCAGCGCCGTCGCGACGCGAACGAGCTGGGCTTCCTCGATCTGCCGAACGACGAGGCGCTGCATCGCCAGTCCACAGACTTCGCGCAGCGCGTGCGCGGCCGGTTCGACGACGTCGTCGTGCTCGGCATCGGCGGCTCGGCGCTCGGCCCCATCGCCTTGCGCACCGCTCTGCTCGCGCCGCAGTGGAACACCCTGGACGATCGGGCGCGCGGCGGCCGCCCGCGCCTGCACGTGCTCGACAACGTCGACGCGCGGACCATCGCCGCGTTGCTCGACCGGCTGGAGCTCCAGCGCTCGCTCTTTGTCGTGATCTCCAAGTCTGGCGGCACCGCCGAGACGATGGCCCAGTATCTCGTCGTGCGCGAACGCCTGAATCGCGCGGTCGGTGCGCGTGCACGCGATCACCTGGTGTTCGTGACCGATCCGCAGCAGGGCGCGCTGCGCACGCTGGCGCGCGCCGAGGCGGTGCCCGCGCTGGACATTCCACCCAACGTCGGCGGCCGGTTCAGTGTGCTGGCGCCGGTGGGCATGCTCCCCGCGGCGCTCGTCGGCATCGACACCGCGGGCGTGCTGGCTGGGGCGCGGGACATCGCCGCGCGCTGCCAGGGAGACACGCTGGCCCAGAACCCAGCAGCGGTCTTCGCCACGCTGCAGTTCCTGGCCGACACGACGCGCGGCCGCCACATACACGTGCTGATGCCCTACTCCGATCCGCTGCGCGACCTGGCCGACTGGTTCGTGCAGCTCTGGGCCGAGAGCCTGGGGAAGCACCGCGCGCCCGGCGATCCCGGGGTCGGCCCCACGCCGATGGGCGCGCTCGGTGCCACCGATCAGCATAGCAAGGTGCAGCTGTTCATGGAGGGACCGCCCGACAAGACGGTCAGCTTCGTCGCCGTGGAGGAGGAGGACGTGCGCGTGGAGATCCCGTCGCTGGATGCCGGCGTGAAGGAGCTCGGCTATCTGGGTGGCCACCGGCTGGGCGAGCTGCTCGACATCGAGCGGCGCGCGACGGCGGGCGCGCTCGCCCGGCGCGGGCGCCCGAACCTCACGATTCAGGTCCAGCGCGTGGACGCCTGGCATCTCGGCGCGCTCTTCATGCTCCTGGAGATCGCTACCATCCACGCCGGCGCGCTGTACGGGGTGAACCCTCTGGATCAGCCAGGGGTGGAGCTGGGCAAGCAGTTCACGTACGCGATGCTGGGCCGCGCAGACGCCGACGTGGCGCGGAAGGAATGGAACCTGCTTCCGAAACCCGACGCCCGTTTCCGGGTGTGAGCGAGCGCGGCCCGCGCCGCACTTGCGAGCGTACGCCGCTTCCGGCAGCTTCCGTTTTCAGACCACACGAGACCACCGCGCGCCCGGGGCCCTGATGGCCCGGCGCGCCGCAGCCATGCGCCGGTGTCGCGGCGCCAGGAGAGCACACGATGAATCACATCGATCGCCTGCACGCGCTGTTCGGCGATGCGGTCGCCGAGCACGAGGGACGAATCGAGGTCCGCGCGGAAGCCGCGCTCGCGTCCCCGGCGATGGATGCGCTGGCCCGCGCCGCTGTCTTCGGCGGCCAGGACGAGCGCGAGTACGCCCGCTGGTTAATCTGGGAGCTCGGCCAGGCGGCGGGCGTGCGCCCCGCGTCCATTCACGATCTGTACGCCGCGCGCGGCCGCGGCGGGGTTCACGGCTTCACCGTTCCCGCGATCAACGTCCGCGGGATGGCGTACGACACGGCGCGCGCGATCTTCCGTACCGCCATTCGCCTCGAGGCTGGGGCCTTCATCCTGGAGATCGCCCGCAGCGAGATTGCCTACACCGACCAGCGGCCGCCGGAATATGTCGCGGTGATGCTTGCCGCGGCGCTCCGCGAGGGCTTCCGCGGTCCGGTGTTCGTGCAGGGCGACCACTTCCAGGTGAACGCGAAGAAGTTTGCGATCGACCGCGTGGCCGAGGTGGACGCGGTCAAGGCGCTGGCTCGTGAGGCGATCGCGGCAGGCTTCTACAACATCGACATCGACACCTCCACCCTCGTGGACATCGCCAGGCCCACGCTGGACGAGCAGCAGCGCCTCAACTACGAGGTGGGCATCGACATCCTCGAGACCGTTCGCGAGCTGCAGCCCGAGGGAGTCACTGTCTCCGTGGGCGGCGAGATCGGCGAGGTGGGCACGCACAACAGCACCGTGGAGGAGCTGCGCGCCTTCATGGACGGCTTCAATCGGACGCTGCCGCGCGGGATGGCTGGGCTCTCCAAGATCTCCGTGCAGTCGGGCACCTCGCACGGGGGTGTCGTGCTCCCCGACGGCTCCATCGCCGACGTGAAGCTGGACCTGGACACCCTGGAGCGCCTGTCGAAGGTGGCGCGCGAGGAGTACGGGCTGGCGGGCGCCGTACAGCACGGCGCGTCCACGCTGCCCGACACGGCCTTCCACAACTTCCCGGAACGCGAGACCGCGGAGATTCACCTCGCGACGAACTTTCAGAACATGCTCTACGATCACATGCCGGCCAGCTTCCGGGACGAGATCTACGAGTGGTTGCGGGTGAACGCGACGGAGGAGCGCAAGCCCAGCGACTCCGACGAGCAGTTCTTTTACAAGACGCGGAAGAAGGCGCTCGGCCCATTCAAGCGGCGCTTCTGGGATCTGCCCGAGAGCGCGAAGGCGGTGCTGGCCCGCGAATACGATGAGAAGTTCGGATTCCTATTCAAGCAGCTGGCCATCGCCGGCACGGCGGCGGCGGTCGCCAGGTACGTGAAGCCCCCGGTACAGCATCGGCCCGCGCCGGCAGAGGGTGTCGCGACCGTGGCCGCGGCCCCGGACGATGCGGAGGCCGGCGAGTAGGGAACCATCGCTGACGACCGGGATCTCGGCCGCCCCCGCGCCGATGCCGTCCACCGACGAGCTCTGGCTCGGCGTGCTGCAGCAGATCGCCGATCGGACGGCGCACGAGATGCGTGGTGCGCTGAATGGCGTCATGGTGAATCTGGAGGTGGTGCGTGCTCGCGCCGCGAGCACCGCGGCGCCGGCGGCGGCGGTGGGCTCCTTCGCCGACACTGCGGCGAGGCAGCTCGACCTGGTGATGGAGATGGCGGAGGCGCTCCTCGCGCTCACGCGCGCGGCCCGCGAGTCCGACGGGGTGGCGGTGACCCTGCTGCGGGTCGCGGCGCTGCTGGCGCCGGTGGCGCGATCGGAGGGCGGGTCGCTCGGGGTGGTGGGCGCGGGGCCGGATGTCGGAAACGTCCCGCTGGCCGCGCCGGCGAGTATCATTCGACTGGTGCTTGGCGCCGCGCTGCTATCAGCGGTGCAGGGCAGGGCAGAGGTACTCTGCCGCGTGCAGGAGGCGGACGGCACGCTCGTCCGTATCGAGCACATGGGCGGAGCGACGGTGCAGCCACAGATCGCGCCAGACATCCTCGCCGCGGCCGCCGATGCGGACGTGCGTGTCCGGGTGCTGGAGCAGGATATCTCTTTGGAATTCCCACGCGTCCGCGCGACGCGGCAACGGACCCCGATCGCATGAAGCATTCAGGCGCGAAGATTCTCATCGCCGACGACGAGAAGGCGATCACCACCGGACTCGGCGCCATCCTCGGCGACGAGGGCTATCCCATCGAGATCGCCGACGACGGCCAGAAGGCACTCGATCGTCTGGCCAGCGACCGCTTTGGCGTCGTGCTGGCGGACCTCAAGATGCCCAAGCTCGACGGGCTGTCGCTGCTCCGCGAGCTGCAGCAGCGCGAGATTCCCACCGAGTGCATCATCATCACCGGGCAGGCGACCGTCGATTCCGCGGTGCAGGCCATGCAGCAGGGCGCCTATGACTACATCGAGAAGCCGCTCAACGCCGAGAAACTGAACCGGCTCAAGGCGCTCATCCCGAAGGCGCTCGAGAAGTTCCAGGTGCAGCAGAAAAATCGCGAGCTCACCTCGCGCCTGGAGGGGCTCACGCATTACGGCGAGCTCACGGGACAGTCGGAGGTGATGCGCAATGTCTATCAGATCATCGATGCCGTCGCACCCTCCAGCGCTAGCGTGCTGATCCTCGGCGAGTCGGGCACCGGGAAGGAGCTCGTCGCGCGGGCGATGCACGTGAAGAGCGAGCGCGCCAAGGGCCCCTTCTTCGCGCTGAACTGCGCGGCGTTGCCCAAGGAGATTCTCGAGAACGAGCTGTTCGGGCACGAGAGGGGCGCATTCACCGGGTCCACCAACGAGAAGCCGGGCGCATTCGAGATGGCCAGCGGCGGTACGCTCTTCCTGGACGAGGTGGCCGAGATGGCGCCGGACATCCAGGTGAAGCTGCTCCGGGCGCTGGAGTCGCGCATGGTGCGGCGGCTCGGAGGCAAGAAGGAGATCCAGGTCGACATTCGGGTGGTGGCCGCCACCAACAAGGATCTGCAGAAGGCGATCGCGGACGGCGAGCTGCGCGAGGACCTCTACTATCGGCTGGCGGTGGTGGAGATCTATCTGCCGCCGCTGCGCGAGCGCTTCGATGATATGCAGTTGCTGGCGAACGAGTTCCTCACCCGCTACGCGGAGCAGAACGGCAAGCAGATCACCGGTTTCGCCGACGACGCCTGGGATTGGGTCATGTCGTACCACTGGCCGGGGAACGTCCGCGAGCTGAAGAACGCCGTGGAGCGCGCGGTGATCATGGCGCGCGGCGAGAAGATCGGGGTGAACGATCTGATGCTGCGCCACCTGCGGGGCGCCGCCGAGCCGTCTACGCCGCTGACGCTCTCGGTGGGGAACACCACGGTGGCGGATGCGCGGCGGCATCTGGTGCTGCGCACCTTCGCCTCGACCGGCGGCGACGTGGCACGTACCGCGAAGCTGGCCGGGCTCAGTGTGAGCGAGGTGCAGCACGAGATGATGCTGCTGCTCAACGGCGGAGGTACCGCTGCCGCCGGCGCCGCCGCCGATCGCGACCCGCGTGCGGTGCGCAAGGCCGACGCGGGTGCGCCCTCCCGCGCCGCCGCGAAGGGAAAACCGGCGAAGAAGAGATAGCGATGCGGTGTCGTCGCGCCGCGAGGTCCCCTCTCGAGGATAGGTCATGAGCCGCCAGTACGACTTCGACGAGGACGAGCCGTACGTCGTCATCGAGAAGCATTCCAGCAGTCTGAGCTCCTTCTTGCTGGGCGTGGCGATGGGCGCGGGGTTCGCGCTGCTGTTCGCGCCGCAGTCCGGACAGCAGACGCGGCGCGAGATCAGGCGCCGCGCCCGGCGCGCCCGCCGTGCCGCCACGCGCGTGGCGAACGACGTGAGCGATGGCGTCGTGGACTCGTTCCAGGATGCGCGCCGGCGGGTGGAGGAACGAATCGATTCCGCCCGCCACGCGCTCGAGGTGCGGAAGCAGCAGGTGCAGCGTGCGATGGAGGCGGGTCGCGCCGCGGCCCACGAGGCCCGTGAGGAGCTGGAGCGCCGCATCGCCGAAACGAAGGCCGCCTATCAGGCGGGCGCCGATGTCGCGCGTCCCGCGCGTCGGCCGGCGACAGTCCAGGGCACGCCGGAGCACGACGAGGAGTCTGGCGGCGCGTGACCGGCGCGCGCGCCACGCCCGCGCCAA